>SLSZ01000098.1 GCA_007130125.1 Bacteroidales bacterium
AAAGCCATCAAAGTTTTTGGAGATATACATTGCTTAACATTACCGGATACAATTTAACAGCACTCCATCTGAATAGCGTTTTTCTTTTGCGCTGCTTGTATTAATAGCAAATAAGCGTGGATGATTATGGTTGTAAAATAAAACATATATATAAAAGTGTTAAAATGGATATCCAATAGCAAAATTAAGTATAAGATTGTCTTTTCGCCATGATGAGCTAAGAGGTTTAATTTCTTCAAAATATTGTTCTGTATTATGGGGTATAGCTAATGGAAAGGCAAGATCAAACCTAATTACAAAGAAGTTGAGGTCAATCCTGAGGCCTACACCTGTACCTAATGCTATTTGCCGAAGAAATTCATCAGCTTTGAGAATCCCTCCGGTTGTATTTTTATAATCCTGTGTATTCCAAACGTTTCCGCCATCCAAAAACAATGCTCCTTTTAAATATTTTGTTATGTCAAAACGTTGTTCAATAGTAAATAAAAGCTTTAATTCGCCGGAGTGATATATTGAATAACCCATTTGCAGGGTGTCAGGTGTTTTGTAGGATCCAGGGCCAAGGGTTCTTGGGTGAAAGGCTCTTAAGCTGTTTACACCGCCAATTGTAAAACGTTTGTTGTAAGGCAAATAGTCGGAATTTCCGTAGGGGATGGCTGATCCTGCCACCAGCCGCAATGCAGTTGTGTTAGCGGGATTGTCGCCTTCGATAAAATATCGAGTATCAAAATCAGTTTTAAAATATTGTGAGAAATTTTCACCAATTTCGGATTTTCCCCGCTCACCTGCTAATGAACTCAATCCTTGATTAAACAACAGATAGGCGAAATTACCCGCTACATCAAAATTTATGTTTAGATACCAGTTATTTGATGGTTGCTCTTCCCGTATTTGTGTGTTGTGGAAATAAGAATACTCTCCACCAAGAATATATTGGTCAAAAAGTCCTCTTCTCATAAGTTCTTGTTGGCCTAAAACTGTTTCAAATTCAGGTGAGAGAGTTCCAAGTACAAAAAAGTTAAAAACAAAAGGTGATAACCTATGTTGGGTAGCTATATCACTGTTCCATTGGTAGCCGAATTGAGTTTTTAATGAAAACAAATTCATCATATCAGTGCGACTAAGATAATTTGCAGACAATATTATATGTGTTTTGGGTATTGTATAAGCAAACTCTGGTTTTAGCCAGGCAGGTGCTATGAATTTTGGCAGAAGCAGTTCAGATTGTATGCCCACTTCAGTACTTGTAATAGGGTCGTAATGGCTGCTGATAGTTGTTTCAAAGGAGCCGTTAAGGTTCAGTGAAAAACTTTCTGCACCACCGAAAAGATTTCTGTTAGTATAAGTTGCCATTAGTCCGGGACCTGTAAGGTTGTTGGATTTGGTAGTAGCTTTCACCTCTAAGCTCAGTGATTTTTGCTCGGCAGGTGTCAGGTGTATGTTTACGTTTAATGACGGTTTACCATTAACAGTTGTTTCGGAATAACGTATATTGGCAAACTTAAAAACCCCCAAACCCATTAGATGGTTTAAGGTTTTGTTATGATCCGACCGTCTGTATATATCTCCCGGTTGAAGAAATATTGCAGAAAGTATAACATCATAACTAAAAAGCCTGTTTTTATCAAAATATATAATGTTTTCAGATATCTCCACAGTATCTAAAGTTGCTTTATTAAAGTCTTCAACGAAGTATTCCGAATATATGGTTATTTTGTTGATAGTGTATTGTTGTTTTACCTTTGGAGGAATATCATCCTTTAAAAAATAGTAAACATCCAGCATGCGGTCACCTATGGTTGAATCGACCCTGAAGATTATGTGATCGCGGTTAAAGAAATAGTATCCTTTGTTTCTGGCAAATTGCTCAATACGTTCTCTTTCTAAAGTAAGGTTTGTAAGACTGTAATTATCGCCTTGTTTTATCAGGGATTCATCTTTGCTTTCTTTTATAACTTCTTTTAATGATTCTTTTCCTTGTGGAAAGTAAACGTTATCAATTTGGTATGGCTTTTTTACATGTGCTGTAAATTGCACTTCGGCCCTTTGTCTTTTTTGGGATATATCATACTCAACAGATGCATCGAAAAACCCGGTGTTTTGTAGCCTGTTTTCAATTAGCATAGCAGTACGGTCAATATCGAGGTCATTTAAAAAAACGGGAGGTTCGCCCAGCCTGGTTTTTAACCAGTGCATTACACCACGTTCTCTTGTTTCACCGGTTATGTTATATATCCAGAGTCTGGGTCTGAAAAAGAATATTTTTGTGTTTGGTTGTAGTCTTATCAGATTTTCGAGAGATCTTTCTTTGCTGTTTTTTTGTGGTATTTTTTCTTCGCTTTTAATTGTTACTTCACTACCGTCATATAATTTTTGGTCATCTGCAATGTATCTGTTATAGCCGCATGAGCTGAATAGTATGATAATCAGAGGAAATATAAGCTTCTTGTTAAATTTGCCATAGTTCCTAAAAGCATGGTTGTATCTGGTGTGGTGTTTAATCTTTTTCTTCATCTGTTCACAATCGTATTATCTTATTTTTTGTTAAGTTGTTCACCTTGATATTTGTCATCTGTAATTTGTTCCTGTTTTTCACGTCTTCTAAATAAATCATTTAAGTTGTTAAAGTTCCTCCTGAATATCAGCGACAGGCCTGTTTCAGTTATCTGACCTTCAAAAACATCTGCATGTTCGTCTTTTCTATAACCTTTCAGTCGTAGCGATCCGTCTTCCAACAACAAGTATTCTACCGATACATCCCCAGCCAGGTTTCCGGGATTAGTTCGTCGTGCTTCATGGTCTTCGATTTCTATATTACCACCAACAGTAACAAAAACCTTTTCATCAAAAAAGTCTTTTGTCAGTTCTATTTGTAGTTCTGTTCTGCCTGTCAAGTCGCTGGATGCATAGTCCTGGTATGATTCTATTTCCAGGGTAAGGTCAACATTACGAATATACCTGTCAGATAGTCTGTTGAGTTGTTGAGTCATTAGCCGGCTGGCGCTGGTGCGTGCTGCTGCAGTAGTGCCGCTTGTAGTGCCGAAAAGTGCAAGCAAATCATCAGATATAAACTTGTTAAACATCAGCAACGAGAAAACTTGCTTATTAAGGTCTGATTCATTTTGATTAATCTCTTGTATTTTGCTGTATACCAATCCATTAAGTGCGTTTCTATGCTCAACAGGCATATCTAATTGGAAAGATATTTCAGGCTGTTCGAGGTCACCTTTCATTTGCATTATGACATTAAAGGGCAGTATCTGGTTGAGCGTACGTGGCTCAATTTCCTGGCCTGCAGAAATACGGGGTTCTATAAGATCCCTGATGGGTGCCCTTGTATTATATACAGCAGCGACATCCATTTGAGCTTTCATTGGGTTCCCTGTCCATAACAGGCTGCTGCCTGTGCGAATCTCGAAACGTCTTCTTATAAAATCATAGAAGGTTAGTTGATACATTCCTTCAACGACGTCATAACGGCCTGTCAGGGTCATTTCACCGTCAGGAGTTATTCCAAGAGATATAACGCCTCCACCTTTAACTTCAAGGTGATCACCGGCTGCTTCATCCATAATGATTCCCAGGTCGGCAGTCCTGTCAATATCAATGTTTAATGACACGTCAAGATTAGTAAAAGGTACTGTATGTGTTGTCTCTGGTATAACAGCCTCCATTTCCGTGTGCAACAGTGTGTCTGCCGGCACCCAAAATTCTGCCACGCCTTCTCTGCCTGCAAGTTCTGCTGATGCATGCGGAACAATATATGTAAATGTTGATCCCTGGCGGAGCTTAAGAGTTCCTCTTATTACCGGATTACCCAAATCGCCGTGTACGTTCAGGTCGCTGTCTATCATAAGCCTGCCATAAAAGCTATTGTTTTGCCCCTTGGGTATGTTCAGGAATTGAAAGTTTTGAGAGGAGATATTCAGATCATAACCAATGTCGTATATACTTCTGAATATTATATTACCGTTTATTGTTGAAACCCTTCCACCCTCATCAGAAAATCTGAAATTATCAAAAGTGATATAATTGTTTTTAAAATTGAAGGTTTCTTTGTTTATTAAAATGCGTGTGTTAAGGTAATCAACAGTAAATGAAGTTTCGTTGAAAGTTATATAGCCGGTCAGTTCAGGGCTTTCAGGACTGCCTTTCAAAAGAAACTCTCCGCCGGCACTTCCTTCCATATCTGATAATTCACCATGCATAAAGCCTTCAAGGCTCTTTATATCAATATTTGGGAAATTAACTTCAAAATCAAATGGAGATTCGCTTTCTGCACTATATATTCCATGTACTTGCATTTCATTTTCATAACCTTTTATATTGGCTGTTAAATGATAATCTTTTTCTTTAGTTGAATAAGTTTTTATATCTATATCTCCTATCTTGTTTTCACTAAAGGTGAAATTATGAATGATTATATCAGAAGAAAAAGTCATATCTCCTGTAAAATCGTACATTTCTATTTTCCCATTTAGAATTCCACCTACTAAACCGGGCTCTTGCAGGATGCCTGCGATATTGTCAAGGTTAAAGTCAATAAACCCTGCTTTTAATGTTTTGGATTCATCGTCATTTTTAACTGTGTTAATATTGATAGCTTGCTCATCATATGCAAGGTTAAAGTATTCTATTGAATAATCATTATCACCAAAAAGTATTTTGTTGTTTTTATCTATTTGCCATTTTTCGTAATTTATAACTAAGTTTCCTGGTAAAATTGAAAGAGCCCACAAAGGTTCTTGGTCATGTAATGTACCATTTATATTTAAAATCTGTTTTTGCACATCATCATCAAAAGACAGGTTAAAGTCCAGAAATTTATTTACCATAGAGCCCTCAAGTGCAAAGTTTTTGTATATGCGGCTCTGATAATTTATTTCATCGAAGTTTATAAAGAAATCTAATGAATTATAACCTGACAAAAAGCTTATGTTGATGTTTTTCAGTGATATTTCTTCGTGCATTAAATGCAGGCAATCCAAATCAATCAAAAGTTCTGATTCATCACCGTCAAAATAGCTCTCCAGGGTTATGCTGTGATATTGTTCTATTTTGCTGTATAAAACATCTGTTATCAATTTGGATGGTTTTAGCTCAGCCCAAAGCCTGAAATTTTTTCCTTCAGTTGATACATGCTTTTCGTTTACAGGTTCTGTTTCCTGTGAGAAATATTTATTTAATTGCGTCAAAACCAGTGAGGGTATTTCTGCAGGGTTAACGTTTCCGGTAAATCCGGCATCGAGAAAATTAGTTTTTATGTTAATATTTTTGTTGTTGCCCTCGGACCATGATAAAGCTTTCAAAGTGTCAACCATATATAGATCCATATTTTTATAAACCCTTGCATCATAAAAAGCTATATTTCCCTCCACCCAATTATTATCATATAATATAACATCGCTGTCAACATTCATTTCAAGTCTTATGTTATTTTCAAGAAGATGAAGTTCCCGGAAAAATAATCTGTTTAGATTTCCGGCAACCCTTACTCTTGTGTTTTCCAGTAAATCGATATATATGTCAAGATCAAAATCAAGATTTTCATCACTGTATAGCATATCTATGGATACCTCTTTATCCTTCAGATGTCCGGTTGTACTGAGCCCTTTGTAATTATAGTTGTTAAGTATTGCATCTTCAATATGAACATCAAAATTGATGTCTGAATTCTCGAGGTCTTTCCAATTTCCGCCGGCAATGATAGTGCCGCTGGTTTTTCCAAGTAACGTATCATTGTTAAGGATGTAACCCAGATCAAGATTATTAAAATCAAAGTCGCCGGAAAACGTCATCAGGTTGTTTTTGACAAGTCCTGACAACTGTCCGTTTGATTGGAATGTTCCTTTATTTGAAATCCCATTAAGCCTGTATGCCAGGGAGTCACTTGTAAAATTGCCTTTACCTTTTAACAGCAGGAAATCAGGCATGGTAATATTCTGGGGTAATTGAAAATAGGCTAATGACATAATATTGTTTGGAGCAGTCATTAAAGCTAATGTGTCAACATCAATATTCATCCTGGCATATGATAATATATTTGTGGCATTACCTCTCAACCGGCATGTGAAATATTTCCCGGCAGTTAACCACAGTGTATCCATAGCCAGGTCATCTAATTTTCCCTGTGCTTTTAATCCGAACGTAACAGGATTATCGGCTATTAGTGCTAAGAAGTTATCTTTAATAACCGGGAACATAGTAGCTATGTCACTTCCAAATGTACCATCAAATTTATGTATTTTAAATTCCGGATTAAGTTCGGCAATGTTTTTTGCAGCCAACAGATCAAAGCCGGCTTCAAAATCAGCTTGCAAAGAGCTTTCACCGGTTGTTAATTCAATATCTTTAGCATTAAGGTTTTTGCCGGCACTTATTATACCTTTAAGATCTTTTATATTGATGCCATTGTGCTGACGCATGCTTATGTGAGAAGCGTTAATGTAAATCGAATCATTCCTGAAATAGGTATTGTTTAAATTACAATTGATACTTTGCAGATCAAAGCCATTATAAAAGCCGGGCAGGTTTATAGAATCATTGTAGCTGAAGTTAATATGATTTAATGATATTTCGTTTGCTAAAAGTTTCAGCCCGTTACTATTTGAATCTTCTATAAATGTGTTATTGTTATTTATGTTGTTTTGATGCGTAAAAGTGTTGTTAGATTTATTTGGTGGTGTATAGTTTATGGTCCCGTTATTCATTGCAAGCAAATTAATATCAAAGTCCTGTTTATTGAGATTAATATTGTTGGTTAACAATAACAGATCACCAAGTTTAGCTTCAATATTCATATCCATATTGCCTGTCATGCTGAAAGAGATATTTTCAAGGTCAAGCTTTGCCAGTGAAATATCCGGAAGAACTGTTTCTTCAATTGTTTCGTCAGGCGAAACAATCATTTCAGATATGTCGGCTATTATACAAGCGTCATATAATGATATTTGGTCAATGTCAAAAACTCCGTATTTTTCGAAAGAAAAGTGATTGAGTGATATTATGAATTGTTCCAGTGTTAGATCCAGCAAAACACCACCTTCATAATCGTGATATTTAAGATCAATGTTGTTAAGTATTATACGTCCTATATCAAAGCCCCATGGCTCATCAGCAGCATCGTCTTGTTTATTACCTTTTTTATTATTATCGCTTTGGGAAAAACTTTCAATCAGGAAAGTATAATTAAAGTCATCTGATTGTTCAGGACGTTCTATTCTGCTTTTAAGATCATCTATAGTGATTGAATTAATAATAATTTTCTTTTGCAAAAGCGCGCGAAAGCGCAAATTAACCTTTAAATTGTTTAGTTCTGCAAGTGTATTACCATCAATGTCTTCAACATACAATCCGCTAATCCCAACATTTTTTGGGAAAGCAATAAAGACACGTTCAACTTCAATTCTGGTGCCGGTTTTCTCTACTAAATACTCTTCCAGGTGACCAGTAAGATATATCTGTATGCGTTCGGATTCTAATATTATGTATACCGAGATAAAAAGAACCAAAAACAATTGAAATATAAAACCAACTATTATCAATAATGTAAGGCCGGTTTTTCTTAGTGCCTTTTTAAGTTTTTTTTTGGTTTTAAGGTGTTTGTTCATTATTAGATGTATCAATTCCAAAAACCAGGCAAGTATTTTTAATATATGATGATTAAAAGTTGACAAACGAAATTCAGAAATATGATATAACTCCTGTAACGTATTCAAATATAACTTAAAACACTCACATTAGCAATATATTGAAGATTTTTTTTTGGATGATGGGTGACGGGTAATCGGTGTTGCGGAGTTGAGTATTTTCAAATACGGTTATAACAAAGAAGTTATTTTCTTATCCAGCGGATTTGTTCTGGATGGGAAGACCCCTATCAGCTTGCCACTTTCATCAATAAGGTACTTGTGAAAGTTCCACTTGGGTGCCTGGTTGTTCCATCCGTTTTGTTCTTCATCAGTAAGCCATTGATACACCGGGTGCATATCCGGGCCTTTTACGGTAATCTTTTCACTCATAAGAAAAGTAACTCCGTAATTGACCTGGCAAAATTGAGCAATTTCTTCATTTGTACCGGGCTCCTGGTTCATAAAGTCATTTGCCGGGAAACCTATTATCATCAGATTGTCTTTGTTCGTTTGGTACAGTTTCTCCAGATCTTCATATTGCGATGTGAAGCCGCATTCCGATGCGGTATTAACAATCATAACCTTTTTGCCTTTAAACTGGTTGAAGTCAATTGTTTCGCCAAACAGCGAAACAGCTTTCAGCTCGTAAAAAGAATTATTGGGTTCGGGCCCGTTTACTTTTACTTTACTGGAGCAGCTTATAGCTCCAAACAATGTGAGTATTGACATGACGACTACTATTTTCATCTGTATAAATTATAGTTACTAAATTTTTTTACAATTATTTACGCACTCAGACATTTAACCTCAGGTGCTTCTATCCCGACAGAACCCTCATGATTTATGCATTATTTTTTGTCTACGTTTAGTGGATGAGAGGTGCATTTTGATAAATGTTTTGTTTATTATTATATAAACATTTGTAAATAGGGTATTGTTCAATTCAAGAGACAGGTTAAGGGGTTGGGTTTTGAAATTGTAAATCTTTTGGTTTGTGTAAAATTGATAAAATATCTGTAAATTAGCTTCTTAAAACTTACATAATGAGTGGTCAAAATCAATCCGACAAAAAAAGTGAAGACTGTAAAAAGCCGGTTGTTCCTGATGGGGTAAAAATGATAGCCATTTTGAACTATATAGGTTTTGGTTTCATGGCACTTTTTTCATTGATATTGGTTTTTTTGGGTGTAGTTTTAATTACGAAAAGCAGTTTGAATATTATTGAAGATGTTACTGACGCAGGTTATGATATTCTCTTTATAATGGGGGGACTTACCATTGTGGTTTTCTGCATCTTGTTTATCTGCTTTGCAATGTTTTTGTTTTTCGTAGGAAAAGGGTTGTGGAGATTAAGAAACTGGGCAAGGATAGCTTGTATTATCCTGGGATGTTTGGGTATAGTATTTGGTATAAAGAATTTTATTGAAGGTTTAATAGTCTCCGCTGATGGTTATATATTTCTTTCACTGCTTATAATAAGCTTTAATGCGCTTATTGCCGGTTATTTATTGTTCAACAGAAAAGTTAAAGAGGCTTTTTCCTGAGAATAAAGCCTCTTTAAATAAAAAGCCCTGAGAGTTAAGGAAACCCTTAGGGCTTTTTTATAGTTTTAATTGTTACTTCTGGTCATAACTATCCAGAGGTTCGCAAGTGCACACAAGGTTTCTGTCTCCATATGCATCATCAATTCTGGTTACCGGGGTAAAGTATTTCGTTTCATTCAAAAACTCCATGGGGAAAGCAGCCTTTTTTCTGCTGTAAGGCTTATCCCAATCGTCGTTGCATACCATTGGAGCAGTATGCGGGGCGTTTTTGATCACGTTGTTCTCTTTATCCGCTTTTCCATCTTCTATTTCCTTTATTTCTTTGCGAATAGATATCATTGTATCAATGAAGCGGTCCAGTTCTGATAGCGGTTCACTTTCTGTTGGTTCTACCATAAGTGTTCCCGGTACCGGGAATGCAACAGTTGGAGCATGGAATCCGTAATCCATAAGTCGTTTTGCAACATCTATTGCATCTACTCCGATACTGCGTTTGTAAGGATTACAGTCGAGTATCATTTCGTGAGCCACATGGTCTTTTGCTCCTTTGTACAGCACTTTGTAGTGTTTTTCCAAAGATGCTTTAAGGTAGTTTGCGCTGAGTATAGCAACCCTGGTAGCTTCTATCAATCCTTCTTTGCCAAGCAACTTGATATATCCGTATGTTATTGGCAGGATGAAAGGGCTTCCAAATGGTGCGGATGCAACGGCATGTATACCTTCTTTTCCCCCGGTTTTAGCTAAAGGATGGCCCGGGAGAAATTCCACAAGATGCTTTTTCACGCCAATAGGGCCTACGCCCGGGCCTCCACCACCATGAGGTATGGCAAATGTTTTGTGCAGGTTCAAATGTGTCACATCAGCACCGCAGATAGCGGGATTTGAAAAGCCTACCTTGGCATTCATGTTTGCACCGTCCATATATACTTGTCCGCCATTATCATGGACAATCTTAGTAGCCTCCAGTATACGTTCTTCAAAAACACCATGAGTGGAAGGGTAGGTGATCATTATAGCGGCAAGGTTATCCTTGTGTTTTTCGGCTTTTTCTTTAAGATCATCAATGTCAATGTTACCCTGGTCATCGCACTTCACAACAACAACCTTGGTGCCTGCCATTACGGCACTTGCAGGGTTTGTGCCATGTGCAGATGATGGGATTAGTGTGATATTCCGGTGGCTTTCGCCGCGGCTTTCATGATAAGCTCTTATCACCATCAAGCCGGTATATTCGCCCGAGGCACCTGAGTTAGGCATAAATGAAATTGCATCATAACCCGTTATTTCACACAGGTATTCCTCAAGCTTTTCGATCAGTTCGTGGTAACCTTTAGCCTGATTAGCCGGTACAAAGGGATGTATAGTACCAAACTCCGGCCAGCTAAGCGGAAACAATTCGGCTGCTGCATTAAGCTTCATAGTGCAGGAACCAAGTGGTATCATTGTCCGGTTAAGCGCAAGGTCGCGGTTCTCAAGCTTCTTCATGTACCGCATCATCTCAGTTTCACTGTGGTAGGAGTTGAAAACGGGATGAGTGAGATATTCTGACTTCCTTTCCAGTTTGCCGGGGAAGGTTGAGATCTTTTCACATTCCTTCTTGTTGCACTTTACCTTGTTGAACGACTTGCCTGTTGCTTTAGCGAACACCTCAAGTATCGTGTTCACATCATCAAGTGAAGTAGTTTCATCCAGGCTTATGTTTACCAGGTTTTTATCTATATATCTGAAGTTGATCTTTTTCTCTTCTGCGATTTTTTTAACAGATGCATTATCAGTACCTTCAGGCAGTTGGATGAGCACAGTGTCAAAGAACGCTTTGTTGAGTTGCTTGCATCCATATTTTTCAACCTCTTTGGCCAGCACACCTGTAAGGATATTTATGTGTCTTGCTATTTTTTTAAGTCCCTCGGGGCCGTGGTATGCTGCATACATGCCTGCCATAGAAGCCAGCAGTGCTTGTGCGGTACATATGTTGGATGTTGCTCTTTCGCGCTTAATATGCTGTTCGCGGGTTTGCAGTGCCATTCGTAGCGCATTGTTGCCTTCTTTGTCGACACTGACTCCGATTATTCTGCCGGGGACGCTTCTTTTGAACTCTTCTTTGGTTGCGAAGTAGCCGGCGTGCGGGCCACCATACCCAATGGGTATACCAAACCGTTGTGATGATCCTACTACAGCGTCAGCACCCCATTCACCGGGAGGGGTAAGCAAGGTAAGGCTTAGCAGGTCGGCAATAACACCAACCTTAATGTCAGAGGCTTTTGCCTTTTCAATAAATTTGCTTAGATCATGTACTTCCCCTCTTTCATCGGGATACTGCACTAACGCACCAAAAATAGAGTCGTCGAACTCAACCTTTTCATGGTCTCCGATCACAAGCTCTATACCGACAGGTTCGGAGCGGCTCTTCAGCACAGCTATTGTTTGTGGGAAGCACTTTTCCGATACGAAGAACTTATTTACATTGTTTTTTACCTGTTTTCGTGAACGCAGTGCATGGAACATAGCCATTGCCTCAGCTGCAGCAGTTCCTTCATCAAGCAGAGATGCATTGGAAATATTAAGGCCGGTCAGGTCCGAGACCACCGTCTGGAAATTGAGCAACGCTTCAAGCCTGCCCTGTGATATCTCCGCCTGGTAAGGAGTATAGGCTGTGTACCAGCCCGGGTTTTCTAGTATGTTGCGCTGAATAACCCCCGGAGTAATGGTGTTATAATAACCCATGCCGATATATGACTTATAGCGCTTATTCTTTAAACCCAGCTTTTTAATATGGTCAAAATACTCATATTCATTAATACCTTCAGGTAAATCAAGGTCTTTTTTGAGGCGGATGCTTTTTGGGATAGTCTCGTCTATAAGCTGATCAATCGATGAAGCACCTATAGTTTTGAGCATTTTCTTTTTGTCGTCATCCCGTATTCCGTTATGCCTGTATATGAAGTTGTTTGTTAACATATCTGTTGAGATTTTTTTGAAGTTATGTTTATTAATTGTATACTTTTTTCGTGTTGTTCCTTGCTTCAGGTTGATTGGTTGATAAACGATTACTGCATTTGTTTTTTAATCTTATCATCCGTTATCTCCCTGCCTGCCTTCAAAGCATTGATATTAATATTCACCAGGTCTTCACCTTTTTTACCAAAGATGAATTTGATTGCTTCTTCAAACTTTTCAAAATCGAGTCCGAGGAAAGGAATTGCTGCTCCCAATATAACCATGTTGGCAACTTTTGCAGAACCCAGGTCTTTGGCAATTGTTTCTGCATCAAGTATAACATGATTTGATATTTTTTTGATCTCTTGTACAACAGATTTTTCTTCCGGGTAATTAGGAATATTGATAAAGGGCTTTGAGTTGGTGATCAGCCAACCCTCAGGATCAAGGAAAGGCAGATATCTTAGGCTTTCCATAGGTTCAACGGATATTATCATATCAGCTTTACCTTCAGGGATAAGGTCTGAAGCAATCTCTTTTTCCGATATTCTGAGGTGCGACTGCACATCACCGCCACGCTGGCTCATGCCATGCACTTCAGCCTGCTTAAGGTATAAGCCTGATTGAACTGCAGCATATCCAATGGTAGCAGCTATTGATAGTATACCTTGTCCACCAACACCTGCAAGAATTATATCTTTTTTGTTCATATATCTTTAGTTTTTTATTGAATTTATTTAATAGTCATTGGTAATTAGTCATTATGTTATTACTGAATACCGATTACCGGTTATCGAACACTCATTACTTCTTCTTTTCTTTAAACTTCTCACGCATTCTTTTGTTCAATGTTTGGATACATTCTCTTTTTGCTATGATCACAGAAACACCTTTATAGGCAAGCTCTTCTTTAAAGGCGGCTGTATTTTCCTCGTGGTGTTTTTTGAGAGGTTTAAGAACTCTTATATGTTCTTCTTCCACACCAACACCTTTGCAGATATTTTCAATTCTTTCATATGCTGCTGATGGCTGGCCACCGGTCATTCCGGTAGTATAATTGTCGAGGATGACAACCGTAATACTGGATTTGTCGTTAACGGCATCGAGCAAACCTGTAATTCCCGAGTGTGTGAATGTACTGTCGCCGATCACAGCAATAGCCGGGAACATGCCGGCATCTGCTGCACCCTTTGCCATAGTGATTGATGCACCCATATCAACACAAGTGTTTATTGCATTGTAGGGTGGTAGTGCTCCAAGCGTATAACAGCCGATATCAGAGAACACCCTTCCTTTTCCATATGGTTCAAGAGCTTCATTCAAACCTAAGAATGAATCGATGTGCGGGCATCCTTTACATAATGATGGCGGACGCTTAGCGACAATTGACGGTATATCGTTTCCCCGTGTTTTTTTGAACCCCAGTGCTTCGCCCACAATATTAGGGTTAAGCTCACCGTCGCGCGGAATATACCCGTCAAGCCTTCCATGTATCTTTTTACCCTTGTTAAGGAAGCCTTTTAGCAATTCCTCAACAATAGGATATCCGTCTTCCAGCACTAATATTTCATCACACTCTTCATATATCTTGTCAATAAGCTTGTAGGGCAGTGGATACTGTCCTATTTTAATAACAGGGTAGGGAATGTTCCTGTCGGGATAATTCTCATACAGGTAGTTGTAAGCAAGTCCGCAGGCAATTATACCAAGGCTCTTATCTTTACCATCTGTATAGGAGTTGTAGGGTGAACTGTGCGATTCGCCGGAAAAAGCATCCTGTGCTTTTAGAAGCTTTTTATAACTTTGGCGGGCGATGGCAGGCAGCAGGATGAACTGTTTGAGGTTTTCAGGGATTTTGTAATCGTTTTGCTTTTTAGGTTCCTTTCTTTCAACACCTGCTCTTGAGTGGGCCAGGCGAGTTGTTAACCTCATCATTACAGGAATTTCGAACTTTTCAGACAGTTCAAATCCGTAATGTACCATATCATAAGCTTCCTGCTGGCTTGATGGCTCCAGGACAGGTATCATGGCAAACTTGCCGAAAAACCTTGAGTCCTGTTCGTTTTGAGAGGAGTGCATTGAAGGGTCATCAGCCACAACGTATATCATTCCGCCATTAGCCCCTGTGATAGCGGAGTTTATGAAAGGGTCGGCAGCTACGTTAAGCCCGACATGTTTCATACATACCATTGTCCTCTTGCCGGCGTAAGACATGCCTAATGATGCTTCTGCCGCAGTTTTCTCATTGGAAGCCCAGTTGGCTGAAATGCCTTTTTCCCTTGCCTCCTTTGAAGCTTTAACATATTCGGTTATCTCAGTTGATGGTGTGCCCGGATAAGCATAAATGCCGGACATCCCGGCATCAATACCTCCCTGCGCTATTGCTTCATCACCTAGTAATAATTGTTTTTGCATGCTTTTAATGCTTTATAGTGTTTATTTTTTTCTTAGTTAGAATATTATGCTGCAAAGCTAAAAAAAATTCTTTATAGAAAATTGCTAATTAATGCGAAAAGGTGAAGTTTGGGGCGTTTAGTCGTAGAGTCGTTGTGAGATATATATGATCAGTGGTTTATTGGAAGTGATGGTGTTTGACTTATAGTTTGGAGAGGGTTTAATGTTAATAACCGTGGTTAGACTAGGGATTAACTTTATTTCATGCTTAAACAAAATCATTTTTTTTCATATTGTTTAAATAATTTCTGATTTAGATAAACAAATAATGGTTTTATGTTGTTGTCTGATAAAAATTGTTTAGATTTATGAAGTTTATTGAGGCATGAAAACACAAATACATAAGATTAAGTGCTTTAGAGTTATTATATACCTTTTTCTTTTTAGCTTTTTATTTCAATCACTATTATTTTCCCAAAATGGAACTATAAAAGGCCGTGTTTATAATGAAAGGAACAATGAGCCTTTACCATTTGTTAATTTGATCATTTATGAAACTCGGATTGGCAGTACTACCGACTTTGACGGTAATTTTATATTCAAGGGCCTTGAGCCGGGAATGGTCAGGTTGCAGGTTTCGTCTGTCGGGTTTGAAGGCAAAATTACTGAGGAGTTTATGGTAACTAATACCCGGGTTGCCAATATTGATATTGGATTAAAGGAGATGGAGTTTCAGCTTGATACATTTGTTGTTCAGGCATCTGCTTTTCAAAGGAAAAAAGAAAGTCCGGTATCTTTGCGCAGGCTAGCAAGCAGCGAAATTGAAAGCAGTCCAGGCAGTAACCGTGATATATCAAAGGTAATACAATCTTTGCCTGGTGTTGCTTTTACACCGGCATACAGAAATGATGTAATAATCAGGGGTGGTGGCCCTAATGAAAACACTTTCTACCTTGACGGTGTTGAGATACCCAACCTTAACCACTTTGCAACACAAGGTTCAAGTGGAGGCCCTGTTGGTATTATCAACCCTGACTTTATCCGTGAAATAGAAATGCATTCAAGTGCATTCCCTGCCAGCAGAGGGAATGCGCTAAGTTCTGTTTTCGAATTCCAACAGATACAAGGCAATTCGGAAAAATTTAACTTCAGGGGTACCGTGGGTGCCTCTGACCTTGCGCTCACTGTCGATGGCCCACTAACAGAATATACAACAGCTATCTTCTCAGTCAGAAGATCTTACCTGCAATTTCTGTTTAATGTTATAGGTTTGCCATTTCTTCCTACCTATAATGACTTCCAGTTTAAAACAAACACCAGCTTATCCGAAAACTCAGACCTGTCGTTTATCGGGCTGGGGGCTTTGGATCAGTTTAAGTTAAATTTAAGTGCCAATGATACGGAAGAGCAACAGTACTTTTTAGATTATCTGCCTGTGGATGAACAATGGAACTATACTATAGGTGCCGTTTATCGAAGGTTCAGAAATAACGGCTTCGACCGTTTGGTGATAAGCAGGAATATGCTGAGAAACTTCTCCTATAAATACCCCGATAATGACGAAACACAAGAAAGGATATATGACTATGTCTCTGATGAGATAGAAAACAAATTGCGTTTTGAAAGAATTATAGAAGTTGATAATTTCAGGTTTACCCTGGGTGCCGGAGGTGAATATGCAAAATACACCAATGATACCTACAGGGAAATATTCCGTTCAGGCAATCCTTTTGTTATTGATTATGACTCATCTCTTGAAATGTTTAAATGGAGCCTTTTTGGGCAGGTCAGCAGAAGTTTCATAAATAACAGGCTGTCGTTGTCTTTTGGTTTAAGAACAGATGCTAATAATTATTCATCAAACATGTCAAATCCTCTTAACCAGCTTTCACCGAGGCTTTCTGCTTCCTACAGCCTTAACGAGCAAATGTCATTGATCGCTGCAACAGGGCGATACTATCAACTTCCGGCATATACAACGCTTGGCTTTAAAAACAATGATGGTATATTGGTCAACAAAGAAAACAACCTTAAATACATAAATGTAAATCACTACGTAGGTGGCTTTGAATTCTTGCCAACAAGGCAAACATTGATATCCCTGGAGGGCTTTTATAAACAGTACGGCAATTACCCTCAATCAGTGGAAGATGGCATCCCTATAAGTGCCAGGCCGATAGATTTTGGTATCTTTGGCGACGAGGAAGTTATTTCTGATGCTTCAGGCAGGGCTTATGGTGCCGAACTACTTTACCGTGAACAAAGGTTGGAAGGCTTAAATGTAATTCTATCATATACCTTTGTCAGGAGTGAGTTTGAAGACAATGAAAATATCAGTAATGATGATTATATACCAACTTCATGGGATAACCGACATATTGTTAACCTGACAGCAACTCAAAGCTTAAAAAATAATTGGGATATAGGCTTAAAATGGAGGTTCTCAGGCGGATCACCATACACCCCTTACGACATAGAGCTTTCTTCCATTAGAAGCGCATGGGAGGTTAATCAACAAGGATATCTCGATTATGGCAGGTTTAACTCATTGCGGTTGTCTTCATTTCATCAGTTGGACCTTCGGGTTGATAAGAAATTCTTTTTTAACAATTTCTCACTGATGCTTTATCTTGACGTTCAGAATGTTTATAACTTTAAGGCTGAACAACCTGCATTTTTGGTGCCTGAAAGAGATGCTGACGGAAACCCAATACTGATTACAGAAAACGGCACAGAGAAATATCAGCTTAAAAAGTTACAGCCATCAACAGGTACAATTTTACCTACAATAGGAATAATGATTGACTTTTAATTAAAAATTTACCAAGATGTTAAAGAAAAACAGATCTTTATTTATATTAATATTAGTTATACTGCCGCTGCAGGGGTTTTATAACGGAGAGAATCAACAGCAGAGGTGGTGGCAGCGAAAGCAAGAAAAAGAACCACCAATGGTCATGAAAACCCTGTATGATAATACAGGTTATAAGATAACCATTGAATTCACTAAAGGTAGGGAGCATAATCATCCTTTGATGGCATTCTGGATAGAAGATACTTTGGGTAACTACATTCAAAGCTTGTATGTAGCCAAATCCATTGCAAAGGGCTATTTCAGGCATGGAGACGCTTCAACGGGCAGGTGGCAGCCGGGACCCCTCCGCAGGCCGGCAGCATTGCCATACTGGGGGCATAAAAGGGGTATACAGGCTCCTGACGGATATTATATCCCTACCCAGGATGAACCTATGCCGGATGTTGTAACAGGACCTACTCCAAAAGCCGATTTCATTTTAAACACAAAGACCAAACATAATGAACCCGTGGTCTTTGACATCCTGATGGAAATCAACCAATCGTGGAACTGGAACAGGTACTGGCATAATGCCAGGTTTCCTGACGACCCCCATTATAAAACATCCAGCCAGCCTGCGCTGGTCTATAAAACAACCGTTGATATGAATAATCTGCAGCCTCACTATGAAATGAAGGTAATATGCCATAGCCACTGGTCAGGACAAACAGGTGAGTTGTTTGAAGATTTAAGCACTATTACAACGGCATTGGAGATTGTTGAAAAAGTGATTGTGAGGGTGAGAGAGTGAGCTGGAGAGTGAGATGGTGAGATGGTGTTTGATTTAAAGTTTGGAGAGGGTTGAATTCTAATAGTAAAATATTATTTTCCCCGTTGGGTATTTGCTTTCTATAGATTTTTTTATTAAACTAACCAACGGGGCAAGCCGCAGATTTCGCGGATTTTCGCTGATAAATGTTGTTGATTAGCAGGGATATATAATCTGCGTTAATCAGTGAAAGCAGCGGGAACTTGATGCCTGAAAACAGAAATTCGTATATTATACAAACAAACGCATAATAGAAAATGCCAGTACGGGGATAGGCAGGTAGCGCCCTATGAATATTATCCAGTTGATCGTTGCCCTGTTTTTGATCCCCAGGGAGATTACCAGGCTTTCACGCGGGATGAGCCAGGCAATTATACCGGCACCTATCACTCCGCAGAGAACTACCACCTGGGTAGCTGCAAACAGGTCAACCACTTCAAGGAACGGCCTGCCGGCCAGCGTTAATTTTACTGGGGTAAAGCTTAATGCCGAGAGAATTCCCAGCAGAAATACAGGTATCATTGAAGCAAAAACCGCTTTTTTGTTGGTCAACTTAAACTCCTCACGTATTGCTGTTACAACCACTTTCATCCCGGCAATACACGAACTCAGGGCAGCCAGAAAGAACAGTGTGAAGAAAAGCGATCCAAGCAAGCCGCCATAACGCATATTATCAAAAGCTACGGGCATGGTGTTAAATGCCAGCTCAGACCCCTCATCGGGAGCAAGTCCGTAGGTAAAAACAACTGGAAAGATCATCAGTCCTGCCAGCAAAGCAATAACGGTCTCTACTCCCGTTATAATTGCTGCAGATCTTGGAAGATTAACCTTTTTAGGAAGATAGCTCCCGTAAGTTATCAGGTAGCCCTGTCCGACAGCAAGTGAATAGAATGCCTGCCCGACAGCAAAGACCCATATTCCGGGTTTTGAAAGGGCACTAAAGTCGGGAGAAAACAAAAAGTCCAATGCTTCTCTGCTTCCCTTCATCGTCAATCCAAATATTGTCAGGCCAATAATTATGGCTATCAGAACCGGCATTAAGTAATTGGCTTTTTGTTCTATCCTGCTCAGCCCTCCAACAAGTACTACAGTTGTGAGCACAACAACAATAATGAAGTACCACAGTGAATTATATTGTTCTGAAAATTTTTCAAAATTAGATACCTGCCCGGTTATGCTGTTCACGCTAAATCCAAGCGTCCACCCGGTAATAACAAGATAATAACTCATAATAACACCGGTAAGGATCACTACAATCCAGCCAAATACTGCAGTCCGGCGGTGTTTTTCACGAAACGTGGCAACAGGACTGCCCTCAACCGTCCTCCCTGCACCAAATTCCATCAGCATAATAGGGAAACCCAATATTACAATCGAGATCAAATAGGCAATTATAAAAGCACCGCCACCATGCTCACCAGCCATATACGGGAAACGCCACATGTTACCCAAGCCCACGGCAGCTGCCGCAGTGGCAAAAACAAACGCTCGTTCAGAACTCCATCGCATCCGCTCATCCATATAAAACTGATTTTTTGTTTGAAAATTCAAAATTATGATTTTTAATAAAAACATGCAATTTTGCAGGGTAAGTGGAGGAATATGTATATTTTATGATTGTATTGTGGAATATAGTATAACCTTATTTGATTGCGATGATATAAAGTCATAAGCTATAGTTTATGAGTAAGCACTGAATTAACAAAATAAACGGACACCGTAATTATTTAACATAGCTGACCTTTAATTTATTCGGTTTACTAACATTAGCCATTGACAGGCTTTATGTAAAAATGTTTTTATTTTATTGAATAAGTTATATCTTAGAAACTCAATAAATAGGTGCTTTTTTGATAAAATAATAATCTATAAAGTGTATTTTTACAGTCAAAAAGATAATAAAATGAAGAAACTTTTATTTAGCGCTACTATATTTTTAATAGGTACTCTTCTGCTTAATGCACAAGAATACAAGTTAATTTGGGAAGAAAATTTTGAAGGCGAAGCTCTCAATACAGATTTATGGAACATTGAAACCGAATGGGGGGCTTGGAACTGGGGGGCTAACCAGGAAATGCAGCAGTATACTGAAGAAAATGTTGCAGTGGGTATTTGCCCTGAAGGTTATCCGGCTTTGATACTTACTGCTAGTGAAGATCTGCCCGATGATGCTCATGACGATGCTCATTTTGCCTCCGGCCGTGTAAATACCGGTGGAAATGTTACAGCCTTATACGGCAAGTTTGAAGCACGTATCAAGCTGCCTGTTTTGGCAGATGGATTTTGGCCGGCATTTTGGACTTTAGGTGATAATATTGATGATGTTGGCTGGCCAAAATGCGGTGAAATAGATATTCTGGAAGCCGGCCATATGGACGGTATTGCTGCCGGAACACAAGACCGGCATGTTATTGGAGCTAACCACTGGGATGAAGGAGGTCACGCTTACCACTCCAGCAGCTATACTATGCCTGCAGACCAATCATTATATGAGTATAATATTTTTACCCTTGAATGGACTCCAGGCTCAACACAGGCTTTTGTTAATGGCAACCTGGTGCATGAGATGAATATTGAAGGAATGTCTGAATTTACAGAATGGGAACATTATATTATTTTAAACCTGGCGGTTGGCGGTTCTTTCACCGGAATTACCACACCAGGGGGAATTACAGCACCAATGCCTGCCAACATGTATGTTGACTGGGTTCGTATTTACCAGCGTGAAGGAGAAGGTAGTTACACAGGTCCTGAAATAACAGGAGCAGTACCTAATGCAGGAAGTGACCAGATGTTGGATAGCGGAACTACATCCACCACATTGGACGGTTCTGACAGCTATTCAATAGATGGTGTCATAGAAACTTATTTGTGGACACAATACAGGGGGCCTTCCCAGGCAAGCATCAGTAGCCCTGAAGCTGCTCAAACAAATATAGAAGACCTTGAAGAAGGAAGTTATGTGTTTGCACTTACCGTTACTGATGATAGCGATATTTCAAGAACAGACTATGTTAACGTCAGAGTCATGGGTGATGTTGGAGATAATATAATTATTAACGGCGACTTTTCGGAACCATGGAATGAACATTGGTTTCTATATGTTGCCGAACATGAAGGCGTTTCAGCGAATGTAACTGCTTCTGACGGATGGGCTACTGTCCAGAATATTTCAAATGCAGGCGGTGAAGGATGGCAGGTACAGTTTGGCCAGGAACTAAATCAAGACCAAATTAACTCCATAATTGAGAATGAAACCTATACTTTATCATTTAAAGCAAAAGCAGAAGAGGATAAGGATATAGACGTATTTTTTGGCGAGGATGGAGGATCCTATACATCACTACTTTCTGATGATGGAGGATTGAATATAAG
Organism: Bacteroidales bacterium; assembly: GCA_007130125.1. Lineage (GTDB taxonomy): Bacteria > Bacteroidota > Bacteroidia > Bacteroidales > UBA7960 > PUKZ01. The sequence continues at coordinate 21,505 of SLSZ01000098.1, forward strand.
CCTTACCCCGGAAGAACAAAGATTCACTTTTGACTTTGAAGCACAAAGATTTGGAGCAATGAAACTCTCGTTTGAAGGTGGATTTGATAACACCAGCTATTCAGTTTCCGACGTTTCTATAACTTTTGGCGACTCAACAACAAATGAAGATTTCGGTAAAATCCTTTCTGACAACATAAAAATATATCCCAATCCTGCCAGCGATCGTTTGTTTGTACGATTATTGAATGAAGATAAAGTTGAAACGGTACGTATCATTGATAACGTTGGCCGGG
>SLSZ01000181.1 GCA_007130125.1 Bacteroidales bacterium
TAAATTGCAAACTGGCTTCTGTTATATTAGTTGCAATATATCTTCGAATTTGAAAAGAAATTTTAAAAAAATTAAATAAAGTTTAATAGACAAAAAAAAGCCGTTTCAATACCGGCTTTTTTTACATTGTGGTTATTGCTCTGCTACCATAGTGTTGCCGTTATGCGGCTTTGATGTATGGAATTTCCTATTCTTGGCAGGTACTGAAAGCTTCCTGATCTTTGAATTTTTATTACTACTACCAATCTTCCGGCAGATCATAATTCTCATTGGTCAGATGCTTTAATATTTCGTTTTTTAATCTTGAAATTCCTATGATACCGGGATTATCTCTCCAGGGGGATTGGTAGTCGCCAAAATATTGTTGATGTAAGGGATTATCTTCGGAAACAGGGTTTTCGTAGCCGGTATCTCTAAATTGTCTTGTTTTGCTGTCCCAAATAAAAAGATCCACCATACGATTATAAGAATCGTCATACCCGGCAAAATATGCAAAAACAATATTGCTTTTGTCAGCGGTGAATTTGGTGTATTTAACATTAATTGCAGGCATAAATTCTTTGCGCAGTACGCTCAGCTTTTCCAGTTTGTTGAGGTTGGGCTCGTATCTGTAAAGGTATATTTCTCTGAAATAAACTTTCCTGGGAAGATTCATGGGCATTATAAACCAAATTCTCCTGCCTTGCTTGCTGACCTTATAATCAAGGAGAAAGTATATATGATCATCGTGGTAAAATCCGTAGGAGTGTGTTTTTGAATAGCTTACAGGCCTTTGAGAACTGCAGGAATAGAAACAGGCAACTATCAAAACAAATATTAACGGTGTAACGAGTGATCTCATGGCTGATGATTTTGGGTTCAAGTTGCAGTTTTTGTCAATAAACAAAGTTATATTAAATCTTGTTATGTTTTTAAATTAAAATTTTAATTATTATTTTTAGGCTTTCAAGGGTTTTTGTTTGTTTGGTTATTCTCATCATTGAAAGGTGATATTACCAGGTACACTATATAAAAATTTAATTATCAGCATTATATGCTGTTGATTTATTTTTATAAGTTGCGTTTTTATAACACATTAAACATATTCAAAACAATCGAATACATCATTTAATCAAAAATAAAAACTATTAAATAATCATAAAAAATGAAAAAAAGGTCTGTTTTATTATCACGGTTATTATCTGTATTTTTATTAGTATTCCTTTCATGTGATTCGCCGGAAAAGACTACTGAGGAGAAGGTATCGGATATTCATGAAGAAATTCTTACTTTAGACAGTCATGCTGATACTCCATTGATGATGATGCGTGAAGGTTTTGATATAGGCGAATATAATGATCCTCATGACGGGGGTGGCAAGATTGATTTTCCGAGGATGTTTGAAGGCGGTTTGGATGCTGCGTTCTTTGCTGTATATCTTTCGCAGGGTGAGCTTACCGATAGAGCTATTGACAGAGCACGCGAGCGTGCATTGAACATTTATGAAATGATACATAATGCACTGGATGAATATTCCGACATGGCCGGACTGGCGCTTTCTTCTGACGATGCGTATCGTTTGAATGAGGAGGGTAGGCTGGCTATTTATCTTGGACTTGAAAACGGTTATCCAATTGGCCGTGACCTGGCATGGGTTGAAAAAGTTTATGACTTGGGTACCCGCTATATTACCTTATCACACAATCGTAATAATGATATATGTGATTCGGCAACTGATCCCGATGGCCCTGAGCACAACGGACTGTCTGATTTTGGTGTGGAAGTGGTTAAAGAAATGAACAGGCTGGGAATGATCATTGATGTCAGCCATATCTCGGATGAAGCTTTTTATGATGTAATAGAGGTTTCTAAAACCCCTGTTGCTGCAACTCACTCCAATGCAAGAGCACTGGCCGATGTGCCGCGTAATATGGATGATGATATGTTGCTGGCATTAAAAGAAAACGGTGGTGTTGTGCAGGTGACTTTTGTTGGTCCTTTTGTGAAAGAGATGGAGCCGAACCCCGAAAGACAGGCCGCCTTTGCTGAGCTACGCGAAAAGTGGGGCGATTATAACGAATTATCTGATGAAGAAATGGATCAGGTAAGAGAAGAATGGCAAAATATTAATCAAAAATATCCCAGGGAGCTGGCTACAGTATCCGACCTTGTTGACCATATCGATTATATCGTTGACCTGATAGGAGTGGAGCATGTGGGCATCGGAACGGATTTTGACGGTGGTGGCGCCCTTGAAGATTGCTTTGATGTTACCGAAATAGAAAATATCACCTTTGAACTTTATGAAAGAGGATATACCAGGGATGAGATCGAAAAGATATGGTCGGGCAATTTTATGAGGGTATTCCGCGAAGTGGAAGAAGTTGCAAGGCAGTGGGCCGGAGAGAAAGAAGAAATGGCTGAGGTGATGTAGGCATCAACAAGCATCTTCACTCAGTTGGTAGTCTCGGGAAGCCCCTTGGGTACAATAAAACTATGAGAGATGAACTTTTTAGCTCATTTATATCTATCAGGTGATGACGAAGACTTGATTTTAGGCAATTTTATTGCTGATATGGTTAAAGGTAGGCAGATTGAGCGTTTTAGTAAGGGTATTGTCCGTGGTATCAAAATGCATAGGAAAATTGATGAATATACCGACGATCATCCTGTTGTACTCAAAAGCAAAAAGAGATTAAGGGGGCGGTATCGTCATTATTCCGCCGTGGTTGTTGATATGTACTACGATCACTTTCTGTCACGTTACTGGGACGACTATTCAGATACGCCGATCGAAAAGTTCCTCAACAATGCTTATAATGTCTTACTGAGAAACTATTTGTTGTTGCCTGCAAAGGCCCAAAGGTTATTGCCGTTCATGATCAGTGCTAACTGGCTGGTTAATTACAGTGATTTAAAAAGATTGAAAAAGAGCTTTGAGGGCCTAGCGAGGCGCACACCTTTCGACTCGGGTATGGAAAATGCCGTGGAGGACCTTGTAATCAACTATGATGAATATCTGGAAGAGTTCAGGGAGTTTTTCCCACAGCTGGTTGAATTTGTTGACCTCCTTAAAAGGACCGGGAAAGATGCCGGTTGAGATATTTTCAATACTTCGTATTATTCAATTTTAAAGCCAACGACAAGGATATCGTCTAGTTGCCTGTGATTGCCGGCCATCCAATCATCGATGGTTTTTTCAAGTATTTGTTTTTGTTCATCAAGTGGTTTCTTATGAATATCCATAAGTAGCTCTGAGAAAGCTTTTTTCCCGAACTTGACATTGCCATCTCCTCCAAACTGGTCACGATATCCATCAGAGAACAGGTATATTATATCATCTTTTTCCAGGTTTATTTTATGATTTTCAAAGCTTTTCTCTCTGATGTGTATACCTATAGGGTTACGTGTCGGTTTATATTCAATTAATTCGTTTTTTCGGATCAGGAACAGGGGGTTGTTTGCTCCTGAGTAGTACATGGTTTTGGTTTCGGTGTTGAATGCACAGAAAGCCAGGTCCATGCCGTCTTTTTGTTCGTGTCTGTCGCCTGTTTGATGTAAGGTTGTTTTTACGTGCTTTCTCATTTCTTCGAGTGCGTGTGCTGCCTGGACTTCATCATCATTCTTTGACAGTAATATTGTTTCGGATTGAACGATCTCGTTGAGGAAAGCAATGCCAAGCATGCTCATGAAGGCTCCCGGTACACCATGCCCGGTACAATCGGCTGCAACGATAAAAACGTAGGGGTCGATCTTTTTTGCCCAGTAAAAGTCACCACTTACTATATCCCTTGGCATCCATAGTATGAAATGCTCGGGCAGGCTTTCATTTAAAAACTCTTCACTTGGAACCAGCGCATTTTGAATACGGCTGGCATAGGTTATACTGCTGGTTATCTCTTCTTTTTGTTTTACAACTATGGCATGCTGCTTTTCTATCTCTTCTTTCTGTGCGCGGATCTCTTCGGTGCGTTTCTCAATTATCTTTTCAAGTTGAATATTTTTGGCTTTAAGACGCATTATGCTTAGCCTTACAATACCGTATACAATTAGTATAGCCAGTAACACATACAAAACATAAGCGCCAATAGTGCGATACCATGGCGGCAATATTTTAAATTCAAATGTTGCAGCTTCACTTTCATTACCGTAAATGTCGCGGGCTTTGACTTCAAATACATAGTCGCCTTCGCGCAAATTGGTAAAGCTGACCCTGTCATCATACGACCACTCGGTCCATTCATCGCGGTAACCCTTTAACTTATAGGAATACTTTGCCTTAAAGCCATTCTCATCAAATTGTGATGCATAATAGAAGTATATATCATTGCTTTCGTAATTCAATACAGTTAATTCATGGTCAAGCAGATGATAGAATCCTTTAAAAAGCAAAGAATCATTTTTTGAAGTTATCCGGTAAAGGTTAATGTTTGGCTTTTGTTTATAATCCTTTTCCCAGTCTATCTGGGCTTTTGCCAGTCCATCATCTGCAGCTATCCACAAAGTATTGCTGTCAGCAGGCAATATATGGTTGATCCTGGGAAAGGCAACACTTAAAAATGGCTCTTTATGCATTTTCCCGTCATCTTCAATATAAACCACTTTATTGTCGAAGCACAGCCATGTTTTACCATATTCAAACATAAGGTGATGGAAAGATGCGGAGTCAACATGTTGTATTGGTGAAAAGCTGAAATATCCTCTTTTCTGACTATTGTCATGGGGATCAGAGCTGTCTGAATCACTTTCATCAATGAACTCCATTAGTCCGTCAACCACGCCAAAATGCACTTTTTCTTTGTATTGCAGCGGTTGCACCCAGGTATCTATCAAACCGGCTTCGCCCGGGAAATATTGCTCATGTGTTATAGTGAAGCCGGGGCTTATATGCAGGTTTATCACTCCCATGTCGATAGTACCTATCCAAAGTTCCGTGCCGTTTATTTCAGCAGCGGTATTCTCAGCAATATTTAACGGATTATGGATCCTGATGTCACGGTATGAACTGATAAGACTCAGTTGCGGGAGGTTATAAACATAGAATCCATCTTCGCCGGCAGCAAAAAGCAGGTCTTTCTCTTTTGACTGTTGAACCGATGAAGCATCAATATCGCTGACCTTTCTTATTCGCTTATTATGACCCATTATATATAATCCCCCGGGTGTGCCAATGAGAAGGCCATTAGTGGTAGGGGTAAGGTTTTTGACATCCTCGTTAAAGCCTTCTATTTTAACAAAATGGTCATAAAGTATATCGGATATGTTGTCGTTTTCTACGAACAAGCCGTTTGAAGTGCCTGCGTATAGTTTTCTGTTAAATTTTGTAATATATTGGACACTTCCGTGCAAGCCGGTATTTGCATCATAAAAAGACACCGGCGATGAATAGTTAACCCTGCTGATGCCTGTTTGCAGCGCCAGCCATAGGTTGTTCCATCTGTCTTGGTAAACTTGCTTTACATCATTATCACGTATTCCCTTATTTTGATCAATGATATCTACGATATAGCCATCAGGATCAATGACGATCACTCCACGGTTAAGAGTGTTTAATGCTACATTACCATTATGCAGCTTTGTACCGCCAATTATTCTTGAATTGTTAAGAATATCTTCATGAGGTGTTTCAAGGGGTTTTATATTTTTGTCATTATCATCAAAGGAGTAAGTATACAAGCCAATTTCCTGGGTAACTATAAGATATTTGTTGTTATCGTAAACGGGAAATATCCCAAACACCCCATAATCTTTGAAAATATCTCCATCCGGCAATAAAACAAGCTCATTGTTTTTGTACTGCATAAGGCCGGTTTCCCTTTGTCTTACAAAGAGCTTATCATTCAAAACAAAAGCCAGGTGAAAAGTTGTTTCAGGGTGTATAACTGTAATATTGTTGTCTTCCCAATAAAACATTTGTTCTTGTGCAAAAAATATGACACCGTCTTTGTATGTCATGGTTTTCCATACCTGCCCGAAGAAGGAGTCTTCAAACTCCAGTGAGTCAGAAAGAGAGATGTATTTTAATACTCCTTTTTCATCGGGTTGAAGCAAGCCGAATTCGCCGCCTGCACCAACGTAGACATTACCGTCATTATCAGCGGCCAGTGAGGTGACAAAGCCACCATGGAGTGGGGTAGGTGTAGCATCCCAATTCACTCCGTTATAGTGAAGAACGAAGCTTCTGTTACCAAAATGCAATATTCCGCTGCTGTCTTCCGTGACCGACCAGTTCTGGTTATGATATGCATCACCGTAGTCGCGTTGTGTAAAGTTGGTTACCGGTTTTTTTGTAAATTCTGTTGCTTTAAATTGGCACTGCAACCTATTGAAAGGCAGGAAAGATAAAACGAGTACTAAGCTAAAAACAATTATTTTTTTCAAAGTAAAACCTTTTTATTTGCTGTTTTTTCCAAAGTAATTCAGACAATTGAGTGTTTAATTCAACTGTAAATATTTGATGTATAGTGTTGTTCAAAAAGCCATCAATACCAAAAAGCCTGGGGTTGAAAAATCTGTAATCCGGTTTTGTAAGATAATTGTGTTAAAATCCTGCTTTGTTGCTTAGCCAAACTTCTACGGAATTTTTATTGGGTTTACCGTAAAATTCATTGATGAAAGAAAGTATTTCTGCCAATACCTCGTCTTTATTTTTATCTTCA
>SLSZ01000118.1 GCA_007130125.1 Bacteroidales bacterium
TAATTAAAAATTATGATTTGTTTTTAAATAATATATTATTGTCTTGGGAAATTGTAAGTTTTTTGCTTTGATTAGAGTTCCGGCGGTAGTTTAACGAGGTTCTTCGCTCCACTTCGTTGCGCTCAGAGTGACAGGCGAGTGTTAACCAATGGCACTGTCACAATGAGTGTTAAGCCCCGGTGGAAAAGGGGCGTCGATGTTCAATGACAATTCATTATTGCGAAATCTTGGCGATTGTCAATAATATAAAAGCCGCGTTAGCGGTGATATTATGGTAGCTATTTTGTATAGTGCTATCTATTAATCAGCCGCGTCAGCGGCGGCAGTATGGGAATCTACTGTCGCCGCTAGTGCGGCTTTCGTGAATGTGTGTGTTGCCTTTGTTTCTACCATAATATCACCGCTAACGCGGCTTTTGAGATTATGTGTTTTGTGAGTAAGAAATTTTGTTTTTCCTGCTTGGGTTAATTAAATGTAACTGAATCAACAACTTGCAAAACTTTGTCATTAGTAACGGAGCGATAGCGGAGTGAAGAGCTTCGTAGCCCTTTTGCAATAGCGTCTTTGGAAGGGTCTCGTGAAGTCTTATAAAAAACGCTGTTAAAATCATACTTTGGAGTGTTTTTGATTAATTATGATATTATGTAATGATCGTAAACTTGTATTACCAAATAATAATTTGGATATTTGTTTTACGGTATCATAGTTATTTATAAAAGCTGCACATTTTATTTAATACAATCTATGAGTGTTTTATGAGCTTATTTAACAGGTTAAAGTCTTCAAGAAAAGTATATAGTTCAGATAATTATGCGAAAAATTATTTTGGAAGGTGTATTGGCTTGGGTAAGCGCGACATTGAAAGTTTTAATGAAGCACAAGCTCTTTTTGCCGATGGGAGGGTAAATGAAAGTATTTATTTGTGTTTAAAATATATTGATCAAAGTTTTGAAAACATTCATTTCAAAGCACCTGTTAAAAAGAATATTGTAAAGGATTTTGAATTATATCATGCTACCAGAAAAGTTGATGGTTTTATTGATAATAATTCTTTTGAAGCAATTTGCCGGATTGGTGATATTGAAAAAGACAATGCCGGCTTGTACCGTTTACTGCTGCAAAACAATTCATTGCATCTGTATAGTACTTATGTTATAGATAATAATGAGATTTTATTGAAGTTTTGTTCTTCTTTAAAAAATCTTACTGCTAAAAAGTTATATAAGGGGCTGGAAGAGCTTGCGTTGAAAGGGGATAAAATGGCCCAGTTTCTGCCGGTAGAGTTTGAAGAGGTAAGGTGTGTGGATGATTATGATGTATTGTCTGAAGACGGGAAGATCAAAAAAATAAAAACAGAATATTTGTTGAAATGGACAAATGATATTTTAAGTTTTCTTAATGAGCATGACATTCAAAAAGATATCCGCATAATTTCGTGTTATCTGTTTGCTTATGTTTACAGGGTGGATTTTCTTTTAGTTCCATATTACAGGCTATGGGTATTGTTTGATAAGATGATCTCTGCGTATCATCGCAAAGACCGGCCATCAAAAGAAAACTTTAGTGAAATTAAAAGTTATTTAGTCCAGGTCGAGGATATGGATTATGATGAGTTGTCTTCATGTTTTGCCCGGCCGGAGCTTTTGTTTGACATGCCCCGCTCTGCGGCACAAAAGGAGATAACAGGGTTTTTAAAAATGCAGATAAATGATGCGATGAATATATCACGCACCTATGGTAAAGACAAAGCTGTTATAGTTTTTGAGCATGCTGCCGGTTTTTGTTTTTATAATTTTTTAATGAATCCGGCTTTAAACAGGTTGCTGTTTTTGTTTATGCAGGTTATGCATCCAGGCTTCTTCAAAAAGATTGGTTCCAAAAAACTAATGGCTGATATTGATACCCGAAAACCTGTCCAAAAAAATATTGAAGAAGAGATTGAGGCAATAATTTCTGAGGAGAGAACGGCTTACCCTTACCTTCGTTTTTTTTCAAATATGTTGAAGTATCATTCATTGTTTGATTTTGCTTATAGTTTTTTTAATGAGCTAATATGGTTAAACTTTAAAAAGCCTGATGGATAAAAATTTTGATATAATACGTAGCATCGTTGTACAGGTTTCCAGTCCGTATAGTACGGGCTCAGGTTTTTATACCGGGTTTGACAGGTTGTTTGTTACCAATTATCATATCGTAAGAGGATGCAGGGAAGTAGTAATCAGAGGTAGTGATTTAGAACGTATGATAGCAAAAGTAGTCTTTGGGGATTCGGTTAATGATATTGCTCTGTTGATGGTAGAAATGGACCTGGATATAAATGTTGGTGTAAAACTGTCGCAGAAAAAAGTCAAAGAAGGGGATGAGGTGTTGGTTGCAGGTCACCCGCTGGGGTTTGATTTCTCTTTTACAAAAGGAATAATATCGCATAGTTCAAGAGATATTAAAGGAGTTTCATATTACCAGGTGGATGCTGCAATAAACCCGGGTAATAGTGGTGGTCCTTTAATTAATAAGTCAGGTGAAATTATCGGGATGAACACTTTTGTTATCAGGCATGCTCAAAGCATGGGGTTTTCCATACCTGCAAAGTATATAGAAGAAAGCATTGAGGAGTTTTTGAAGCTAAAGGATTTGCCTGCACTACGTTGTCCGGGATGCCACAAAGTTATTCTGATGGATGCGATAAACAAAGGGATGTGCTGTTATTGTGGTTTTAAGTTTAATGAAAAGGATTATAAGCCGGAAAGATTTAAACCGGCCGGAACTATTGCCAGTATAGAAAAAGCCATTGAGGTTTCCGGATATAATGTAGCCCTGAGCCGGGCGGGAAACCGGAGGTGGGAGCTGGAAAAAAACAATAAAAAAGTTGTGATATTGTTCAATGAAAAAAGGGGCTTTGTTATTGCTGATAGTTTTATTTGCTGCATCCCAAAAGATAATATAACGGATTTTTTTAAATATCTTCTGCAGGAGAATAATAAAATATTGCCATTATATTTTTATATTCGAAAAAATGAGGTATATTTAAGTTTTGTGTTACATAAAGATGATTTTGTTACAGATGTTGCATCAGATTTAATTTGTGAAGTTACTGACAAGGCTTTGGATTACAATAGTATTATAAATAGTAAGTTCAAAACTTCAAAGTAAAAATATTAATTAAAACTTCAAAAACGAGTTATATGTTATCAAAAGAAGATATTGAACAAATAAAGAAGAAAGGTATAACTGAAGAGGATGTAAAGCATCAGGTTGAAATTTTCAAGCGTGGGTTCCCATCGGTAGATCTTGCTGCTCCGGCAACCCCTGGGGACGGTATATTGGTTATTGACGAGGAACAGATGGCAAATTATGAAAAAAAGTATGAACAGGATATTGGAAAATATTCGGTTTTGAAATTTATTCCTGCCAGCGGTGCTGCAACACGCATGTTTAAAAATGTCTATCAGTGGATACAAAAGCTTAAGGAAGGGCAAGCACCCGATAAATTAATGGAAGAAGACAGCTCGGCAAAAAAGTTTTTTGAAAGGATTACGGATTTTGCATTTTGGCAGGATCTTTCGGACGTAATGGGAAATAATGGTTTGGATGCACTTGATTGCCTTGAAAACAAAGATTTTCTTCCATTACTAGAGTATATGCTTGAAGATAAAGGGTTGGGGTATGGAAGTCTGCCAAAGGGATTACTCAAGTTTCACAAGAAGAACAGTTTCAGACGTACTGCTTTTGAGGAACATCTTGTTGAAGGGGCTCTATATGGAAGAAATATAAATGGAGACGTGAATATACACTTTACTGTATCGCCCGAACACATGGAATTATTTAAAGATCATCTTAACAGTGTTGTTAAATCCTATGAGAAAATGTATGATGTAAGATACAACATACATTTTTCAATACAGGATCCGTCAACCGATACCCTTGCTGTTGATATGGATAATAAGCCATTCCGTGTAGACAGTGGTGAGTTGCTTTTCCGCCCCGGTGGTCATGGTGCTTTGATAAACAATCTCAACAACCTTGAGGAAGATGTTATTTTTATTAAAAATATTGATAATGTAGTACCTGACAGGCTTAAACAGCCCACTGTTCAGTATAAGAAGATTATCGGGGGTGTGCTCATAGAACTTCAGGAAGAGATACACCGGCTGCAGGAGATAATTGAAAAGGGTGATTTTAGTGACAAGGTTTATGACGAGGCTGTTGATTTTGCTTGTACAAAACTGAATTTTGACAGGACTCTCTTTCAAGGGCAAGATGAGAAAGGTAAGGAGAGATTGTGTGAGATGTTGTTTTCTCCTTTGAGAGTTTGCGGAATGGTGAAAAACGAAGGAGAACCGGGTGGTGGACCATTTTGGGTTTATTCTGAAGATAAAACCAGAAGCCTGCAAATAATAGAAGCTTCGCAAATAAACTTGGATGACCCCGGCCAAAAAGAAATTTTCAATAATTCAACTCATTTTAACCCGGTTGATATTGTTTGTGGTGTTAAGTCGTGGAACGGTAAAAAATATGATTTTAAAAAATATATTGACCCCGAAACAGGATTCATTAGCCATAAGTCCAAAGATAGTCGCCCTTTAAAAGCTTATGAATTGCCTGGATTATGGAACGGGGCAATGGCAAAATGGATAACCGTTTTTGTTGAAGTGCCTGTTATTACATTCAACCCGGTAAAAACAATTAATGACTTGTTGCGCGCTGAACATATTGGCTGATAACTGTCAGACAATATGTTCAATTCACTTATGACTACTTATTTTGCAGTTTTTGGCTGATAATATCTTCCACCTGTTCGATGCCAATTCTTTTGGCTATTATTTCCTTGTTTTCGTCAAGCAAGAACACCAGTGGGATTGAGTAAATATCATATTTATCTCTGAAATTTGAACGGTTTGTTGGGTCGTTAACATTTATCCAGTCATTAAGGTTGTTTCTTTCGACATATGTAAGCCACCTTTCTCTGTCTGCCTCTGTGTTTACTGCAAAAACTTTCACATCGTGTTCTTTGTAACGTTCGTATAAGTCTTTAAGTTTTGGTGTTTTTGTTTTACAATGTGGGCATTCAGAGTCCCAGAAGTATATTATTGTAAATTGAGCTTCCACATCATGTAAAGAGATTGTTGATTTATCTGGCAGATACATTTTTATGTCGGGAGCCACTTTTCCCAATAAAATAGGTTTAAGTCTTTCAGCGCGTTCAATGATCCTGTTGGTTTGCTCTTCATTAAGCCAGAATGCTTCACCGGTTTTGTAATATTGTTCTACCAAGTGTACAAAAGCTGCGTCCATGCCCATCACTTGTGAACGCTCGAATGTATTTGTCAGAAACCATACGGTATATTTAAACATTTCTTCATTATTGCGCGTTTTCTCAATAATGCGATCTGCTTCCCGGGCTACACTGTCAGGGTGTTGTATTACTACATTGGTAAAATAGTTCTTTAATTTGGAGTGATACGCAGGAGTTCTAAGGATCCTGTCATCGGTAAAATCTATGTGTTGCCAAAAAGCTTTAGTGTACTCCCTGTATGAAGCAGCATGGTCGGGAGTACCGTCATCAAGGATTGCCGGTTCCGGGGGAGCAATTTCTTTTTGGGCTTTTAACACTATGGTGAAGACACAGTCCGGGAAGTTTTCAATATGTTCTTCCTGCTTTTCCTGTACTTGTTTGTCGATTTTTTGTGATTGTTCACGCAAGGCTTCTTTTTCATGACTGGGTATTTCAGGGTCTCTTAACTTTTCACGAATAGGGGCAATTTCTTCGCTCTTTTTTCTTAAATAGCGAATATAATTGTAGAAAGATGTATTCTCAGGGGATCCGGTAAACTGCATGTTTTTTGTAAAATCCTCCATTTTAGTTTCAACGCTAAAGTGTTGATTTTTATCAATAATTATTTCAAAATATTGGTTGCCGGGTAAAACAACCAAATAAATCCCGCCGGGTAATTTTTCATCACCGGCAAAGGTAAACCTCCCTTCACTGTCAATATTTACGGTATCTTTTAAATACTGGCGATCGCCGAAATGATATGCCAGAAAGGAAGTGGTGTCGCTTACCCCTTTAACCTGTATGTCTATTCTGTGACCTTCTGTACCGCATGAAGTTGTTGAGCTTAAAAATAGCAGGGCCGATAATAAAACTTTGAATGTTTTCTTTAACATATTTCTTTTCTTTATAATTTATACTATTATGTCGTTATCTTCAAGAAAGTCAGTGTCTTCGTCAATTTTAAATTTAATACCATGAATAGCTTTGAGGGCATTTATTACTTTTATGCCCCAGCGTGTTTCAAAAAGTGATTTTATCAATTCAACACTGTTTTCTTTTGCAAAGCTATTATCTTTTCTGTAAAGCCATATAAAGTCTTTCATGTCCTGGTAGATATCTGTGAGGCACTCTGAGAGGCTTGCCTCGGTGGCTTCGTAATTAGAATCAAAAATATAGAAAATATCTTGTTCTCCAAACTTCTCTTTTAATGTCAAAAACAGTGCTTCATATTGTTCTTCTGTAAGGTAACGTTCAGTGTATGACGGATCATTAACTGCAATGTTTGGCACAAGGCTTCCTTTAAGGTAAAGCAGCGGAGCTATCTTGTGAAAATATTCATA
>SLSZ01000070.1 GCA_007130125.1 Bacteroidales bacterium
TTTAATGTTTGAACAAGGCCACTGAGTGAATCCTGGAATTGCGGCCTTAGTTCCCAACTGTCAAATGCATAAAGTATTTCCGGCAGTTCAATAGGTGTTTCGGGTATTGGCTCAAGGTAAAAGTCATAAACAAATTCTCTACTCCTTTCAACATCAACGGTAGATTCCTGGCCACGCTCACTAAAATAATTGTCTTTACTAACAAGAATTTCATAGTCTTGATTAGGCCTGACCTTGTTTTTATCAAAATAATATTCACCTTCCTCTCCGGTTTCGATAACTTCTATTGTTCCATCTGAGCCTATTAGCTGAACCGTGGCTCCGGGCAAAACCTGCTTGGTGCTATCATCCCTTACAGTACCTTTAAGGGCAAATTCGAGTGGTGGTAATATAAATGAATATATTTCATCACCCCTTCGTCCTGCCCTGTTTGATGAAAAATAACCCTTTTTCTCATTGCTTTTAAAAACAATGGCAAAATCGTCGCCCGGGCTGTTGATAGGAACCCCCATATTAACGGGCTCTGACCACTTATCGCCAATTCTTTCGGAATAAAAAATATCCAGTCCGCCCAATCCCGGATGGCCGTCAGATGCAAAAAACAGAACACCATCTTCTCTCATGTAAGGGAACAACTCATTTCCTTTGGTGTTAATAACCGAGCCCAGGTTCACAGGCCTGCCAAACTCTTCATTAACACTGTTTCTTCTTGCTACCCAGATATCTTTACCCCCGACACCTCCGGGCATGTCGGAAGAAAAATACAATTCCAGTTCATCAGGGCTTATAGCCGGATGACCCACCGTAATCGAGCTGTCATTCACAAATTCAATTTTGGATGGATCGCCCCAGTTTGCGCCGTCACGTGCGCTCCTATATATTCTACATCCCAGGTCTTTACCTTCTTCGGTAACACATCTTGTAAAATACAACTCGGTTTTCCCGGGATTCAGCGAAGGTGTACCTTCATTAAACTCTGTATTAACAGGCCCTTCATCAAGCAGTGATGGACGGCTCCAATCACCTTGCCTGTCCTGGTAAGAAATAAATAAGTTTGTAAAGTTTTCTCCTGTCCATGGATCTTCCCTATCGCTTAACGGAGCGTCGCGTGCAGAAGTAAAAATAACAGAACTCTCCCTGTGATCACCATAAGCAGGTGCAAAATCGGCACCTTGACGCGAATTGAATTGCCTTTCAGCATTAACTTCATATCTTGTTGGATTATCCTGGAGCTCTTGTGCAATCTCTACGGATTTTATTCCTGCCCGGGCCCTGGGGTCATCAGGATTTTTTTCAGCATAAAGTTCATATTGCTCCAATGCATCCTCGTACTTTTCATTCTTTAATAATTCATTTGCAAATAAAAGCAGTACCTCCGGCTCTTTCTCTTCATAACCCATTCTTATAGCACGGCGGAAACGCATTTCAGCCCTGGTAGAATTATTTGTTTTACTATAGCAAATAGCCATATTATAAGTTATACGTGCAGCCTCATCCGGATCTCTGCTCCTGGTGCGTGAATAAGCTCTTTCATAATACTCTATAGCATCATGATAATGACGTTGTTCAAAAGCTTCATCACCCCTTTCTATTCTTCTGCTCTGGGAAGCTAATTCGGTTGGAATAAGTATAATTGATAAAAGAAAAATGAAAAATATATATAATCTGATATACATTTTGAAAAATGAAAGTTCTTGTTTAATTGAATTAATTCTTGTGTACTAACGCTAAGTTTTTAATATAATTGTAATAACCGGAAACAGAAACGTAAAAGAAAATTTGTTTATCTTATAAAGTCAAGCTTTCAGGTTTTTGTTTCTATTATATGGATAAGGAAGATCATCGTCATCAACTTCGGGTTGAGTGGGGTCGTCATTAACGTCTTTTTCAGACATCTGCTTATCCTCTTTACTCTTTTTACTATCGCCTGATGAAACATCAGTAGTATCATCCATAACCGATTTAACTTCCTTTTGAAAACTGTCAGCCTCCTTTTCCAGGTCACCTGTATAATTTTCTATCTCGGTATTGAGGTCATGCTGCGCCTTTTTGAGTTCGTTATATCCCTTTCCTAGTGTTTTAGCTATCTCAGGTATTTTTCTGGGCCCGAACAAAACGAGAACCACGAGCAGAATTATGAACAATTCGCCCGGGCTTATGCCAAAAAACAATAATATGAAATTATCTAAAACCATTTATGCTAAATTACAAAAAAAGATTTTAAAGTGATAATTTAAAAACTCAAAAGTATTATAAAAATTACTTGTTAAGACTGACTTTTTAAGACCACAAAAAAATATATCAGAATTAGCTTAATAATAAAGAAAACTTAATAAAACCGGAGTTTTTGCTAATGTTTAATTATCTTTTCATGATACCGGCTTTTTCCATCACAAATTGATACAAAATAAATTCCCGGTTCTAAAAACTCATACAGTGATGACAAGGAAAAATTATATTTCCCTGCGTCCAGATGACCTTCAAAAATATTGCCGATCATTCTGCCTTTAATGTTATAAATAATTATTGAGAAACTTCCGCCCGAATAAACATCCATCACCACTTGTGTGCTTTGTTGAACAGGGTTTGGGTATACTTCATATGAAAGTTTTCTTGCACTATGTTCTGACACAAAGCTCGGATCTACTCCGGTTCCTTCCAGCATAAGTTCAAATTCGGGGTCATTCACAGCATTACTTATAATAATTGCAACCTCTGTAAATACACCAATAGTTTGGGGGCTGAATGAAGCTGTAAAATCAAGGTAATCATCCGGCTCAACATCTATTGGGAAGTTCCCGTAAATAACAAACGACTCAGAATCAATAACGATTTCTTCAATAGTTAAAGTTATATTTCCATTGTTGAAGATTGTAAAGGTTTTTTCATCTGACTCATCCAATAAGACCTCACCAAAGCTCAATAAATCATCGGATAGTTCAATTATGGCCCCATCAAATTTACCTTTACCCATAACCGGAATTTCCACTTCAGGATTTTCAGGGTCATTGTTTTCGATAAATAAAGTTGCAGAATATTCTCTTTCTTCCTGAGGTTCAAAAAATACTTCAACAACTTCTTCTTCGCCTGGCTCAATTGTTAAATGGCTAAATTTCACTGGTAGATCCAAGAAAAAAACATCATCACCTTCTAATGATACAGAACTCACTTCGAGAGTTTCGTTACCGGCATTCTTTACAATTAACTCTTTAACATAAGTTTTTCCGATAATCCCGGTAGAAAACTCAAGTTCTCCGGGATTAACAACAATACCGGGCACCGGCGTAAAGTGTGCATAGATTTGGATGTCATTATTCAGTTCATATATGGTTTCCTGATCATAAAAACTATCTTCGCCTGCCACCCATTTTTCAAACGCCCAGTATTCGTCCGGTTCTGCATACAAAAATATGTTGGAATTATTGTTAAACATCTGAGTGCCTTCAAACGGAAATATTTTACCACTTCCTTCTTTGCTTATAGTAACCTCTACAACCTGGTCTGAAACACCCTCACCAAGAGCAACATTAAGATAGGTTGCATTATAGTTTGTCACTTCAACATCATTAATAAGTAAGCCCGGATAACCAAAAGAGGAATAATAAAAATTGTACGTTCCTTCCTGTATTGGCCGGTTGTAGTTTCCAAAGGTCATGGAAGTGTTTATTTCAGAGTTATTACTATCATGTCCGGGTATTGAGACAACAGCTGAAAGAGGCTGTCCTGTTTCATTATCATAAACTAATCCATGCACACCATATGTTGCCTGTCGAATATAATTCAATAACGACCGGTAATTGTATTCCCAATGTGCAGGGAGTTGCTCAGGATCAAGTAATTTCTCCTTACTCAGCTCAAGAGTAAATTCTCTGCAACTAAGGTAATAATTAAGATAATCCTGCCTGCTGCCATAAATCACATACCAATCGCCACCATGTGTAACGCCATCACCCTGACCTGTCATATAGCCGGGTGGGCTGTATTGATGGGCGGTATCAACATATTCATACATTACAAACTCCCACCAGTCATGGTCAGCATGTGCGTTTGTATTTGATGTCCAGCTATCAAAAGGGAAGTTCACAAGCTCTATTCCTCCATGCATATTTGCTGACATTATGAAGTTCATTGTGTCGGCAAAATTTATCATCGCCGCAGTTTCAGGTTGCTGAGCTGTTGTAGGGTCACTTACAGGGTTGGGATAATTCCTGTTAAGGTCGACTCCGTTCCAATTTCCTCTTGTAGCACCGTTAACCGAAGAATTATCATCCCGGTAGGTTCCATCCGGATTTTCATTAGGGCATATCCATATTTCAACGTTATCCATCAGTGCAGTAATTTCATCAACTTCTCCATAGTTTGTCAAAAGATAATGTATAAGCCTGAGTGAAATTATAAACCCGGCTGTTTCATCTCCATGCATAGTTGAAGTGTACATAAATTGGGGTACAGGCCTCTGCTCTTCAACCTGGGGAGAAATTTTTGCAAAAAGAAGATCGCGGCCCAATACGGTCTGGCCAATATTCACAATTTTAACCAACTCCGGAAACTCTGCTTCGAAATGGTACATCAGGTCAACATAAGCCTCATAGGTGGGATAAAAGTCCCATGATTCGGTAAGGTCTCTCTGACTGAGCTCCTCCCATGTCATCATGTTCAGGTCAAAATCAACATCCCCTGGATGTTCCAACACTGTATAAGAAATATTATATTCTAAAAACTGCTGAAACTCTGCGGTGTTGGCATAAGCATAAACTTTTTCACCAGCAATATTGTCAACCGAAACAATATTAATAATTTCCGAAAAAACCTCTCTTTCAGGTTTTGAAAAAAAGTAGTACACTTCACCTTTTTGCTCAAGATAGGCCTTAGCGGTTCTTTCAGACGGTATTGTCTGTGAAGTTAAAGCAAAAGGTAAAAAAACAATAAATAAAAGCAGTGTAATTCTTACCAAGACAGTTGCCGGTTTTAATTATTAAAAAAACACTGATACGCAGAATAGCTAAGTTTAATATTTTTGTATAAAAAACAAGCTAGGTGCAGTTATTTTGCCAACAGCCTATTTTAAAAGCGGTTCATTATCAAGTGTCTCAATTATATTGGATATTCTATTATAAGTAGTTCGATTCACTTTAATTAATGGCAGCCTTACGGTGTTTTTACACAATTTCTTAATTGCAAGTGCGGCTTTAATTCCTGAGGGGCTACCATCGGCAAATGCGGCCTGTATCATGTCAAGCAAACCGAGATGTATTTCACGTGCTTTTCCAAAATCTCCATTTAGTCCATATTTTACCATAGCCGAAAACTCAGCTGGGAAGGCATTGGCTGTAACTGAAATAACGCCGTCACCTCCAATTGCTAGCATTGGTATAGTAAAGAGGTCATCTCCCGAGATTACAAGGAACTCCTTCGGCCTTTCTTTTATTATTCTTGAGATCTGGTCTAGGTTTTTGGAAGCTTCTTTTATGGCAATTACATTTGATATTTCATGTGCAATCTTTAATGTTGTTTCAGCTTCTATATTTGACCCTGTTCGACCCGGAACATTATATAAAATAACCGGTACAGGGGATACGCCTGCAACTGACTTATAATGATTGTATATTCCGTCCTGTTGTGGCTTGTTATAAAAAGGACTAACAGACAAAACAGCATCAACCCCTGTAAAATCAGTATCTTTCATGATAGTTACAACTTGCTGGGTGTTGTTTCCGCCTGTGCCAATAACAACAGGCACACGTTTATTTACTGTCTCAACAGCAAAACTAATTATTGCATCACGCTCATCCTTGTTTATAGTAACGGCTTCACCCGTTGTGCCCAAAAAAACAAGATAATCAACATTGTTGCTAATTTGAAAATTAATTATTTGTTCAAAAGATTTAAAATCTATACTGCCTTCATTATGAAAAGGAGTTATTATTGCAACTCCGGTACCCTTTAATTTTTTATGCATAAGTTTTCTGACTGTTTATTGTTTTTAAATAATGCACACTATGCTCCATTAATTCTTCCAAAGTACAACTTTTGCTCACTTCTATAAGCAAATCATAAATATTATAATAGTCTTCACTGTAAGTGCCAACTTTGTAGCAGGCTTTAGATAACCCGGCAACATATTTTGCAAGAAAAATATCATCCGGACTAAAGTCAATAAGGATGTCAAACTCGCTTTCTACAAACTCTTTTACATAATTTGACTTGTATTTATAATTCCATTTAAAATCCTCTGATGAGAAAAACCCGAAAATCAGCTTTGGAAAACTGTATTCAGGCTTCTTTTTTTGCCTTATATAGCCCAAAGTATTAACCTTTTTACCCTCTTGTTGCAACTCTTTGGTAAAGCTTGTTATCAACAAATAATTTTCTTCAATGCTTGCATCGTAAATTATGCCGATATTTTTTGCATCAAAATAGTTAATTACTTTTTTATGCCTGGTGATTTTTTTTAACTCTCTTCTGAAAAAAAATTTTCTGTATTTTTCTTTTATTTTTTTTATTGCTGACACTTCAATCTCTATTTTTTTATTAATAATCACCTTAGTGTAATAGTGCTAATTAAAGCCATATCACTAAA
>SLSZ01000132.1 GCA_007130125.1 Bacteroidales bacterium
GCAGGTTCTGAATTGGAACTAATTGCTACACCGGACGAAGGCTGGGAATTTGAAAAATGGGTCATTAACGGTGATGAAATTACCGAAGCCACAACTACTGTGACTTTAGCAGATGCAGATGTTGATGCCGTAGCACATTTCACAGAAGAAGAAGATCCTAACCTTGTTCTTGACGAAAATACTTCAAATATTAGAGTTTACCCCAACCCTGCGGTTGACAGGTTAAACGTTGTTGCCAGCGAAGGTGCTTCAATAAATCTTACTAACATTATGGGAAGCGTTGTCAGAAGCACAATTGCTGAATCTAATGAGGTAAGCATAGATGTTAGTGATCTGCCAAGCGGTGTTTACATTATCAGCGTTGAAGATAAAGGCAATCGTATTACAAGGAAGATTATGGTAAAATAGTTTGGTTGACTTAAGTATTTTAATTTATGGGGTGCATTAAATTAATTTTTAATGCACCCTTTTTTTTAGCCCGGCTCTGCATAAAATAAATTCACAATTCAGTTTTAATAAATATGTAAAGCACAAATTGTTTCTAACTTCAGGATGACTTTCCAATGGATTGAACTATTTTACAAAGCATTAAATATGTAATAGTGATACAAAAATATCTTTTTGTATCACTATTACAATAAGGATAGCCCTGAAAACACTAATGCCCAGAGAAATAAAATTAGTACGACCAGGAGAAAAAAGATTTGAGTAAAGAATAAATATTATAATTAAACATTTACGGTAACTCCGGTTACTCTGCCTGTGCGCATGAAAATCTCTTCCGACAGTTCTCTTGAAACATTTGTGTCTGTTTCTTTCTTTACCTCACCATCTATGACAACTTCCAGCCCTTTCTGGTTTTTACTCTTTTTAATATAAAAAGGCGTATTACAATATAAAAAACTTAATTGAGGAGTTCCGGAGGAATCAAATTCATTATTCTGTAATAAAGTTGTATCAATTTTAATACAGCCATCTTCAATTATCACACCCAGTTCATTAAACCTGCTGAGGATATCCTCTTTTACCTGCCCTGTCATTCCCGGTTGCTGTACACCTAGCATCGAAGGAGTATGAGAATAAGGATCTGTGGGAAAAGCTCCATATTTTTGAGGATTCTTGTGTAATCCTATTCCTTCTTTCACCTTGTAATAGTAATCCTTTAACTTGCTTAGGTGCGGGGATTTGCCTTCTGACCTTTCAAAACTCATAATATTATCACCAATTGCCAGCAACAACTTGGAAACCATATGCCAGTAAATGCTTCCCAAGCCTTCATATTTGTAAAAGGAGCCTGAACGACCCGTGAAGTAACGATGCTGAAAGACCGCTTCATAAATATCAAATATAAACGGGCTTTCTGATTTAATGAATTCCCGGTCAAATTCATTTGGCAGATTTTCCAATGCATGCTCCAGATCCCTTTTATTCTTAAACTCAGCATTAAAGTGAAATTGCCCCTCGTCATCCTGTTTGATAACCCGGGTATTTCCTTTTGCAATTAATTTTTGCAATAGCGACGATCCTTCGACTAATTCAGCAGGGATAACATTTATTTCCAAAAAGCCGGGTGCTTGACGGAAAGGATAGAGTAAAAAACTCTGCTGGTCATTCCGCCATAAATCGCTATCAAACAATGACTTCACTATAAACAGGGTCTCTTTGGGATCACAAATACCACTATTTAACACGGCTACCTGTCCTTCCAGCATTAAATAAAGTTGCTTAATTTGTATTGAATTGTTATTAAACTCAAGCAAATTATAAGAATGATATAAACCATCATCCCTTCTGTTGACATAAATACTTTGATCAAGATATTTTATTGCCAACCTGTAAAAATCTATAATCTCAGTTTTAGTGATTGATCTTTCCTTACCCGAAAAGCCTTTATAAACGGTATTTCTGTAGTCTTGCCCGATATTTCCCAGCAGATCGGTAAAATCTCTACGCGAGTTATCTGTAAATCCTTTATCTAATATGGACTCATTATTTTTCAGAACGTTATTTATATTTTTCCAAAAAACATAAACTTCTTCTGAAACAGCAAACTTTTCATTTTCAGACTTATTAACAATATCTATAAAGAAACTTACAAAACGTCGTAGATGGTATAAAGTAACCATAGAAGCCCCGTTACCCACCAGTGCGTTGTTGGCATCATTCCACTCAGGCCTTTGTGTATTCAGCCATATACCGGCTTCTGGTACAAAATTGCTTAACTTGGTAAGTAAAGTAACTAATATTTTCTCTTTAAATGTAGCTTTAACGATTTTTTTTTCATTTAACCATAAAAGTTTTCCATCAGATCCGATTTGTTTGCCCAGGCTAATAAGCTTTTCATGCAAGTCATGATCAAAAACAATTGTATCCTGGGGATTATCAACAATCTCATTGTAATTTTTTATACGATAGGGAACATTGGCATACACATAAAATCTTTTGTTGAATTTCTCGAATAACTGTCCGGGGAAAAACTTTTCATGTAGTTCTAAAAGCTTAAGCAAATATATAATTTGATGATCACACCAATAGCCAATAAACGACCATGGATCATCAGGATCCTGTACTTCCCAGTCAAACCCATTCTTTGTTATACGAAATGGGTTATAACCATCAACCGTAGAAGCATTTAGAAATCTGCATATCATTCCGGGTAAAAAGCCGGGAAACGAAAAAGACAAAGCCTCCCAATTTTGGAATATGTCTCTCCAATTACCTTGATAATAAAGCAAAGATGTACCATCAGGATTTTTTACATGGATATCAAACCTGTTCCATGGTCGGCTGGGGTCTCCGTGCCGTCTACTGAAGCTTAAAGGCAAATACTCCAAACTTAAACGCAACAAATCACTGTCATTGCTTTTTAAAGCGATCTTATGCAAATCATGCAGACTTATATGGTCTTTATTGTCATCAAAAAGCCTTAATGAGCGCTTATAAGTCTCTCTGTTGTATGTTTTAAGATGCGCAAAAAAATCTTCCAGGTCAATCTCGTAGCTGTTTTCAAAAACTCCACCACGCATTATATTAAACAAAACATTGGAAAAGTGCCTTCTGTCGTTTAACTCGTCTCCTGTGTTTTGAATACCGTCTGACAGTTCAACAAAGGTGTTCAACTTTTCCGAATCAGCTTTTACATTGCTTTCGATAAAAGAGCTGATATCTTTTTCATTATGAATAAAATTTTTAAGGGAAATTATCTGCGAACTATCTTTACTTGTATCTGCTATAATATACCATGATTTTTGATCATGTGGCTTAATCTTTTCTTTGCTATGAATAAAAAAAGCTGTTTTAACTCCATAAATCCACTCTTCTGAATGAAAATCCTCACCTGCCCTGATTTTCTCTATTTGTTCTGAGCTAAGCAACACCTTATCAACTTTTATTCCATGTGACCATACAGTATTAGCTCTGAGTGCTTCGCTGGGTTCAGCTTTATCCACAGGGATTGATGACATACGTATCAATGCAAGGTTTGTTCCGGAGATCAGTTCACCTATTTTATAAGCGTCCATCAAAGTACTCATCGACTCTTGAGTTTCCTTTGTAACACCGTAAGGCAGGACATTTTTCAGGCCATCTGTAATGTCAAAATCCCTGGGGTTTTCTCCAAAATTTTCAATTTTGCTTTTCCTGATCCAGCCAAGTTTATCGCAACTCATCCATGTGTAACTAAAACTAAGTTGCAGATCATAGTTAATCTCTTGAAATATGATTTTATTGCTGCCGGTGTTTTTATATAAATTGCGCTGTACCTTATATAAATCTTGATAATTTTTTGAAAATGGCTCCCAAACAAAGAGTTTGTCTTTATCAATGACCCTAATAATAGTTCCCGGCCCGGTTATCTCAGAAGTGTCATGAATTTTATCATCCGTATAATAAGGGAAGAGAGCATTATCATAGTTTTCTCTTCCTGCAGTAAGTCCACCTTTGCTTGATATAAACATCCAAAGATCAGAACTGCTAACAATGGTCATAAAGAACGGATCCATCCTGTCATAATTCTCAATGCAATAGAACGATTCACCATCAAATTCTTTAATATATCCCTTAACGTCTTTTTGTTCGACTATGTTAATTCTCTGATCTGCTATATGAGGTGTTTTTTTTAACATTACATATATAATTTTTGTTCAAACTATTTTGTCAGCTGGACTGGTCCTTATAAAACAGATTTTAAACTATTTATTGCCGGTGTAGAAAAATCTTTTTTTGAGCATATTATCAGGCCCTCCGCCTATAATTATTTCAAACCCTCCCCTTTCGGCTATCCACTGATCATCTATGCCCACATATTTTAAATCATCGTATTTTACAGATAACTCTACAACTTTGCTTTCATTCGGTTTCAGGTGTATTTTATCAAAATTAATTAATTTGCGATCATCAGGAGCAATTGTTGCTACAAGGTCTCGAATAAAAAGCTGTACAACCTCTTTCCCTGCTTTATTGCCTGTGTTAGTTACTTCTACAGACACTTTAAGGCCTTCACCTGTACTTACGGTATCCTTGGATAATTTCAGATTTTCAAATTTAAAATTTGTATAACTTAAACCATGGCCAAATTCCCACTGCGGATTGAATCCATCCATTCCAAAATCAACATCGAGTTTATCACTTCCTTTATGTTGATAAGGGATTAATGAGCCTGAATATCTTGGATAAGTGTAAGGTAGTTTACCACTAAAGTTTTCCTTGCCACTTATAAGGCTTGCCAATGCTCGACCACCTTCATGTCCTGGCCAGTATGCATGGATAATAGCTTTTGTAAGGGGTTCAATTTCCCGAATTATACGAGGGCGGCCTTGCAACATTACCAGCACAACAGGCTTTCCACTTTCATGGAGAATTTTAACAAGCTCCATTTGATTTTCAGGCAACTCCAGCTCATTTATATCAGCAGGCTTTTCGGTTAAGGGTTCTTCTCCGGCACAAACAAAAATTATATCTGCTTCCTCAGCCTTTTTGAGCAGATGTTGTTTATTTTCAATAAAATCGCTATCATATTCTGTACCGGGTGTATATAAAACATTATCTTTTCCATAAACGGCTTTGATTGCTTCCAGGAAAGTTTTTTTACCGGGGTCATCATATGCGGGGTCATTTCCGGCCCATGTACGGCTCCATGGCCCGTTAAGTGCAGTTAAAGCATGCGCTGTGGGTCCGGTAACCAATATTTTTGAACTTTTATCTTCCCAGGGTAGTATATCATCTTGATTTTTCAGTAGCGTAGCTGTTTCCAAAGCTGCTTCATAGCTTTTTTGAGCATACTTTTCTGATCCAAATTCGGGATAATTAACAGGGTCAGTATAAGGTTCTTCAAAAAGGTTTAGTTTAAATTTTACAAACAGTATTCGCCTAACTGCATCATCAATCCTGCTCATCGGTATCTCTCCTTCTCTGACAAGATCAATTATATGTTTAGCAAAACCGGCATCATAAGGCACCATGTTCATATCCAGGCCGGCCATAACAGCAATTTTTGCTGCTTCGCGACTATCATGCGCAACATTATGAGTTTCAGCTAACCTGTTGATGTCTCCCCAGTCTGATATCACCAACCCTTTAAATCCCAGTTCGCCTTTAAGAATATCAGTTATCAGATATTTGTCGGCATGGCCAGGAATACCGTTTACAGTTCCGGAGTTAAGCATAACAGTAATGGCTCCTTTTTCAATAGCTTTCCTGTATGGTTCAATATGATACTGCCGAAGATATCTTTCAGGAATGATTGCTGAGGCACGATCTTTACCTGTAACAGGCATACCATAACCGATGAAATGTTTTAAACAAACAGCTGCACTTGTGTTATCTGATAATGACTCACCCTGAGAACCTTTAATAAATGCTTCTCCCATGACAAGATTCATATATGTGTCTTCGCCAAAAGTTTCAAATATGCGTCCCCAAAGAGGCTTCCAAGAAACATCAAGTACAGGCGCATAATTCCAGGGTATTGACGATGCACGAAGTTCATATGCAGTAATTTTACCCATAATCCTGGCAAGCTCAGGATTCCAGCTGGCTGCTAATGCAATCTGGTGTGGAAAAAGCGTTGAACCGGCAGTATAATTTGCACCATGAACGCCATCAATACCAAACAATACCGGTATCTGATGCCGGGAATTTTCCATTACATAATCTTGTACTGATTTTATTATACGACTCCATTCTTCCGTACATGGTGGATAAACTCCTTTGTTTTGAATTGAACCAACATGATTATCCAGCAATAATTCTTTCATATTTGCTGTGTCTAACAATAAAGTATCCGCGTCAGTCCAAAAAGGCCCCTGCATAATAGCAGTAAGCCCGATATTGGTCATTTGCCCGGCTTTTTCTTCTAACGTAAGCAAGTTTAATAAGCTATCAGCTTTTTGAATATATTTATCATCAGGATCGTTCGTTGGAAAAACCGAATTTATATTAAAAATAAAAAACAAAACAAATAGAAATAATTTCAACCCTGTATATTTGGCAAATTGTTTAAGTAACTTCATACATCTATATATTAACTTGGTTTTTTATATCGTATACTAGCAATGGAGTTTTTAGCTATACTACA
>SLSZ01000058.1 GCA_007130125.1 Bacteroidales bacterium
AAACAACTCTTCACGGTGATGCTCAAGAGCTAAATTCGCTTTTTTCTCAGTTGTCATGGTTAAAAAAGTTAATTAGTTTTTATTAATGCTCTATCCCCTTCCTTGCCTGCACACCTTCATTGTAATAGTGTTTTATTTCTCTCATTTCGGTTATCAGGTCAGCTGTTTCATAAAGCTCTTTTGGTGCCTTACGCCCGGTCAAAACAATTTCCATTAATGGAGGCTTGTTTCTCAAAACATCTAAAAGCTCATTAATATCTAACAGCTTATAATAAAGAGCTATACATACCTCATCCATAATAACAACATCATACTTGTTTTCTTTGATTACCGCCACTGTTTCCCTGAAGCCTTTCCTGGCAGCTTCGATGTCCTTTTTGGCAGGTGTTTGCCTTATGAAGCATTCCAGCCCAAATTGCCTGATTTCTATTTCCGGGAAGCGCTTCAGGGCATCAAGCTCAGAATAGTGCATGCCTTTGGCAAACTGCCCAATAAATACTTTCTTGCCGGCACCCACAGCCCTTACTGCCAAACCGATTGCAGCAGTAGTCTTACCTTTGCCATTGCCGGTGTATAAATGAATGTAACCTTTGTTGCGCATCCTTAATAAAAATTTTAAAAGTTCTGATGTTTTTACGCATCAAAAATATATATTTTTAAAGTTATTTTAGTTATTTTGCAAAAAATTAGACCCTATGGGTTTCCAAAACCCTCAGGATCTCAAAACCAACTATAATATGAAAAAAACCACAATTCTTTTAGCAACACTAATCCTATCAACATTACAACTCATCAGCCAGGACCGCATTACCGGCCATAACTTTGCCACCCGTTCGGAGGTTATTGCACAGAACGGCATGGCAGCTACCAGCCATCCGCTGGCAACCCAGATCGCACTTGATATCCTTAAGCAAGGGGGCAGTGCCGTTGATGCTGCCATAGCAGCAAATGCCGCACTGGGGTTGATGGAACCCACAGGCTGCGGCATTGGAGGTGATCTTTTTGCGATAATATGGGACGCTGACAGCAAACAGCTACATGGCCTAAACGCCAGTGGCAGATCACCAAAAAACCTGGATATTGATTATTTCCTTGAAAACGGTTATGAGTATATACCACAACGCGGTGCATTGCCGGTCAGTGTGCCGGGAACAGTCGACGGATGGTTTGAAATGCACAATAAGTTCGGAAAAATCAGCATGGAAGACATTTTAAAACCATCGATTGAATATGCCCGCAACGGATTCCCCGTTACAGAACTTATTGCCTACTACCTCGAACGTTCGGCACCTGTGCTGCAGGGCTTTCCAAACTTCAAAGAAACATACATGCCTGATGGACGCATGCCGGCTAAGGGAGAAATATTCCGCAACCCTTACCTTGCCAACACCTACGAAACAATTGCCCATGAAGGCAGGGACGCCTTTTATAAAGGTGATATCGCAAGGACAATAGAAGCATATATCAAAGAAAATGGTGGCTTCTTAAGCTACGAAGATATGGCGGCACATAAAAGTGAGTGGGTAGAACCGGTATCTGCAAACTATCGTGGATATGATGTATGGCAACTGCCTCCCAACGGCCAGGGTATTGCCGTTTTGCAAATATTGAATATTCTTGAAGGATATGATATCTCTTCAATGGGATTATACAGTCCAGAATACATTCACCTGTTTGTTGAAGCCAAAAAGCTTGCTTTCGAAGACCGTGCCAAATATTATGCCGATATGGACTTCAGCCCGGTGCCCGTTGAAAGGCTGATATCCAAAGAATATGCAGCCGAAAGACGTGAGCTGATTGACACTGATCGTGCTGCACGGCAATACGACCCCGGAATAGCCGAATCACCAAACACTATTTACCTAACGGTAGCCGACAAAGACGGTAACATGGTCTCATTAATTCAAAGCAACTACCGAGGCATGGGTAGCGGAATGACACCGCCTGAACTTGGCTTTGTAATTCAAAACCGCGGCGAAGGATTTACACTTAAGCCTGACCAATTCAACACTTATGAGCCCGGCAAAAGGCCGTTTCATACTATTATTCCGGGATTCATAACCAAAGATGATGAACCCTACATGAGCTTTGGTGTAATGGGAGGAGCCATGCAACCGCAAGGGCATGCACAGATAGTTGTGAACATGATTGATTTTGGTATGAACCTACAGGAAGCAGGAGATGCTCCAAGAATACAGCATAGCGGATCATCACAACCAACAGGCCAGAAAATGTCAGACGGAGGAGTAGTAAGGTTGGAATCAGGATTCCCCTATGAAACAATAAGAGAACTTATGAAAAAAGGTCACAGAATAGAATGGGCCGTCGGGCCTTTCGGAGGATACCAGGCTATTATGTGGGATAAGAAAAATGAAGTTTATTACGGGGCATCAGAATCAAGAAAAGATGGACAGGCAGCAGGGTATTAAATAACATAATAATTCTTAATATGCCGGGATCTTTGTGAATAAAAATATTTGATTTTTAAAGTCTTACATACACAAGGATTAATGTGAGTGAAATTTATGTTTAATAGAACAAATACCCTTTTAAACAGCAAAATCAGATTTTAATGTTTTGTAAAAACAATCTTATTATTAGGAAATTACATACAATTTTAAGTAATTTATTAGAAATTTTTTATAACTTTAACATTAATTAATAGCCAAAAATTTTTATTAACTCAATATTTTAAAAATGAAAAAACTGGTTTTTATATCTGTTATTTTTCTGGCGTATACAACCAATTTATTTTCACAACTTCCGGAAAGCTGGAATGCTCATTACTCAAAAATTTACTCAGTTTCTTTCAGCCCTGATGGCAAGTATATTCTTTCGGGTTGTTATGACGGCATTCTTACCATTTGGGATGTTGAAAGTGGTGAGATGGTCAAAGAAATATTAGCCCATGAAGACGCCTTGAATGCCAGCGTTATGACTCCTGACGGCAAAAAAATTATTACAGGTAGTAGTGACCAAAGAATAAAAGTCTGGGATTTTGAGACCGGCAATATGATATCCAATGCTCCGGCTCACGGAGGCGCAGTAAACTCTATTGCTATAAGCCCTGTGGCTGATGAAATCATGTCTGTCGGCAATGACAAAACATTTAAAATATGGGAAATATCCCAATTTAAGCTAATTATGAGCGATGTGGTTCACGCATCAAATGTATATGATTGTGTTTACAGCCCTGATGGAGAAAACATGATCACTGTTGGTGAAGATTCAAATATCAGGGTTCTCAGAAGAAGCCAGGGGCAATTGCAGGCAACACTTAGTGATCATAATGATGCAATACAAGCTGTTAAATACAATTACAACGGAAGGCTGCTTGTCACTGCAGGGTATGATAAGAACGTGAAAATATGGGATATCAGAACACGCAGAAACAGGCATTCCCTAAGAGGCCATATTGAACACATCTATGCAATAGATTTTATGCCAAACTCCAATTTATTTGCTACAGCAGGAGATGATCTGTACATTATTCTTTGGGATGCTGTTTCCGGTGATAGAGTTCACACATTCGCCACAAATAAACCTACTAAAGCAATAGCTTTTTCAAAAGATGGTAAAATGCTGATTTTTGGCGATGAAGGCGGAAACCTCAACTTAATCGACACAAGCGAATTTGCCGAGTAAGGTAAAAAATAAGAGTGATCAAGGATTAATAAAATAAATCGAAATAGCATTTAAATAAACCTTGCAAAAATTGAAACAGCTTTAGCTTATTTAGCTTAACAAGGGCAAGACCTGTGCATTAACCCTGCTATTGGAAAACAAGCTCTATGCTTACAAATAAATAAGCTTAATAACCGGAAAAAGGTTTATTGTGACTGACTTTTAAGAAAAAAAGGAGTTTAAAACCAGGTTTTTTCCTTTTTAAAATAAATGTCTTTTCAAGAGCACTTTTTTATTAATAATTATTAAGCATTTTTTTTCTTGTCTTTATGACATTTTTATCAATTTTGCGTTTTTTTTAAAACTCCTGATAAAAATAACTTAAGATAAATTTTTATATGGCAATAATTGGCGAAATAATCAAAAAAGCGATTGAGCTGTCAAATAACATAATTGACACTCCAGACCCAATTACAGCACAACGCCAAGTGCTAGCTGAAATGCTTGACAAAGCAAAACACACATCATTTGGAAAAGCCCATAATTTTACAAAAATATTATCATCAAAAGATCCTCAGAAAGAATTTGCTTCAACAGTACCGTTTTATGATTATGATAAGATCTATAATGAATGGTGGAAAGATGTTTATGAGGGTAAAGAAAATATTACCTGGCCTGGGAAACCAGATTTTTTTGCATTAAGCAGCGGCACTACCAGCAACACCAAATACATACCCGTATCCGATGATATGCTATTGTCATTGAGAAACGCAGGGATTAGGCAGCTATTGAGTATTGCAAAGTTTGACCTGCCCGGGTCATTTTTTGAAACCGAAATATTAATGTTAGGTAGCAGCACTGATCTTAAAGAAGTAAACGGGCACCTGGAAGGAGAAATAAGCGGCATTGGTGCTTACAACATTCCTTTCTGGTTCAGAAGATTTTACAAGCCGGGAAATAAGATCTCTTCTATAAACGACTGGGATGAAAGAGTCAGGCAAATAGCCATCAAAGCCCCGGAATGGGATATTGGCGGTTTATCAGGGATGCCCTGCTGGATTGAGCTTATGTTAAAAAAAGTAATAGAACATAACAAACTGAAAAACATTCATGAAATATGGCCAAACCTGGAGGTGTATACATCTGGTGGAGTAAACTTTGAGCCATACAGGAAAAGCTTCGATAAAATCCTGGGCAGGCCTATAATAATACTCGACACATATCTGGCTTCAGAGGGATACCTGGCAACACAATTAAGGAAAGACAGCAACGCCATGACTCTCTTAACAAATAATGGAATATACTTTGAGTTTGTGCCTTTAACTCCCGAAAACCTTAATGATGATGGTACAATATCAGAGTCCGTCAAAGCCCTTTCAATTGCCGAAGTAGAAGAAGATGTAGATTATATCCTACTGATAAGTACAGTTTCAGGTGCATGGCGGTATATGATCGGAGATACTGTCAGATTCACCGATAGACAAAAGGTTGAAATAAAACTTACCGGTAGAACCAAATATTTTTTAAATGTAGTAGGATCACAGCTTTCAGAACATCAGATGGTTAGTGCTATTGAAGATCTGAAGTCTGACAACAACATCAATATAAGTGAATTCACTGTTAGTGCAGTCAGAAAAAACGAGGAATACATCCACCGCTGGTATCTCGGATGCGAAGGCAAAATAAGTAACAATGAAGATGATATAGCAAAACAACTTGATATTTTATTAAAGAAAAAGAACAAAAACTATAAAGTTGCCCGTTCTAAAGCCCTCAAAAATGTAGAAGTAAAAATAGTGCCCGCTAAAACTTTCTATGACTGGACTGAAGCAAAAAATAAAAAAGGCGGGCAAACCAAGGTCCCTAAAGTAATGAACGAAGAAGAACTTGCCGAATGGGAAAAGTTTATTACAACCTATCAATAAGTGTAATTTAGACTAAAAACTATCTTTTCCCCAGATAAAGCGAAATTATTTATACAAATTTTTGTTTTTAAAAAAATTAGTCTATACTTTTACGGTAATTTCTGTTTTTTTACAAAATTGTTTTGATCATTTTGACCGTAGACAACTTAAACATTTTATTCACTAAACCCTTATAATCCTTACAAACTTCGAGAGCTGAAAATTTTATAGAAAATTGGCAGTTTATTGTATAGTTTAGGATCACTCAATTGATTTAATAGTAATTATTTAAGCATTTTTTCTTTTTCTAAGTTTTCTGTTTTGTTACTTAGCATCTTGTCTGCATGCACTTGTTACATTTATGAATTTTTTATAATTACATATTTACTACCCTGACAAATAACTAAATAATAACAAAAATTCAGATTGTATGAAAAAGCTAATTATTACACTATTATGCGTTCAACTATTTGGGCATTTTAACTATGCAACCGAACCTGTTTCTTCGGAGATCGAAGAAAAAACTCACTTTGAAACCAATGCGCCGGTCTTTTCACACAACAATTCTCTCACGGCATTCAAGCTTCAAGATACTCAATACACATTGCAACCTGTAAATATTCAATTGGATGTTTTGGGCCTTATGTTTTTCGGAGCACAACTAGCTGTTGATTTTCAATTCATTGACATGATAGCCGTTGGACCGTTTTTCAGGTGGCACTACGCCGGGTTTTTATACCATGCCGCAGTGACCAATTGGTTTGATGACGGAACAACTGTAAACCCCGGCTCCTTTTCTGTTGGAGGACACGCTAAAGTACTTTTACCTTTAGGCACAGGTAAACACAGGCCTATGTTTATTGCCGGATACGAAAGATCCAGTGGATCAAGATGGAGAGACCCGGGTGGAACATGGGG
>SLSZ01000192.1 GCA_007130125.1 Bacteroidales bacterium
CCTGCAGCAAACCTGGTAGGTGTATCCCAATCAAGCTGACGCTGGTAATAAACGGCAACATCAGCAGCAAAAGCTCTTCCGGGCTTTGTCTCATAATTGCTTACAAATTGCCCTTGTGTTAGATTTGAATAAATATATCTTGCTGCCACTGCACCCGATATATGCTCTCCCAACATTCGGGAGTATGCAACATCAATTGAAAATTCATTGGGCCGTACAGTACCTAACTCCTGCCCTCCCTCACCTGTAAACATTATTTCTCCAAGTGAAAAGTACTTCAAACTGGCAGCAACGGTCTGAAGCTCATCTATACGATAAAATCCACTTAAATTGGAAAAGTTTATATCATCAATTAATGATCTTAACCATGGGGTATAATTCATTGACATGCCAAAGTCCTGATCTATAAAAGCATACTTGGCCGGGTTCCAGTGCATTGAATTAACATCAGGTGAAGAAGATACGCCGGCATCACCCAGGGCACCGGCACGGGCATCCGGTGCGATCATCAAGAAGGGAACAGCAGTTGTTATTGTATTTAAACGATCCCCACCCAACGTTTGTTCGTATGTTGGGCCCCCGCCATTTTGTCCTTGCAGAAAGGTTACAGCTAATGAAAACACCAATACTGAAGAAAAAAGATATTTAACTTTAGAACTCATCGTTTGCTTAATTTTTTATAATTAACTTAATTAATGATTAATTTATGATTGTACAATTTATCGTTTTTAACAGCTTACAAACTTAAGCTTTTATATAACGGGCAGCAAAAATCCTTATTGTAATTTACGGCTTTTAAAATTTTAAAATCAACAAAACAAAAGCAACAGTTTCTGGAAAACACGATTTTTTTGTAACCTGCCAAGCAATAAAAAGAACTTTCTTAACCCAAAAAGAAATGCAAAGTTAAAAAAAGTTAATACTAAAAACAATTTGCTTCTTTATATTCCGCAACAAAGGCTATTGAAACATTTTGACCCATATTCTATAGGCTATTACTTTTTTTATTTTTTTTTTTATCTTGAGTTTTACTATTCTCTATATTAATAATTTCAACAATAAACACTCTATCTTATAATAACAAATTTATTTGAACCTGTTGCGGTATTCCCATCGGAATCGGAAACAGTTACTTTAAACACATACAAACCCGTTTCCAAAATTCTCCCGTCATTGCCTGTAGCATTCCAGTCTTCGATCCTCATAGCGTCAAACCCTGTAACATTCATAGTTCTTTTTATGCTGGTAACTTTTTGGCCCATTATATTATACACATCAATTTGCACGTCCATTTCATAAGCATCTGAATTACTGTATGAAAATTCAAATGTAGTATATTGAGAGAATGGGTTGGGGTAATTAATAACTTTGTCCAGGGCAAAATCAAGTGAACCGGCAACAATAAACTCCACTTCTGCTGTTGAAGGATTATTGAACACATCCCACACCCTGAGGCTAAGAGTGTATTTTCCTTCTTCAAGATCTGAAAACGGATATACCACTCTGCCGCTTTTATAAGTATCAATATCTGCCTGGTAGTAATCGTTTAAAACGTATTGATTAGCTGTATTATCATTCAGTACGGCAACAATGTCATGTCCCAGCTGGCCTGTAGTATTTATACCGCTCTCGTCAAAAATATACGCAAGCAACAAAGGGTTGGGGTTAACTTTATCGCCACTGACAAAAGTTGTATCATTCAGGTACAAACTAATTTGCGGACCTTCATAATCCGGCTCATAATCATCGGCAGTACCGCCAACCATGAACTGGTCAAAATATCCGTGGCCGTCATTTTTTCCATCATCGATATAATAACTGATCTTCCCTTCTCCAAACTTGTAAGCAATATCCCTTGGTACAACAAAGTCAAATTCAAAAAGGCCATTCTGTACTGTAGCTTTACCTTTAAACAGTGTGTTTGTTCTCATTTCAAATTCTGCCGGACTGCTGTCGCTGCTATTGCCAAGTGTTGTAAAAATTAGTCTTTTATCATACACCGTAGGATAAACGACACCATTATAATCATCTTTAAGAACGCCTTGTTCGTCAACCACACGGCCTTTGATACTGACAGGTTCAAAAGCCTTTATCGTATCGGGCACATTGGTTGTTTCAACATTATACTTTGGATAAGCAAACTTCATAGACGGGTCACCCAATAATACAAAGTTCATTATTCTGCTCCCCGAACCACTTTCAACTTTTGATTTACGGATTATATCACCTAATCTTGGCATCTTCCCGTTCTCCATAGGGTTGAATGCACTATTCATAAAGTTCTCATTAAGTGTTCGGTTGGATCCGGCCCAGGCAAGACGTGTAGTTGTAAACAGAGCAGATGCACCGCCGTTTCGTTTAAGAAATATCCTAACACCTGCTGACAAATTGGACGGATCAGGATTGTCAAAAGCACTGAACTCACAGGTAGCGGTCATAAACACAGGAAGATTATAGTAATTGGTCCATGTTTGAATATCATCAAAAGTTAAAACCCTTTCATGCGCAAGTCCGTTGAAGCCACCGTGGCCTATGTAATTGATAAGCAATGCCCCCTTATTCACCAGGCCGTTTATAGCCTTGTTTACTTCGGGATATCTCTCTCCGCCTGCCAATACGACTTTCTCATAAGCATCAAGATATATTTTCTCAATATTATAAACACTATGGCCTTGTTTCATCAAAGAATACAATTCTTCGGCATCGTTAAAATGTGTGTTATTATCACCATCATCGGCTATCAATGCAACTCTGTTACGCCAATCACCATAATTAGAAACCATCCCGGCAAATTCAGGGTTATCATCTTTTTGGTCTAATTCTTCAAATCGTTTATCATATCTTAATATCTTATCCACTAATGCCGAAGCATCATTGATATTACGCACGGGCAATCTTCCAATACCAATATCCAGGTTCCCTGCAGCTCCTTCACCTTCACCATCGGCCAATAAACCGAAAAAATCATCCGACATCCATGAATCTGAGCGGTTCAATGAATTTTCAGTCTGAAAAGTAGGAATAAGATTTCCGCCATAACCAAGAATATTTTTATTATCGTAAGTCCCATTTCCAAAAAGTAACAAGTATCGGGGCATTTGTTCCGGGCTTTCAGCACGATCATAAAACATCTTCATAAAGTTCCTAATGCCACTGATGTCGGGAACACCTGATGAAAACTCATTATAGACCTGCTCCGTGGTAACAACCAAAACCGATAAGCCGTCATTTTCATTCCTGAACGAAGCCAAACGCTCAGCCTGATCAATTAATTTAGTTGGTACGACAATCACCAGGTCATGAATATCCTTAGCATGAAGATTTTGATTAGAAACCTCGCCTACTAACTCAGGTACAAGATACTCCGAGCCATCATGAGCAACAAAATTCATAATATCGCTACCGGCAACACTGAAAACAAACTCACCACCCTGCGTATTTCCCAACTGTTTCTTGATATTAAATCTGTCAGTTACATCCCACACTACAACATTATTATTGGCATTTTTCAGCCTGTACTCGGCAACTTCGCCTGACAATCCCGTTGACCGGAAGAGAAGCTGAGGACTGCGGAAATGCAACTTTCTTTCAACATTTAGCGCAATATAATTCAGCCATCCTGATGCCCCTGAAGCTGTTCTGTTATATTTAATTTCTACAGGTATATTGTTAGATGATTGTGAAAAAGTGAATGAATCTTCGGAATATCGCGCATAATTTCCGGTACCGCTTGTCATAATTACAGAAGGAATGCTTACTTGTTGCTGGTTATTCCCTGCACTAACTTCAAACGATGATGCTGCAGGTGAACGGGCCGCCAGATGAGTTTTTAAATGGCCCTGCCCACCTTCAACCAGGTCATTAAAGGAAAAATTAAAAACTCTTGACAGCGTAACATTAAAAATTTCTCCATACCATACTCTTCCACTCTCAATAAGATTTTGCTGGTCATTCTGATGATAAGCAAAATCAGTAAAGGTAGTTATTGATTTTGTCGAAGTTTCTTCTGAAGAGTTACGCTGAGAAACCCTTTTCCCTTCACCCTGGTTTGTAGTAAGAAAATAACAGTTCTTGTCACTATACAAATGCACTTCATGCTCCCACACCTGCTCATCCTCATTAAAATACCATTGATGAGGTGATTTACCATAAAAAAGTATATAATCAGAGTTCGTAAAATTGCCTTCAGGGTTCCCGGAAACATATATTGCATTTTCGACAAGATCATCATATCTGAATTCATCATTAGCTTCCGGCAACATCCCCGCACCATTGCCAAACAAGCTAAAGTCTTTACGTTTTACTTCACCTGGATCAACACCCAAAGACTCAAGATGATTATAGTTTAACCTGTACACACCTGTCTCATCAACACAAAGTTTATACCAGTCACCCGTAGCAAGAACACTTTGTCCTGTATATTCATGTAAAGTCTCAACACCATAAGCTTCATCATATACATATAACTTATCTAAATTGAAGGAGGTGAGTTTTTCGTAGGTGTCAGCTTCCTTGTTATATCTTACAGGTATGATGTTAACCTCAAGGTAACGCCTGCCCCTTTCCAAAACTATTTTAGTTCTCACAACAAAATCATTTTCTCTAAATCCCGACGCTTTTAAAAATGCTTTCTCATCTTGAGTAGCATGCTCAACTTCAATACCGGATAAATTTATATCATAAGAAATGTGAGGAATATCAAGCTCAATACGTTCAAAGAAATATGGTATCCCTGGTACTGAATCTATAAAAAAAGATTTGCCAATATCAAGATAACTCAATTGCTCCTCATCTATTTGGACGCTGCGTAGTCCCTCCCACTTTATAGAATATTTGTTATTTGAACCTGCCACGTCAAGCAAAACAGATCCGGAAAAAAACAAAATAAAAAACAGCAGGTAACTGAAAAACCGAATATTTATCTTAAACATCACAACATTTAAAGTAAAACAAAATGATATATTTTTGTCCTGACAAAGGTAATTTCTTTTATCAACGTTATATTTTATAACAATATTTCAAAATCCGTATTTTTTAAAAAAACATACAGCCCGGCACTAAACAAAAATAATTGACGTTGAACACTTATATATTCGAAAAAAACAAATATGCGAAAAAAGCATCAATTGTTAACAAGTTTTTTTATTGTATTGTTCTGCTGCTCTTCAATTGAAGAAGCTTCCGGCCAGGATGCAATTTTTTCTCAATTTTATGCCAATCCATTATATTTAAACCCTGCTTTTGCCGGAGTTAATATTTGTCCCCAACTTAATCTTAATTACCGCAATCATCCTTACCCGGATTTTGGTCATCTGTCAACTTACAGTGCTTCATTTCAAAGGCATTGGAGGCCTGTGTCAGGAGGGATCGGTTTATTGGTTACAAGTGAAAACATGGGTCAAATGATCAAACGTCATTATTTGGGTGGTGTATATTCGTATCAT
Organism: Bacteroidales bacterium; assembly: GCA_007130125.1. Taxonomy (GTDB): domain Bacteria; phylum Bacteroidota; class Bacteroidia; order Bacteroidales; family UBA7960; genus PUKZ01. Next base: position 5,445 of record SLSZ01000192.1, read on the forward strand.
ACTCAACTAACAAGATCGTTAAACTTAAATTTTGGAATTAAGGCAGCTTATTACAGAAAAGACCTTCAATGGGACAAGTTGGTATTTCCTGATCAATACGACCCTTTTACCGGCAACATTATCCCAACGGGTGAAACACCACCGGAAAGCACATGGATTCATGCACTGGATGTTTCTTCAGGCATCCTGCTCTATTCAGAGAACTTTTTTGCCGGCATAGCAAGTCATCATCTGACGCGCCCACGCGAAAGTTTTTTTTCAAATGATAAAATTCCTGTCAAATACACATTACACGGTGGTGCCAAATTCAATATAGAGAGCTATAGAAGCAGCATACAGGAAATTTCTTTTTCTCCTAACATAATTATGCAACAACAGGGAGATTTTTTGCGTATAAACTATGGAGCATATTTTGATATTGAGCCTTTAACAGCAGGCGTATGGTTTAGGCAAGATTTGAAAGACCAAAAAACACTGATTTTTCTCCTGGGGTTATACCAGGAAAAATACCGAATAGGGTATAGTTTTGACTATTCATTATCAGGTGTTTACGCTGGCAGAACTGGCATACACGAAATCAGTGTTTCACTGAATTTTGCTTGTGAACGACAAAAACTTGAATATAGAATACTAAATTGTCCTAATTTTTAGTTATTTTTGTGCAAACCTTTTAAATTAAATTACTATGGCAAGGAATTTTAAAAAACTGATTTTTACATTTGCTTTCGTTTTAGCTATTGTTTTAATCTCCTCATCTTGTCGCAGAGAGGCTTCCCGAACTACAGGCTGGGCTTACAACGATCCTGATTGGGGTGGTTTTCAAAAAAAGCCTTATACTGAGCAGGAAACAGGCCCCGGCTTGGTTTTTATTGAAGGTGGTACCTTTGTTATGGGCAGAACTGAACAAGATGTAATGTTCGACTGGGATAATATACCACGAAGAGTTACCGTATCTTCGTTTTATATGGACGAAACAGAAGTAAGCAACCTCGACTATGTTGAATATCTTTACTGGATAAACAGAGTTTTTGGTGAGACCTATCCTGAAGTCTATAATAAAGCGCTTCCCGACACATTGGTTTGGCGCGACCGCTTGGCATATAATGAACCTTATGTATACAATTATCTAAGACATGCTGCTTATCGTGATCACCCGGTAGTGGGTGTTAGCTGGGTGCAAGCATCCGACTATGCATCATGGCGTACAGACAGGGTAAACGAAATGATTCTTGTGCGTGAAGGAATATTGGAACTTGATCACGATCAGGTTAATGAAAACAACTTTAACACTGAAGCATATCTTGCCGGTCAATATGAAGGATTAGTAAAAGAAAATCTGCGAGATCTTGACCCGAGAGGTACAGGTGAAAGAAGTGTCAGAAGAGAAGATGGTATATTGCTTCCTGCATACAGGTTGCCTACCGAAGCTGAATGGGAATTTGCAGCATTAGGACTGATTGGCAATACGGTATATGAAAGAATCGTGGAAAGAAGACTATACCCCTGGAACGGCCATCAATTACGTTCAAGTGAGAGAAGAACAATGGGCACATTCATGGCAAACATTAAAAGAGGTAGAGGTGACATGATGGGTGTTGCCGGAAATCTTAACGATGCCGGGGAAATAACCGTGCCGGTTTATGCTTACTGGCCAAATGATTACGGATTGTATAACATGGCCGGCAACGTCAGTGAATGGGTTAAAGACGTATACCGACCGCTAACTCACGAAGATGTTACAGCTTTCAGGCCCTTCAGAGGTAATGTGTTTGAAAGATTAGCTACTGATGACGAAGGCAATATACTGCCTAAAGACTCACTCGGTAGAATGCAGTGGCAGGAAGTTACTCAAGAAGAGAGTGCTACCCGAAGAAATTACCGGTATGCAGACAATATAAGCTATCGTGACGGTGACTTTGCTTCAAGTATATACTACGATCAAGAAGATATGCAGGACAGAGAAGATCAACTCATGTACGAATATGGCGTTACATCACTGATAAACGACGAAGCAAGAGTTTATAAAGGAGGCTCCTGGAAAGACAGAGCCTACTGGGCTGTACCGGGTACCAGAAGATTCCTCGACCAAAATGAAGCAGCTAGCCATATCGGCTTCAGATGTGCTATGGACAGAGTAGGTAGCCCAATAAGACACTAATATTTAAAATTCCTTGCAAAATAATTTCAACCCCATTTGTTAGCACAAGTGGGGTTTTTTTAAAACTACTTCAAAATAATTACAATTATCATAAATGAACAAAACTGAAAAAAAGATCTATGATGCGATTATCAATGAAGGAGCAATTTGCATAGATAGCCGCAACGTATCAAAAAACAGTGTGTTCTTCGCTCTGAAAGGAGAAAACTTTGATGGGAACAATTTCGCAATTGATGCAATTAAAAATGGTTGTAAACTTGCAGTTATAGATAATCCAAAAATTAAAGTAAACAAAAATACCATCCTTGTACATGATGTCCTAAAAACATTACAAAATATAGCTCTAAAACATCGTGAAAAATTTAACATCCCTTTTATTGGAATTACCGGAACTAATGGAAAAACTACAACAAAAGAACTGCTATCTTCAGTCTTATCAAAAAAATATAAAAGCTTTGCAACCGAAGGTAACCTAAACAATCACATAGGTGTACCTGTGACTTTGCTTAATATAAAAAATGACGCGGAAATAGCTGTTATAGAACTTGGCGCAAACCATACCGGTGAAATAGAAGCTCTGTCAAATCTGGCAAAACCCACACACGGATTAATTACAAATATAGGTAAAGCCCACCTTGAAGGTTTTGGCAGCATTGAGAACATAACTAAAGCAAAATCCGAACTCTATAACCATATTAAAAACAATAAAGGAATACTGTTTGTCAATTATGACAACAATAAACTGATGCAACTATCAGAAAATTCTCCAAGAGTAACATACGGAAAATCACAAAATGCAGATTATATTGGTGAAATCATTGAAAATAAACAATTCCTGCAGATTGAATACTATGAAAAAAAACAAAAAAATAAAAACCAGAAAATAAAAACTAACCTTATAGGAAATTATAATTTTGATAATGTAATGGCTGCGGTTTGCATAGGTTCATTCTTCGGTGTTGACAAAACTGATATAAAAGAAGCAATAGAATCATACTTTCCAAGCAATAACAGGTCACAATTCATTAAAACTGACAAAAACACAATTTTAATGGATGCCTACAACGCAAATCCCACAAGTATGAAGCTGGCATTAGAAAATTTTACAGCATTAAACCTGGAAAATAAAATTGCAATATTGGGTGATATGCTTGAACTTGGTGAGGTTGCAAGAGAAGAACATGATGAAATTTTGGATTTCGCAGTCAAACAAGGATACAACAAAATTATTCTGGTAGGTGAAGAATTTTGTAAATCAGCTGTTAACCGTAAGAACACACTTTGTTTTAAGAACAATAAAGAAATTATTAAATGGCTCAAAGAAAATCCTATCGCAAAAAGCAGCATTCTAATTAAAGCATCAAGAGGAATAGAACTTGAAAAAATACTGGACTATTTATAAAAAATTAGCATACAGTGGTCTTTAAAAGCCTTTTTGCGAATGAAATAATGACCAATTAAGGGCAGCATTCAACAAGAAACCAGAAAACCCTTATCTTTAAACAAAAACTCATGAAACATACAGCCATCGGCTTAATGTCAGGCACTTCACTTGACGGTACTGATCTGGCATATTGCATTTTTGAAAAAGTAAATTCAACCTGGGATTTCAAAATCATTAAGACTCAAACACTTCCTTATTCCTCAACCTGGGAAAGCAAATTACGTAACGCCCCCGATATGAGCGGGCAAGAATTGATAAAAACTCATGTTGAATACGGGCATTACCTCGGAAAGTTAATATGCAACTTCATTAAAGAAAGTCGGCTTAAAACACCTGACTTGGTAGCAAGCCATGGACATACAGTGTATCATCAACCCGAAAATGGCTTCACCTTTCAAATGGGCGACGGCTCATCAATAGCAGCCGAAACAAAATGTACAGTAGTATGTGATTTTCGCTCATTAAACGTTGCCAGCGGTGGTCAAGGTGCACCGCTTGTGCCGATTGGAGATGAATTACTATTTGAAAAATATGACTACTGCCTAAACCTGGGTGGTTTTGCAAACATCTCATATAAAATTTCCGGAAAAAGGATAGCCTTTGATATTTGCCCGGTTAATTTTGTGATTAATACCCTCGTAAAAAACAGAAACAAAGAAGCACAAAAAATATTAAGTAATGATTATGGAAATAAAACAGCAACTTTTGATCCTGACGGAAAAATAGCAAGTAATGGCAAAGTATCTGTCAAGTTGGTTGAAGAGTTAAATAAACTTAATTATTACAAACAAAAACCACCAAAATCATTAGGTGCAGAATGGGTAACAAAAAATATTCTTCCAATAATTAATAAGTATAATCACCTGCCTTTAGAAGATATTCTTAGATCTTTTTACGAACACATAACCTGCCAGGTAAAAAATATTACGGCAAACAACAATAAAAAATCAATACTTATAACCGGCGGAGGCGCTTATAATAAATTTCTGATCAAACTATTTGAAAATAATCTCAATATCAAACTCTGCATACCAGATAACAATATCATAGAATACAAAGAAGCACTTATATTTGCTTTCCTGGGTGTTTTACGAATCAACAAAATGCCAAATATCCTAAAATCAGCATCAGGTGGACATATAAATAATATAAGTGGGGGGATATATGAGGGCAAATGAAAGTATGAGAAATAATATAGTATTGCTGTCGTTATTTCTAAATAAACAGCAAAAATAAAAACAACACTGTGACATAATTCGATTAACAATGCTAATCTAATTTAAAATTTTACGGATTACCATATTGTCAGGCTGTTTTAAACAAATTGCAGCTTAACATATCTTATTATTTATTAAATAAGTCGTTTTTTTATAAAGTTCCTTGTTGTTTTTTTTATTTTTGTGCTGTTAATTATGTCCTTTTTATTGTTATTGATTAAAAAACGATCATAATTTTTTCAGCCCTAAAAAAACCTGATAAATAAACCATAAAACCAACATTTCAAATATGAGAAACAAATCTTTTAAATATAAAATGATCCTAAAAAAAATAAAATTATTATTTACAATAGCTATTTTGTTTGGACTCTTTCAAAGCAAACCTGTATATAGCCAGGAAATGGATACTACTGATATTCGCAGAATAATGCTTGAGGGAATTGAGAATATGGAAGAAGGCAATTTCCGGTCAGCGATTGAGCTTTTTGATCGTGGAAAGGATAAGTTAAACAGGCTTGCTATCAAAATAGATGAGCACAATGCTGATATAGTAAGATCACTTGAATTAACAAGACGGGCAGAAAACCTGATAGACCAAAACGATTTTGAGGGCGCCCTTGATTTGCTAACTGAGGCCATACAGCTTGACAACAACAATATTGAAGCTTATAAATTCAGGGGCTCGGTAAGGTTAGTCCTTGAAGAACAAAAAAGCAGAAGAAGAAGCCGTGATTATATAGGACTGCTTAATGATTACACAAACGCTATTCGTATTACTGATCGCAGAATAGACCGTACTCCCCGACGCTCACAGGAAAGAGCAGAGCTTGAAAAGGAAAAAGCAAAAATACTTATTAACAGGGCATACGTAAAAATGCAATCAAGGCGAACGGCAAGTTTTCATTCAGCAATAGACGACTATACCGAAGCAATACGCCATGATGATCAAAACTGGGACGGATACCTGGGACGAGCTGTTGCTTATAATAATATTGGTCAATACAGCAGAGAGATTAGAGACTACCTCAAAGCAGTAGATCTCATCGAAGAATACAACCACCCTTTGACCGACGATGAGTGGGCAGATATGTACCTCAGAATAGCCTTAGCCTATGCAAATAACAGGGACAGCAGAAATGCCTTTATTTACGCAGAAAAGTCATATAACCTTGGAAACCTCGAAGCTGAATCAATTATGGATAGAAACAGACCATAAAAATGGTGAATATGTCTTTTTAATATTATTAAAAACTTACAATAAACTTATTAAAGATTACTAAAAGCCCTTTCAAAGTTATTTTGAAAGGGTTTTTAATTTTTCCTTAATATTAGCCACCTCACTATGCAATGCTTTTACTGAGTTTTTTAAATGCTCATTTTGATTATCAGCATCAGGTACCTCGTCACTAATATAATTGACAAATTTCCAAACCTCACGAATATCCTTAACATCAACTTCATAAGGTTCATATATCGGGTTGAGTGAATAAAGCCGTAATTTACCATTTGGCTTAATCAAATTCTCAACCACTTTAAAAACAACACCATCATCCAAAGTGTGAATAATATAAGCATGGCGGTCTCTTATAAGATTCCAGTTTTGGACAAACTCCCCCGTAACCCACGAGCCTTCGGGTATAGGATGCATAGAATCACCACTGATCTGAAAAGTGCGGTATTTTTTCTGCTTTGATAAAAAGGGCATCTGAAAAGTTGGAAGAACCTTGATAAATTCAGGGTCGGCAAAGCCGGTGCGGTATCCGGCTTTAGCCTTTTCATCAACCAACTCAATGTTTTCCTCATTCTCTTTATCAACAGTAGTAGCCAATACCCTAAGCTTACTACCGCTGACAAAAACATCATAGCCCCGCTCAAGCTGCGAAAGCTCACTCTCAGATAACCGGGATAGGTCAACTTTAATAAGAGTATCAACCGATACCTTGAAATAATTAGAAAATGCAATAAGCGCCTCCATGCCGGGTTGCGCTACTTCATTCTCATAACCGCTCAATGTAGAGCGCTTCATATCCAACGCAAAAGCAACGTCGTCTTGCGTACGACCCCTCCGCTTGCGGAGGAGTTTGATGTTTGATGGAAAATGATTCATAATTTTTTTAATGGAACACGGATAACACTGATCTAACGGATAATCACTGATAAAAATCCGTGTAAATCAGCCGTATCAGTGTTATCAGTGTTCTGTTATATTTATTTAGTTTTAACTTTTTTCTTATCATTTGTAAACAGCTTCCTTTTAAATGCAGGCTTTTTACCAAAATTAATCAGTAATCCAACTTCAATTTCTGTAGCTTTAAGATAATTTATCAACTGGAATTCATGCTCTTCTGCTAATGATTCAGCTGCCTTAAGTTCAATAATCACACAATCATTTACAATAATATCTGCAAAATATTCACCAACTAACTGCTCTTCGTAATACACTTTAATAGGCTTCCGCTTTTCGCAATATAAACCATTTTTAACTAATTCAAGAAATAATGCATTCTGATAAACTTTTTCAAGAAACCCATACCCAAGTTTATTATAAACTTTATAAAATGCCTGAATTATTTTATCTGTAATCTCCTTATACAATAATGCCATATTTAACAATTTTAAAAAAATCCGCGATAATTAGTAGAATCCGTGTCATCCGCGTTCTATTTTTTGTTTTTATTTCAAAATTGATTATATTGTAGTCACAACTTTGATTAAATTTTAATCAAAAATAAAAAACATTCACCAAACAACCAAGCTTTTTTAAAAAAAAGATGCAAAACTTCGACCGTACCATAGCACATTTAGACCTTGACTCTTTTTTTGTGTCGGTAGAGCGCTTGGTCAACAGCTCACTGACCGGCAAGCCTGTTATCATAGGTGGCATGTCGGACCGCGGGGTAGTTTCAAGCTGCAGCTATGAAGCACGCAAATATGGAGTACATTCAGCCATGCCTATGAAAATGGCACGTTACCTTTGCAGCGATGCAGTATTTATAAGGGGCGATATGGAGCTTTACAGCAAATATTCAAATTTGGTAACACAAATAATCCATAAAAAAGCCCCGGTATATGAAAAAACCTCCATTGATGAGCATTATCTTGACATCACGGGCATGGATCGTTTTTTCGGCTGCCACCGGTGGATGCATGAACTTCGCCATAATATAATCAAAGAAACGGGATTACCCATATCTTTCGGCCTTTCAATAAACAAAACCGTATCCAAGATCGCCACAGGCGAAGCCAAGCCCAATGGCGAACTTTATATCGAAAAGCCGAGTGTGCAATCTTTCCTGGCTCCATTATCAATCCGCAAAATACCAATGATAGGAGAAAAAACCTTCTCTACACTTCGCTCAATGGGTATAGGCAACATTGCCACACTTCAGCAAATGCCTGCAGACCTGATGGAAAACATAATGGGCAAAAACGGCATTGAGATATGGCGGCGTGCCAACGGTATAGACAACACCCCCGTACAGCCTTACTGGGAACAAAAGTCTCTAAGCGCTGAACACACTTTCCAACAAGACACAACCGATGTCCCCAAAATCAAAAATATGCTTACAGGAATGGTAGAAAAGCTTTGCTACGAATTGCGCTCACAGCAAAAACTCACAGCATGCATCACCGTTAAAATAAGATACTCAAACTTCGACACCCATACACGCCAGAAAAGAATACCCTACACCTCTTTTGACCATTTTATAACAAGTGTAGTACATGAGTTATTTGACAAATTATACACCCGCCGGATGCTAATCCGCCTTGCAGGCATACGTCTCAGTCACCTTGTACAGGGAACACAGCAGCTAAGCCTTTTCGAAAGCACACCTGAGATGGTAAACCTTTACTGTGCCGTTGACCGTATGAAGAAAAAATTCGGGCGGGAAGCCCTCACCAAAGCAATAAACCTGTAAATATGCTTTACACCTGCCATACATATTACAGCCTGCTTTACGGCACAATGTCGCCCAAAGAACTAGTTAAAGAGGCAAAACGACACGGAATAACTTCACCTGTAATAACCGACATCAATAACTCGACCGCCTGCTTCGACTTTGTAAAGCTATGCAACCAAAATAACCTGAAACCTGTTTGCGGAATAGAGTTCAGAAATGAAAACAAACACCTTTACACCTGTATAGCACACAACCACGAAGGATTAAAAGAGATCAACCAATACCTCACTATCCACAACCTGAAAAAAAAGCCACTGCCGGAAAAAGCTCCCCGTTTATCCGATGTTTTTGTAATATATACACCGGACAGTATTGAGCCTGATAAGCTTAAAGAAAACGAGTACATTGGCATATCACCTGCCGATATTAGTAAAATCTACCAAACTAAATTCCGCAACCACATAAATAAGCTTGTTGCTTATTGCCGGGTAACTTTTGCCTGCCGGGAAGATGTTGAATTTCACCGGCACCTGAGGGCTGTCAGCCACAACACTTTGTTAAGCAAGCTCACACCGGAACAAACAGCTCATCCCGGCGACTTTTTTATACCACCGCCCGTGCTCAAAAAGCTTTACAACGGCTACCCTGAGCTGTTGTACAATGCTCAGAAGCTGCTTGAGAAGTGCAGCTTTTCATTCGATTTCAAAACACCTAAGAACAAACGCACCTTCACAGGCTGCCGCCATGACGATATGCTGCTGCTTCAAAAGCTGACAATGGACGGGTTGGAGTACCGCTACCGGAACAGCACTTATAAAACAGCTCTTGAGCGTGCACAAAAAGAGCTGCAGGTCATCCATGATTTGGGCTTTTCTTCTTACTTCCTTATCACCTGGGACATAATCCGCTACTCAATGTCAAGGGGCTTTCATCATATCGGCAGGGGAAGTGGCGGCAACAGCATTGTAGCTTACTGCCTCAGGATCACCGATATATGCCCGATTGAACTTGACCTCTACTTCGAACGGTTCATCAACCCACAACGTACCAGCCCTCCCGACTTTGACATTGACTACTCATGGCAGGAACGTGATGAAGTGCTGGACTATATATTCAAGCGATACGGCTACGAACACACTGCCCTGCTGGGTACCATAAACACCTTTCGCGACAGATCCGTAATTCGTGAACTTGGAAAAGTCTACGGGCTTCCAAAAAGCGAGATAGACCGGTTGGTTGAAAATCCAAAAAACCAAGACTGCCAGAACAAAATAACTCAAAAGATTATTGAATACGGCACCCGGCTTATGGACTTTCCCCACCACCGAAGCATACACGCAGGAGGAGTGCTGATCTCGGAAAAACCCATAACATACTATACTGCACTCGACATGCCTCCAAAAAACTTTCCCACAGCACAATGGGATATGTACATAGCCGAAGACATAGGGTTTGAAAAACTGGATATATTAAGCCAGCGAGGCATAGCACATATTAAGGAGTGTGCCGACATAGTATTGCATAACAAAGGAATAAGCGTAGATGTACATAAGGTTGACAATTTCAAGAAAGACCCAGAAGTGAACCGGCGACTTTACAGTGGAGACGTCACCGGCTGCTTTTATATTGAATCTCCGTCCATGCGCCAACTGCTGAAAAAGCTTCGATGCAACGATTACCTCAGGCTGGTGGCTGCAAGCTCGATAATCCGGCCGGGAGTAGCTAAAAGCGGCATGATGAAAGAATATATAAAACGTTTTCATAACCCCGAAAACACACAGTACCTCCACCCTGTCTTTGAAGAGCAGCTCAAAGAAACCTTCGGAGTAATGGTTTACCAGGAAGATGTGATAAAGATAAGCCATCACTTTGCCGGCCTTGACCTGTCGGATGCCGACATTCTACGCCGTGCAATGTCGGGCAAGTTCCGTTCTCGAAAAGAGTTCGACCGTATAAGAAACGCCTTTTTCAACAACTGCCGGAAAAGGAACTACCCCGCAGAGTTGGCTGAAGAAGTGTGGCGGCAGATAGAGTCTTTCTCCGGGTACGCCTTCTGTAAAGCACACTCAGCATCTTACGCCGTAGAAAGCTACCAGAGCCTTTACCTGAAAACATACTTTCCGCATGAGTTTCATGTAGCAGTGATAAACAATTTCGGCGGGTTTTACCATACCTGGGTTTATGTTAATGAAGCCCGGCAGCATGGAGCAATCGTCAATCTGCCATGCATAAACAAAAGCAGCTTCAAAACTTCACTGGAGGGCAATGAGATACATCTCGGCTTTATACATATCAAAAGTCTTGAAACAAAAACAGCTCAACAGATCGTAATAGAAAAAGAAAAAAACGGCTGTTATAAAAACCTTTATGATTTTATCAGCCGAATACCTGCCGGAACAGAACAACTGAAAATACTGATACGCTCCGGAGCCTTTCGTTTTACAGGAAAGACAAAAAAAGAACTTATGTGGGAGATGCACTTCCTTTTGGCCAACAAAGTGCAAAAACAAAAAAACAATACTCTTTTTGATAAGCATATAAAAAAATACCGCCTCCCTCCTCTTAACGATCATCCACTCGAAGATGCTTACGACGAAATTGAACTGCTTGGATTTCCGGTAACAATATCACGCTTCGATATGCTAAAAACAGGCTACAGAGGCAATGCCCTGGCAACAGATCTGCCAAAGAGAGCTGGCAAAACAGTACGCATGGTGGGTGACCTTGTAAGTATAAAGTATGTGCGCACAGTGAAAAAAGAACTGATGCACTTCGGATGCTTCCTTGATGAAGAAGGCAGGTTCTTCGACACCGTACACTTCCCCGACAGCCTAAAAAAATATCCGTTCACCGGGTATGGCGTGTACCTTATTGAAGGAAAAGTGGTTGAAGAGTTCGGTTATCCAAGTGTGGAGGTGAGAAAGCTTGCACGGTTGCCATTCAGGGGATAATCCCGGGGAATGGAAGACTCCGGGTTAAAGATAACTAGGGCTATATAGTAAAATTTCAAATCGAATTAAAAAAGAATTACTTCAACAAATAAATTTATTTAATTTCAACAATTTTGACGAAATTTGCAAATTAAAGTGAAGGATTAAAAGTTATTTATTTAAAAAATTAAACCATGGATACTACTCTTATTGTAATACTTGTTATTGCCGTTATACTTGTTCTGATGATAATCACCACTTACAACAGGCTTGTAAAACTTAGAAATAACCGCGAGAATGCTTTTGCCGACATTGATGTGCAGCTAAAGCAACGTCACGACCTTATACCACAGCTTGTTGATGCTGTTAAGGGTTATATGAAGCATGAAAGGGAAGTGCTGACTGAGATCACCAATGCCCGTGCAAAGGCTATGAATGCCACAAATTTGAATGACCGCATTGATGCCGAAAACCAATTGAGCGGTGCACTAGCCGGGCTTAGAGTTGCTGTTGAAGCATACCCTGACCTTAAGGCAAGCAAGAATTTTATGAACCTGCAGGAAGAAATTTCCGATGTTGAAAACAAGCTTGCAGCTTCAAGAAGGTTCTTCAACTCAGCAACCAAAGAATTAAACAGTGCTATTCAGGTATTCCCGGCAGTATTGTTTGCAGGAATGTTTGGCTTCAAGCGCCAGCCGATGTTCGAAATAAGCCCTGAGCAAAGAGCTGCACACGAAAAAGCACCGAAAATTAATTTTTAAACACGTAATGTGTAACGAGTGACGGGTAACGAGATATTAAATACACACCCGTCACCCGTTACCCGTTACCCGTTACAAAAAAACATGAAATACGTAGGATTACAAACACAGATCTGGAACAACAACCTTAAATCTACTTTACTGCTCATAATGTTTCCATTAGTAGTTGTCGGCCTTACCTGGCTGTTCTTTTTTCTGACAAGGGGGGAACACTATACTATGGATGATGTTCATTACTCTTTTATTAATGCCGTACCATGGGTAATTGGCGGCGTTCTTATCTGGTTTCTTATTGCGTGGTCGGCAAATACCGCTATGATACGCAGGGCGACAGGAGCCCGGCCGCTGCAGAGAAAAGAAAATAAAAAGGTGTATAACCTGGTTGAAAACCTTTGTATCTCAAGGGGCATGAAAATGCCTAAGATAAATATTATCGAAGATGACTCTCTAAATGCTTTTGCAAGCGGCATCAACAAAAAGACCTATACAATCACTCTTTCACGGGGCATTATAGACAAGCTCAACGATGAAGAGCTGGAAGGGGTAATAGCACATGAGCTTAGCCATATCAGAAACAGAGATGTGCGACTTTTGATTGTTTCCATAATCTTCGTAGGTATCTTTGCTATGCTCACAGAGATACTGTTACGTTCGCTCTTCTATTCAAGTATGACCAGGGGTAGAAGCAGCGGAGGCGGAAAAGGCAAAGGAGGTGCTGCCATTCTGATAGCTTTGGCTCTTGCAGTTGTCGGTTTTATAATTACTTCCCTTTTTAGATTTGCTATTTCAAGAAAACGCGAATACATGGCTGATGCCGGTGCCGCGCAACTGACCAAAAGGCCTAAAGCACTTGCTTCAGCACTTAGAAAAGTTTCACAAAATCCACGAATTGAAGCTGTTACAAGGAAAGATGTTGCACAGCTATTCATTGAAAACCCGAAAGAGCAGAAAAAAGACCTGTTCTCATTTTTCAACGGGCTGTTTGCTACTCATCCTCCTATCGAAAAAAGAATAGCCGTTTTGGAACAGTTTTAAAGGTAATAATCTGCATGTGATATAAAAACTGGTATAAAAACGGCACAAAATCCTGCCTATGTAGTATATGTCAATAAAGTCTAACACTATTTAGAGTCTGTCTATAATGTCGAACTTAAATTTAACATAAGCACCAAATAGCAAATAACAAATAACAAATAAATTTCAATTTTCAAAATTTCAATGACCTAAACAAGCCGGGCTTGTTTGAAATTTAGAGATTGGAGTTTGGGATTTATTTGTTATTTGTAATTTGTAATTTGTAATTTGTTATTTCAATTTCAATTATAGATAAATGTTCGACTTTATGGACGGACACTATTTAATTTGGTTAAAACATTTATTACAGAACCGTTATTAATTCACAAACGTTATTGCTTTTCCGCTTTTCCCGGCCCTGCCTGTTCGGCCTATCCTGTGGATGTAGCTTTCCATATTATTAGGTTGCTGGTAATTGATAACATGTGACACTTGTGAAATATCAAGGCCCCTGGAAGCTACATCAGTAGCTACAAGCACTTGTATATTTTGCTTTTTGAAAGAATTCAGCGCCTTTGACCTGTAATTCTGTGACTTGTCGCTATGTATCTCATCGGCTTTTACTCCTGATTGACGCAGATGCTTGCATATCCGGCTAACCCAGCGCTTGGTTTCAGCAAAAACCAACACTTTCTCAAATGATTCATCACGAATCATATCAAGCAATATTTCTAATTTTTTCTCACCCTCCTTTATTCTCACGATATCCTGGTCCACAGTGTCAACGGTAGAACTACCATTGCTCACCTTTACCTCAACTAGATCTGTTGCCAGCTTGTCGATTATTTGCTTCTGACTGTTGTCATTAGTTGCAGCAAATAGGATTGTCTGCCGGCGGTTAACCATACCATCCACGAGTTGATTGATTTCCTGCGAAAAACCCATGTCGAGGAGCCTGTCAAACTCATCAAGCACAATAGTGTTGAAATCTTTAAGTTTAATAGCCCCCTGGCGAACCATATCATTTAACCTTCCGGGAGTACCTATAATAAAGTGGCTTGGTTTTTTAAGTTTTCTCACATCAGCATAAACACTTGTGCCACCAATTAAGCAATTGCTGTAAAGCTTTAACCCTGCAGCAATACTTTGAAATTCGTTATTGGTTTGTACAGCCAACTCTCTTGTTGGTGCAACAACCAGAACTTGTGATGCCGGCTTTTTATTTAACAGGTTGTTTATTAGAGGTATCAGAAATGCACCTGTTTTGCCGGTTCCGGTATGTGCTATACCAACTAGATTTCTTCCTTCCATTAACGGTTCCAGAGTCTTTTCCTGAATTTGAGTGGGCGTTTCATAGCCCTTTTTAATCAAATTATTAATGATGCCTTTGTTAACAGGTAATTTAGTTATCAAACGGGGGGCAACATATTTTGTATCCTCAGTTGAAGTTGCTTTTTTTACAAAAACTGAAGGATCAATAGTTTTTGAAGACTTTTTAAACCTGTTTTGTCTTCCCTGGCTAAAAGAATTCTTGCGACTAAAGTTTCGCTGATTTTTTTTGTTTTGTGTTCTTGTTTTGTACATAATTTTTTTAAATAGTTAATGCCTTATGAAAACATTAACCATTATCTGTTCAATAGGCTTAATGCTTACCTGGCGTAAAAATAATTCAGCTTAATTTAGTGAGTTAGAAAGGAATCGTTTGATGAATATATCACGGCGATAAAAACTTGCTATACAGATCTATATTATGCTAAAACAGGTGCAAAGGTAATCTTTATTTTTGTGTTTGCCAGCTATTTTTGATTTTTTTCTGAATTGCCACCTAATTAACGGCTAAATAATATATCTTAAGATATTGTTTGCAAACAACTACCAAAACAACTCCTTAGGAGTGACCTGTTTGTAGAAAAAACGGATTCTCACAATTCCACAAAAACCACGTAGTGGTGACCTGTTAATAAACCAACTATTTATTGTTATAAATTAAAACAAACACGGACGATCATCAAACAGGCCACCCGTACCGGGCTCATGGCTGGCAACATCTATTGCATTGCTACAAACAGAAAACTCCTAACGGAGTTAAGTTCTAAAATATCATCACAACAATCCATTTTATAAAAAATATACCAAACCCTTTTAAATACTAATTAAAGTAGGCTTTTTTAAATTATAAGATGTCTTATTATAAACAGCACCTCAAAATAATATTTAGCCTAATCAACACTCCTAACTGAACAATTTTTATAAACATACAGTTATATGTATCTATATAGGTAATTGTTTGTATATTTGCGGGCAGATTAATGTGCCAATTGAATAAAGGGTTATAGAGGGCAGGGGGCATGGGGCAGGGAGCATGGGGCAGGGAGCATGGGGCAGGGAGCATGGGGCAGGGAGCA
>SLSZ01000140.1 GCA_007130125.1 Bacteroidales bacterium
ATTATGCCTACTCCAGAGTCTTTGTTTTTTATTGATGGTGAGTTTTTAAAAACCGGGTTGCGTGCAACGAATTCCAGCTCTTCGTTTTGAAAGGTCAGAAATATATCTATTTTCGATTTTGCCTCCAGCTTGACCCCATATTTAAAAGAATTCTCAATGAACGGAATAAGTATTAACGGAGCTATCTTTAAGCCTGTATAATTGCCGTTGATCTCAAAATTGACTTTAACCTGAATATCTTCTGAGAAACGCATTTTTTGAAGCCTGATATAATTCTGTATGTATTCTATTTCTTTTTCAACCCCTATTTTTTCAACGTTACTGTCATATATTATGTATCGCATCAAGCCAGATAATTTTTCAATTATGTCTGCTGTTCTTTCATCACCTGACCGGCTGGCGCTCGAATATGCCATGTTAAGTACGTTAAACAGAAAGTGAGGGCTAAGTTGTGTTTTTAGAAAATTTAGTTCCGCCGACAGTTTCTCACGAACTAATTCCTGCTTTTTCTTTTCGCTAACTATCCAATTTCTTGAAAAACCATAAGTAAGAGCCAGTGAAATCATTATAAAATGAACAAATCCATTTATGGTGAATTGACTGATAAAAGGCTCATCAACATCGGAGTAAACATATGTCATAAAGAAAAAGTCGACAAATGTTTCAATAAAAGTAGACCCAATAAATATTATAAGCAACCATACCCAGAATTTTTGTAATTGTTTTTTTAGTGCATACACCGGTATAATCCATAGTGCTACTAAATAAAAGATAGTTGCATTGATTATTGTGCCAACAGTGACCGGCCATACAAGTGTGCCATCAATTTGCCGGAATGGGCCTATTGTTTTAAAAAACAATATTGCTATTATGTATAAAGTAAGCCATACTGCTATGTGTATCAATGGCTCAGTGTATTTTTTCCGAAACATCCGGGTGATATTTTAATAATTATTTTATTCAACAAAATAAAACAAAATATTCAACAATAATTATCAAAATTGATGAATTACAGATGTTTTATCTAAACACTGTGTTCTGATTGACAAACACAATACAAATAAAATTTATCAGTATTGATCATTTAAACGAGATAATTGAAATAATTCATCTTTTAAGTGTTTTTTGTCAGATTATATTTGGCTTGAAATTCTAATTAATAACTAAAAACACAACCATGAAAAAACTAATTATTCTAACAGTACTAATAAAAACCATTGTTGTTTTTATTGGAAATGCTCAAAACATTTCGTTTGAAAGCTTGGATCACAAGGTGGATTCATTAATAGCGCTACAGCATAGTGAAGGACAGCCCGGCGGAGTTATTGGGGTCTTGTCTGAAGATAATGTTGTCCTGAAAAAAAGCTTTGGCATTAAAAATCTGGAGCAAAACAAGCCGGTGGATGAAAACACACTTTTCGATATTGCTTCAACAGCAAAACAATTTACGGCTTTGGCAATATTAATGTTGGAGGAGCAGGGAAAGCTTAATCTTGATGATGATATCATTGATTATCTTCCGGGTTTTCCCGGCTTTGAGCACAAGGTTACTATACGAAACCTGATTCACCATACAAGTGGTATCCCTTCTACCGATGTTTTAAGGTTGTTTGCCGGGTGGTCACTTGATGAAAAATGGACACAGCAGGATGAGATTGAACTTATTCAAAGGTATTCGCATCTAAACTTTGAGCCAAACGAGAAACATGTATATTCTAATGCAGGGTACTCATTGTTAGCCACAATAGTAGAGGAGGTCAGCGGAGTGAGGTTTTCGGAGTTTCTTGCAGAGAATATTTTTACACCATTAGAAATGAACAATTCCCTGGTTTATGATGAGCGTTATATAAAGAAAGAATTAAAGGGTGCAGCAATTGGCTACAGACGGACTAATGATGGGTTTGTGCCGTTCAGTACTACCGAAGATTTTAACTATGGTGGCGGAAGTGTCTACACAAGCCTTGATGATATGGTAAAGTGGGGTCAAGCACTGTTTTCTTCAGCAATTTTGAGTGAAAATGTTATTGAAAAGATCAGCTATCCCTATTATACTCTTAATGATGGAGATACTCTAATTTATACATATGGATTTTACAGCAGAGAACACAAAGGCATAAGAATGGTTGATCATAGTGGAGGTACTTTAGGCTTCAGAAGCCAGTTCATGATCTTTCCTGAAGAAAACTTACTTGTATTTGTATTGCTAAACAACGAAGGTATAAATTCAAGACGCCTTGCAATGGGTATTGTTGATTTTTTGCTTGGTGATAAGATGGTTGAAGAGCAAGTTGCACAAAGAACAGAAATTGAGCTTGACAGCGAAGCGATAAAACCTTTTGAGGGTATCTATAGGTTGCCTGAGGGTATGGAGTTAAATTTTTTCCTTGAAAAAGACACCTTTTGGCTTAGTATACCAGGCTCAGGAACTTTTCAACTATTTGCTGAAAGTGAAAATGAGTTTTTTCTTAAAGCATTTAATGCACAGAGTAAGTTTGTAAAAGATGTTGAAGGCAATGTAAATGAAATGATATGGCGCGAGGGAGGGAAGGATTATATTTCACCAAGAGTAGAGAAGCCTGTGCCACCAACAGCGCGGGAATTGGAAAAATATGCGGGAAAATATCACCAGACAGAACTTGATGCTACATATACTGTAAAATTTGAAGATGGTACTCTTATAATTTATACTCCCGAAACGTTTATGAAATACCTGGGCTTTAGTTCTGTAGGTTTAAACCATATGCGTGATGACATTTTTGTAGCTGAAAGATGGTTGGGGATGCTAGAATTTACACGTAACGAAGAAGATAAAGTAAACGGATTGGTATTGCGTAATGTGGGAAGGTTGCAGAATTTGAGGCTTGTTAAACTTTAAATATTACAAGCTTCCAAATGCATCAATAAGCAAGTTTGCATTTTTCAAACAACAATTTATTTGGAAACATGCCTTTGCTATCAGCCGAATATTCTGGTTTTAATCTAATGACATAAAACATTTCAAGGTTTTCTTTATGTTTTACAGTAAGCTTTCCTCTGCTTTTACATTCAAAAAAGTTCTTGATTTGAGCGTAAACGTCATAAGAAATATTTACCATTCCCGGCTCACATGCTGTTTCCATCTGGCTTGCAGTATTTACGGTGTGCCCCCAGATATCAAATGCAAACTTGCTCTTTCCGACAACGCCTGAAATGACTGGTCCACTGTGTATTCCTATCCTGGTTTCGAAATAGGGTTTATTTAGTTTTTCTCTGTTTTCCTTGTGTTTAATCATGAAATGTTTAATCTCCAGGGCTGCCAGAACAGTAGCTGCGGTCCAGTTTCCCGGCTTATTCGTTAGTCCGCCTGCGCACATATATGCATCACCGATGGTTTTTATCTTGTCTATTTTGTATTTCTGCAGAGTGTCGTCAAAAGAAGAAAAACAATAGTGCAACTCTTCAACCAGTTCGTCCGGATTCAGCGATTGAGAAATTTTTGAAAAATCTGCAAAATCGGTAAACATCACTGAAACGTTTGAAAAGATGTTTGTTTTAGCTACTCCGTGAGTTTTTAATTCTTCAGCGATATGCCCAGGTAATAAATTAAACAATAATTTGTCAGATTTTTGCTTTTCAGCATCAAGCAAATTATAAACCTTTTCCATCTCCTCCCTTTGGTTTTGCAAATCTTTTTTTTGCTTTTCCAGCTTAGCATTGTTTTCTTTTAATTTTTTCCACTGCTCTCCTATTTCTTTATTTCTTATTGAAAGCTGATTCGTTCGTTCTTTTACTATTTTTTCAAGGTTGCGCCGGTTGTAGTCTATCTTAAGTGCCAAATCAAGATTTCTCTTA
The DNA here is from genome assembly GCA_007130125.1 of Bacteroidales bacterium. Classification (GTDB taxonomy): domain Bacteria; phylum Bacteroidota; class Bacteroidia; order Bacteroidales; family UBA7960; genus PUKZ01. The sequence continues at coordinate 3,832 of SLSZ01000140.1, forward strand.
TGAATACGTGAATAGCGAATAGTAATCAGAAAAGAAACAAACAACACAAAGAGGAATATGCCTGCTGAATACAATTTAGTTGGTTTAACAATCCCTTGAGAAAACAATATGTCGTTAGTTAGTGTAATTAAAATAATAGCCCCACCGATCAAAAAAATTATTACTTCTTTTTTATCCCGGTTAGGCGAAGCTAGAAATGCATATAATATATATATTGCAATTATTATAATTACAGATTGATAAACAACAATAATATGTGAATAAATTTTTGCTTCTGTCAGTATTACTATTAATGATAGAAGCAATCCTGCAATAATGAAAATGGTAACAACTTTGTTTGAAACATTTTTGCTGAAAAATTGCTTTATGAATAAAACAAAAAAAACAGGGCTTAAATAAAAAGAGATATGTTCAAGTTTGTAAACCACGCTCCAGTCAATTTCTGTAAGGAAGTTAATAATAACTTTTTGGCCTGTAAAAAGAATTCTGAAAGAGGTAATAGCAGAAAATATCGCAAAATATAGTGCTGAAAGATCTTCTTTTCGCAAGATAAAGATACCAAAATGATATAATGCCATTATTAAAAGGCTGCCGAATAGAATAAGGTCAAAGCTGCTTCTGTTAATTTTGCATTTAGTAACAGCGTTTTCCGTACCAAACAGGATTTCTCCATACACTCCACCGTTAGCGTGATAGAAGTTTGCCGCCTGTAATATTATTTCAACTTTATCTGACCGTTCTGTTAGAACAACCGTAACAGGAGTGAATCCCGGCTCAGCTTTGTCAGGGTCTTTATCAACGTTTCCGTTAGAAGCAAGCAATTCGCCGTTTACAAACAATCTGTAACTGCTCACAACCTCACCCAAATCCAACATCAGGTTGTTTCTGTGTTCTGGCAAAAAGATGGTAAGCTTGTATGTGGCATAACCTCGGTAATTCAGAGACTTGTCTGAGCGCCACATTCCGGGTAAATCAAAATATTTTTCGGGCCTGATTTCCCTTTCGGTAAAGTCTTCCGGGTAAAGTAAATCCATCCAGTAAAACTCCCACTCACCATTCAGCTTATAACAAAACTCTTCTTGTAGGTTTATGCTGCGTAGATTTAAAACCCCATCAGTAATTGGTAATGGTGCCTTGCTATTGCATGAAACAAGCAATAGGGTCATTTTCAACAATATAATAAACCGGCATGTTCTGTTTAAAGGCACCTTGAAGTTTTTTTAATAAAATAGAATTATTTAATACCTAAAATTCCAAAAAGCAAAAAAGTGTTGCTTTCAGATGAATAGGCAATCAGGCATTTTCTAAAGAAATAAAAGAAACCTACCTTCTTATTGTTGATTTCAAATATAATACTTATAATTGAAATCAACACATACATTGACGTATAAAGCATTGATTATAATAAAAGAAATTAGCTGCTCAAGAGATCATAAGGTTACACCCCCTCATTTCGCTATTGTCCAAACGACCTAATACTTCAAAAGTACTGTCGGGGTTTTCTTTACCAAGGTCTTGCGTGGCAATAAACGAGCATGAATGCACATTGGCAAGGTCAATAATGTTAATTGTTCCGGTTTGTCCTGTCAAAACATTGGCAAAAGGGTCATTTATTTCCTTTATAAACACTTTCATCCATGGCGGAGTTTTGAATTTCCCTGATCCCGCTGCATATGCTTGTGACAATAATTCTGTCATACCATATTCGGAAGCTATTTCACTTAAATCGAAAGCTTTTTTTAATCTTTCATGAAGATCCTGACGGATAATTTCCTTTCTTTGTCCTTTCATCCCACCGGTCTCCATTACTATTGTGTTTTTTAAGTTGAAAGAATGTTTTTCTGCAAAATTCAGTAAAGCGTGACTAACGCCTATGAGTATTATTTGCTCTCCTGCATCTGTTAGTTTTTCAATTACGTTTTTTAATTTCTTGTGTTCGTATAAATAGAATCCGCTGTTTTCATTAGCACTGAATTCCATCAACCTTTTTGCCATATATACAAGTGATGCGTTTTCTCTTTCAAGATAACCCGGCAGCAAAGCCAGAAAACAATACTTTTGGGGGTTGCCAAAAAACAACTTGAAACATCGCTCTATACTTATATCATAAATTTCTGAATCAGCTACGAAATGCCGGGATGGAATACTGCCGGTAGTTGTACTGCTATGAAAACATAATTCAGGTGGTTTGGAGCTGCAATAAACCTTGTGGCCACGAAATATATCCACCGGCATAAATGGGATCTCTTCAAATTTAGTCACATTTGATACATTGCAATTCAAAGCATCACAAAAGGTTTTATAGACTTTGCAGTTTTGATATTGATATTTAAATACGGCGATTGTAGCAGTTTCAAAATCCGCTGTTCCTTTGATATTAAAAATTGTTTTGATCAGCTCATCTCTTGAAAGATCTGCTATATGTATTGTCATTTTAAGCCTGATGTTTTTTGGTTTTCATATTTGAAAAGTACAAAAAATTTTCCGGTTTCAATTATTCTTTTAAAAA
>SLSZ01000218.1 GCA_007130125.1 Bacteroidales bacterium
GAAAGAAAAGAAAAAGACATAAGATGGCTACACATAAAAGGAAAAAGCGCCTGAGAAAAAACAGGCATAAGAAAAAATAGTTTTTTTAGTGTAGAGTATTAAAAAAATTAGCTTAAATTACATAACATCAAAAATGGTGTTATGTAATTTAGCTTAATGCACGTTAAATAATTTTTGTATCCTCCCATGTTTTACTAGTCAAGAGTAATTTGTCCGCTTTGCAGTAAATTTATTTTATATTGTGAATAAAGAATTGATAATTAATTCTGATTCAGCGGAAGTTGTTATAGCTCTTACTGAAGATAAAGAGCTGGTAGAATTACATAAAGAGAAAAAAAATAATAATTATTCCGTTGGCGACATTTACCTGGGAAGGGTCAAAAAGATCATTTCAGGTTTAAATGCCGCATTTGTTGACGTTGGATATGAAAGGGATGCTTTTTTACATTACCTTGATCTGGGCAGCCAGGTTAATTCGTTAAACAAGTATACTAAGCTTGCTATTGGCGGTAAAACCAGGGCTCTCCCAATGGAAGATTTTATTGCTGAAGATGACATTGAAAAAACCGGCAAGATAACTAATGTCTTATCGGTTAATCAACCAATTTTAGTTCAAATCGCTAAAGAGCCTATTTCAACCAAAGGGCCGCGTATTACCAGTGAAATATCACTTGCCGGGCGTTACTTGGTTCTGGTTCCCTTCTCAAACAGGATATCTGTATCACAGAAAATAAAAAACCCTGAAGAAAAAAGCAGGTTAAAAAGGCTCGTACAAAGCATAAAACCCAAAAACTTCGGGGTGATTATTCGCACAATAGCCGAAGGTAAGATGGTGGCTGAACTTGATGCCGACCTTAAAGAGCTTACCGCAAAATGGTATAGGATTGTTGAAAAGTTAAAAAGTTCCCAGCCACCACGAATGATCCTTGGTGAGCTGAATCGCTCTTCAGCTATGCTCAGAGACCTGTTTAACGAAAGCTTTAATGCAGTTCACGTTAATGATCCGGTATTATATGAAGAAATTAGGGATTATGTTGCTTCTATTGCACCTGGCAAGAGTGATATAGTGAAGCTTTATACAAACAAAGCACCTATTTTTGAATATTTTGGTGTTGAAAAACAAATCAAAAGCTATTTTGGAAAGATTGTTTCAATAAAAAGCGGTGCATACCTTATTATTGAACATACCGAAGCTCTGCACGTTATTGATGTAAATAGCGGCCATAGAATAAAATCAGAAAGCAACCAGGAAACCAATGCTCTTGAAGTAAATTTGGAAGCTGCTAAAGAAATCGCCAGGCAGCTTAGACTTCGTGATATCGGGGGTATTATTGTCGTTGATTTTATTGATATGACAAACCCTGCCAACAGACGAAAACTCTTTGAGCAAATGAAAGAGGAGATGAAAAAGGACAGGGCTAAACATAATATCCTACCACCTAGTAAATTTGGACTCGTACAAATAACCAGACAAAGAGTTCGTACAGAAACTAACGTCGAAATACTGGAAAAATGCCCTGCTTGTGGAGGTACAGGCGAAATAAAACCAAGCATTATTTTTATTGATGAGATTGAAAATAATTTGAAATACCTTATACATGAGCAAAATGAAAAAAATCTGACAATCAGGGTGCATCCGTTTGTTTATGCATATATTGTAAAAGGTTTTTTTAATCTGAGATGGAAGTGGATGCTTAAATATAAAAAATGGATAAAAGTAAAACCGTCCGTTTCATATCATTTTCTGGAATACAGATTTTTCAACAAACAGGATGATGAAATAAAACTATAGATTTGCATTCTCTAATAATAACAGTTTCGTGCAATGCAGCTAATTGATACCCATGCACATCTCTATCTGCAACAATTTGATCAGGATCGCACTGTTGTAGTAAAAAGAGCAATTGACAGCGGTGTTAGCCATATGTTGCTGCCTAATGTAGACCAAACTACAATTTCTCAGATGATGCAACTGCATGGCGATTTCCCTGAAAGCTGCATCCCTATGATGGCTCTACACCCTACTTCGGTCAAAAATGACTGGAAAAAACAATTTCTCTCCATTGAAAAACAACTCGAAAAAAATAAGTTTTGTGCTATAGGCGAAACAGGTATTGACCTGTATTGGGATAAAACATTTTACAAAAAACAATGTGAAGTATTTGAAAAACATATTGAACTTGCCGGCCATTATGATCTCCCGTTGGTCATACATTCAAGAAATAGCCTTAAAGAGATATTAGATATTATGAAGAATAAATCCGGCAGCAATATTCATGGTGTTTTTCATTGTTTCCCGGGTAATGTAGAAGAAGCAAATAAAGTAATTGAACTGGGTTTTATGATCGGTGTTGGTGGAGTAGTAACATATAAAAACAGTGCAATAGCAAAGGTTGTTGAAAATATTGACCTTAAACACTTATTGCTTGAGACTGACGCCCCATATCTTGCTCCGGTACCTAAGAGAGGTAAACGTAATGAAAGCAGCTACCTGGTTTTTATAGCTGAAAAAATCGCAGAGATTAAAGGTATTCATGTTAATGAAGTTGCTGCTGTTACAACGAATAATGCGATAAACCTTTTCGGTTTGTAGAATTCTTAATTTTGAAGAAAAACCTTAAAACAAAAATGACAAAACAACCCTCTATTTTAATCATATATACCGGAGGAACCATTGGTATGGTTATGGATAGCGTAACAGGTGTGCTGCATCCTTTTAATTTCGAGAATCTTTATGATCAGATTCCGGAGATTCAAAAATTCAATTATAATATTGACAATATCTCTTTTGACCCTTTGATCGATTCATCTGATATGGAACCCGGCATATGGAAGCAGTTGGCGGAAATTATAAAAGACAATTATGATAATTATGATGGGTTTGTAATTCTTCACGGTTCTGATACAATGTCTTATACGGCATCGGCATTAAGTTTTATGCTGGAGAACCTTTCAAAACCGGTTGTCCTCACAGGGTCTCAGCTGCCAATAGGGATGATCCGTACAGATGGCAAAGAGAACTTTATTACTGCCATAGAAATTGCAGCCGCCAAAAAAAATGGAAGAGCCGTAGTGCCGGAAGTTTGTATATACTTCGAATATCAATTGTACCGGGGTAATCGTGCCCACAAATATAATGCGGAGTATTTTGAAGCCTTCCGGTCTGTTAATTACCCTATACTTGCTCAGGCGGGGGTCGAAATTAAATATAATCATCAGGCAATAAGCAAATGTGATGAAAAAGAGTTTCGTGTTTTAACCAATATGGATTTAAATGTTGCAAGCTTAAAACTTTTTCCCGGCATTCAACAGCCATATGTTAAATCTGTCTTTAATGCTGAAGGATTAAAAGGAGTCATCCTTGAAACATTTGGTTCCGGCAATGCAACAACCAAACAGTGGTTTTTGAAAGAACTTGAAGATACAGTTAATAGAGGAATTATAATTCTTAATGTTACACAGTGCCGGGGCGGAGCCGTAAAAATGGGACAGTATGAAACAAGTACAGGGTTGGAAAAAGCTGGTGTTATCAGTGGTTACGATATAACATATGAAGCCGCAATTACTAAAATGATGTACCTTTTTGGGAATAATCATTCAACCGAATCAGTCAAAAAATATATACAAACTCCACTAAGAGGAGAAATGACAGTGTAAATAAAGTTATTTTACCCTTCCGTGATATTTTTTTAAATAATATTTACAAAATGAATGAAAGAGATTAATATCGTCTTTTTTTAATAGCATTAACCTTTCCATAATGCGCGGGTATATTATTCCTTCCGGGTTAATTCCCACATCATTTAATATTTGTCCGGCCTTTTCCCTAACAACAGGAAGCTCAACCTGTTGAATTTCTTTATCGTATTTTTTTTTGCAGTTAAGTGTTATTTTGCTTATATAAGTTGCATAAACCATTGCGGCTTGCCCGAGATTAAGTGATGGATATTTACTATGCATGGGTATTGTAGAAACCAGGTGGCACATTGATAGTTCCCGGTTAGTTAGCCCCGATTCTTCACGGCCAAAAATAATACCAACCTTTTTTATACTATCCTCTTTGTTAAGAATTATTGAAGGCAGGTCTTCAACCCAGTGATAATCTTCGTGAACACTACGTTTTTTAGCTGTAGTACCGACTATCAGGTCAAGTTCTCTGATTGATTCTTCAAAATTATCAAAAACGGATGCTTTTTTAAGTATATCCCTTGAACCGTGTGCTGTAGTCAAGGCTTTTGAGCAGGTATGATTGCATTTTGGATTGACCAGGCGCAAATTCTCTATTCCCATAGTTTTCATAGCCCTGGCTATTGCGCCTACGTTTTCTTCACGATATACCTCAACAACTATAAAAATGATCTTTATCATGCCGGAATTTTTTACTACGAAGTTATTAATTTGGATAATAAATTCTACCTTTAGTTCAATGGTTGTTAGATTTGTGTGTCAAAATGAACATGCAATGTACACATACGGACAGTATAAAAATATATATTTGCCTCACACAATAAGCTTAAAAGCAGTTATTCAGCAAGTTGATGTTTAAGGCATGTAAGTTGATATTAAATTCTAATAATCATAAATTTTATAATCTAAAAATATTTAGACATGAGAAACTTTAAAAATGTGGCAATTATTTGTTTGTGTTTGTTTACTCTTACAAATTTAAACGCAAATGATAAAGAAGAAATCAAGACATTAATCAACGAAGCTTATGTTAATGCCATTCACAATTTTGGTGATCTTGATAAAGCACGCTATGGTTTTATGCCTGAGTTTGCTATGTTCATTCAGAGGGGTGATATGATAGACGTTATAAAGCTCGAGGACTGGTTGCAAAGAATTGAAACAAGTCGTGAAAATAACCCTTCTGTGCCTGATGCTAAAGCAGCAGCTGAGTTTCTTCAGATTTTTGTCGTGGAAGACTCTGCTATGGTTATTCTTGAGCTTTATAGGGGAGAACAAAAGATGTTTACCGATTACTTTAATTTATACAAGGTTAATGGCGAATGGAAGATTATAGCTAAAACTTTTTACCGGCATTAATTGAATTATTTGTTATTAGGTTTTTATAACTTCTCTTCTTTTTTTATAAACCCTGGCTGAAATAATTATGGATGCTTCGTATAGAAAAAGAATCGGTATTCCAACAAGAACTTGGCTTATAACGTCGGGCGGAGTTATAATAGCTGATAAGGCTATAATAATAACAATAGCTACTTTGCGATATTTTCGCATAAGATAAGGTGTGAGGATTCCTATCCTGCTGAGAAAATAGACAAATATTGGCAGTTCGAACAGTATGCCCACACCTAATGTAATTGTTGTAACAGTGGTAATATAAGAACGCAATGCTATTTGGTTTTCAACCAGGGCACTCACTTGGTAGGAACCAAGGAAGTTGATCGCTAAAGGTGCGATTAGAAAAAACCCAAATAATACACCTGTTAAGAAAAGCATTGATGTTATAAATACTGCTCCTTTACTGTTAGCTCTTTCTTTTGGTTTAAGGGCAGGGCGAATAAATCGCCAGAACTCCCATAAAAGATAAGGAATGGATAATATTATACCTCCTACAACAGAAATTAAAATATGGGTTATAAATTGTCCAGCCATCTCAATATTTATGATTTTAACAGGCTCTACATTAATGCATAATGCAGGCATTGACAAGAAATCAGCTATTTTGCAAAACACTCGATTAGTGATAAATCCGGGCTCTTTCGGAGCGAGTATAATATTATCAAATACGAAATCTTTGGACAGAAATACCAGGACAGCCATCAAACCTAGGGCCAAAAACGAACGAATTAAATGTCCACGCAGCTCATCAAGGTGAGACCAAAATGACATAATCTTTTCCTGGCTGTCGTTTTTCATGTCTTTTTCTCCCGGGGCTTTCAAAGTAAATTGATTTTAGAGTTGAACTCCTTAAGTGCAAAAATATAAAAAGCCCGTATAAAAAAATATACGGGCTATAATTTTTCATTATACTTTAAATAAAAAAATTGTGTCAGATGTCTTTATTCGGGATGAATAGCTTCAACCGGACATACATCTGCACAGGCGCCACAATCAGTGCAAAGCTCAGGGTCTATCTTATAGATGTCACCTTCACTGATAGCATCAACCGGGCATTCATCAATGCAACTTCCGCATGCAGTGCAATCTTCATTGATTACGTAAGCCATGTTTATTTAAATTTTAGTTTTTAAATCAGTTAACTTCACTGCAAAGATATATTCTTATTATTAAGAAAGGCAAACTTTTTTTAAAAATTTAAATTATTAAGGAGTACTTTCTATTATACTAAAAATTTTTTTGTAAA
>SLSZ01000230.1 GCA_007130125.1 Bacteroidales bacterium
AAAGTTTTTATTGTAAACTTCTTTCATTGTTTTTAGTATGGGGCTGTTGATATTTGGTTTCCAGCCCGGGTACTCTCCTTCATGTACTACTTTGGCATTAGCCAGTTCAAAAACAGCCCTGACCATGTTGCACAGGTCTTCCTTAGCTGAATCTACGGAACTTCTTTGTAGCGTTGCAACCTCTATTTTGCCTTTTTCAGATTTTAAAATAGCAAGGTTTGTTGATGTTTCTACAACACTTTCCATACCGGGAACCATGCGTATAACTCCATTAGGGCAACCGTATACCGCTTTTATTAAATTGTTAGTTGTTTTCTCATCAATCACTTTCGAAACTTGATCATTAGAGGAGAATTTAATATTTATTCCGTCATCAACGCCCTGAAGTTCATTTTTAAGGTTTGCAATCATTTCCTTAACCCTTTCGGCAAACTTTTTTCCCTCCTCGGCAGGTAAAGCAATTATTGTTTCAGCTTCCCTGGGTATAGCATTACGCAAACTGCCTCCATCAACTGAACATAATCTAAGCTTGTGGTTATTTATACCATCCCACAAAAGTCGCGTAAGTATTTTTATTGCATTACCACGTCCAAGATGTATGTCAAGGCCTGAGTGACCACCTTTTAAGCCTTTAACTTCAAGTTTAAAGGCTTTATAACCGCCAGGGAATTTTTCTTCTGAGTAGTTGAAGAATGAGTTTGTATCAATGCCTCCGGCACAACCGATATAAAGCTCGCCTTCATCTTCTGAGTCAAGGTTGAGCAAAATGTCGCCCTTCACAAATCCCGGTTTAAGAGCAAAAGCACCTGTCATGCCTGTTTCTTCATCAACGGTGAAAAGACATTCTACGGGACCATGTTTAAGATTCTTCTCAACTAAAACAGCTAAGGCTGCGGCAACACCAATACCATTATCAGCACCAAGTGTAGTTCCGCGTGCTTTTACCCAATCACCGTCAACGAAAGCATCGATAGGATCCTTATCAAAGTCGTGCTTGGTCTCATTGTTTTTTTGTGGAACCATATCAAGATGACCCTGCAACACAACCGTTTGCTTGTTTTCCATTCCTTTGGTTGCGGGCTTGCTTATTAAGACATTGCCAACATCATCTTTTTTATATTCCAAACCATGTTCTTTTGCAAATCTTACTACAAAGTCAATGATTTCCGTTTCATTTTTCGAAGGATGTGGTATTTTGCATATTTGTTCAAAAATACTCCAAAGGGTTTTTGGGTCTAAATTGTTTAAAGCTTTACTCATGATGTTTGTGTTTATAATTTGTTATTATTTATTTGTTTATTCGTTGAGTTGTGATTCTCTTTTTGCAAATTTATTGCTTTTACTTATTTTTTCGCTATTCAGGGATAAATATGTACGATCTTTTTTGTTTTAAAGTAAGGTTCGTCAACATAGTCAGAGATATTGTATATATTGTAATTATAGTTAAGTTTTGAAAGTTCTTCTGAAAAATCGCCGCCTTTAAGGTATATTACTCCATTTGGGATTGAGTTAAAGCCCCTGGAATTGATTTTACCACCTACCCAACTCATAAAAATGGGAAGTTTTGCTACTGCTCTTGATATTATAAAATCGAATTTACCTTCTATTTTTTCAGCTCTTTTATTGGTTACAGTTACATTATTAATGCCCGTTGAAGAAGCAATTTCATTTACTACTTTAGTTTTTTTACCCACAGAATCGACCAGTGTGAAGTTACTTTCCGGGAAACAAATAGCCAGAGGGATGCCAGGGAACCCACCGCCTGTGCCTACATCAAGTATACTTGTGTTTTTTTTGAATTTGATTATGAATGTTGGGGTTAATGAATATAATACATGATGAATGTAAAAATTTTCAAAATCTTTTCTTGAAATTACGTTAATCTTTTTATTCCATTCTTCGTATAATGAATATAGTTTTGACAACTGATATAATTTGTCGGAACTGAGTCCGGGGAAATATTTTTTTATTATGTCCATCTGGAAATTTTAATTGAAAAACTTAACAAACAAGGTTTTTATTATGTTAATAAAATTAGATACGAAAGTATTAAATTTAATTTAAAAAAAAATATTTTAGCGGCTTGAATGTATCAAGTGGTTGTTTGGGATACTTTAAGTTAGAAACAGTAATAATTTTAAATTAATAAAACAAGGAATTTCATCAATTAGCGTTTATTGGTAAATCGTTAAAAATTTAGAGAAGGCATGTTAATAAGAAGGATATTTTTTCTGTGTTTTTTTGGGGGGTTGATATTTTCCCCGGTATTTTCGCAACAGGGAGCACCGGTTTCAGCTTATATTGATAAACATAAGGGTATAGCAAAGCAGCACATGGTGGAATATGGAATACCGGCTTCCATAAAAATGGCACAAGCTATTTTAGAATCAGGTTTTGGTACTAGTGAGTTGGCTGTTCATGCAAACAATCATTTTGGGATTAAATGCCATGGCTGGCAGTATGCAACATATTATAAAGATGATGACAAGAAAAACGAATGTTTCAGGAGCTATGTTGATCCTGTTCAGTCTTTTAAGGATCATAGTGAGTTTTTGAGTACTCGTCAGCGTTATTCTTTTTTGTTTGATCTTGATCCGTTGGATTATAAAGGATGGGCAAAAGGGTTGCGTGAAGCTGGTTATGCTACGAATCCGCGTTATCCGCAACTGCTGATAAGAATAATTGAGGAACATGAGCTCTATAAGTTTGATCAAAAAGTAGTTAAGGGTGACAGGATGGCAGAAACAACATCAAAAGATGTCCGGGATGATTTTAGTCCTGTATCTATATCGAGGGAAAGAGAAATAAAACTCAATAACCGTATAAAATATATTTATGCCCGTGAAGGTGATACGCCTGAGTCGATTGCTGATGAGATGGAAATGTGGGTATGGCAAATTTACAGGTATAACGAATTGGAGGAAGGAGAGACTTTCGATCAAGGAGATATAGTTTATCTCCAGCCGAAAAGACGAAGAGGTGAGGAAAGCTATCACACAGTCAGAGATGGAGAAACTTTATATGATATATCTCAGCGTTATGGTGTGAGATTAAGTTCGTTGTACCGCCGTAATAATATGGAACCGGATTCATCGGTTCACCCGGGACAAAAAATATACTTACGCGGAAGAGCAGGAAACTGATTTTTAATATAAGAGTTTAAATATTAATAATTAATAAGTTTTGAACAATGGTATGATTTCTGTTGTTATAGTTTGGAGTACAGATTTTATTAAATCATTAGAAACAATATGAAGAAACGTAATTTAAAACCTAAACCCGGAAGAATATTAATAAGCGAGCCATCTTTGAGGGATTTTTATTTTAGCCGCAGTGTAGTTCTGCTTGCTGAACATTCCGAAGAAGAGGGTTCAATGGGTATAATTGTCAATAAGCCTATTAATTTGAAGCTTAGTGATGTGGGTAAGGAGTTTCCAAATGTTGATTATCCGCTATACCTTGGAGGCCCGGTACATCCCGACCGGTTATTTTATTTACATACCTTGGGTGATAAAATACCCGGAGCCATGAAGATAATGGAAGGCTTATACTGGGGTGGTGAAATACAAAGGCTTGTTGAACTCATAGATCTGAAGATGGTATCACAGGAGCAAGTACGTTTCTTTATTGGTTATTCAGGCTGGGAACCCAATCAACTTAACGATGAGCTTAAGGAGAAGTCATGGATTGTTTCAAATAGTTCGCTTGAAACCATTATGGCCCCAAAACCCGAACAGCTTTGGAGTAATATGCTGAGAACCCTTGGTAATGACTACGCAATATGGGCTAACTTCCCAACGGATCCTGTGTTAAACTAATGATTATCTGGCTATTCTTTCCAGATCTTCCACAAGAAGAGCATCAGGCGTTAGAGCATCAACATCATGATCGTTTGAATATAATATTTCACCATTGGTAGCAACAATGAACTTCCAGCATTTTCCTACTCTTACCGTGGTTTTTGGTCCAATTTTGTGAAGAAATGCTACATCTTCCCTTTGCTGGGTTATAGCTTCCTTAATATCATCTTTTGTTACAATCCTTACGGTGTAGGGGTAATACTTATTTATTTTTTCGACAGTATTGATCTCGGGCGCAAGTTCTTCCTCCAGCAGCCATAATTCCATCTCTTGCACTCTGTCGTCTCTTACGTTCAGAAACCTTGTCATTCGCATATTCTGGCGACTACCTCCTTCTTCTGCATGGTTTTGCATAAACTGCACAAATGCTCCCATTTTATAAAGATAATCCTCTTCATCAGCGTCCCTGAAAATAAGTGGGACTGAACCAAGATCGGGCATGCGATTAAAGTCACGCTCCTTGTCGCCCAGAACAAAGTTTATAAACTTGTATACGTGAGGAACATTCCGTTGTTTGATCTCTGCAAGCACCAGAAAAGAATAATTGTCATTGGTGCGCTTTCTCTGAAATTCATCAAAAGAAATGAATTCGTAAGGAGTGATAGTCCAAAATCGCTCCATCTCTTCTTCCAATCTGTCGTTATACCTTGTAAACGGATTGTTGTCAATAACTACATATGTTGTGCTTTCCTGAAATGTGCGAAAATGCCTCCTGCGAGCAGGCCTTACCTGTGAGATGGCTTCAAATACTATTAATGATAGTATGATAGTAATAACTATTTTTTTCATGAGACGGAGTTTTTGTTAATGATAAAATATACAATGCGAATTTAATAATCTCTTAAAATTATACTGTTTTTTAAATATTAAAATTAAACATTAAATTTATAAAACATAGCTTTTTGTCTTTTAGACCTGGATGGATCTTTAGTCAGTAGTTGAAAATTTTTTCAACAAGGCAGAAACAATACTTTCAATATTAGTGTCTTCGTTTTCTATAGTATAATCAGCTTTTAAATAATAGGGTTCTCTTTTTATGAGCATATCAAAAATATAATGATCAAGCTCATCTGCAGATTTTGAAGCGACTAATGGCCTGTTTTGTTTTGACTGTTTTAATATTTTTTTTAAATATTCCGGACTTCTCTTAATATATACAGAAATTCCTGTTTTTTTTATCATCTGCATATTGTTATGGAAGCATGGTGTGCCGCCACCTGTAGCGATTACAGCATTTTTCTTATTTGATAGTTGTAAAAGAGCTTGCTGCTCGTATTCGCGAAAACTTCCTTCTCCCTCTTCAGAAAAAATTTCAGAGATGGTTTTACCTGTGTTTTTTTCAATTACGTTATCTACATCAAAAAATTCATATTCGAGCTTCCCGGCAAGTTTTTTACCAATGGAAGACTTGCCGCTTCCCATAAAGCCTATTAAAAAGATGTTCATCTGCATTGATTTTTATAAATCTAAAACAGGAATTTTGTATATTTTTGATAAAACAGCAACTTCTAAATACAGTAAAAACAAAAAACTAAAGCTTAACTAGTTAGTTTAATGACCAATCAATGCAACCGGTTATTCTATTTGCAGGTTGCTGATGCTATGTACAAATATATGATTAAAAAAAGTTCTATTATTATAGAAGCCCTTAAAATAAAAATAGTTATTCACTGAATGAAAAATAATAACTTTGGTTTTTGAATATTTACAATATTTATTCTGATGAGAATATTAACTATAGTAGGAGCCAGGCCACAGTTTGTAAAGGCTGCTGTTTTGAGCCGCGCAATAGCTGGCAGAAAAGGTGTTAGCGAAATAATTGTACATACCGGTCAGCATTTTGACAAAAACATGTCGCAGGTATTTTTTGAAGAGATGGATATTCCAAATCCCCATTATAATTTAAAGATAAACTCCCTGTCGCATGGTGCAATGACCGGAAGGATGTTGGAAAAAATTGAAGATGTTATTATTAAGGAGAAGCCTGATGTTGTTGTTGTTTATGGGGATACTAATTCGACTATAGCGGGTGCTTTGGCAGCTAAAAAGCTGCACGTTAAGGTAGCACATGTTGAAGCCGGGCTTAGAAGCTACAATATGAAAATGCCTGAGGAAATAAACAGGATTTTAACCGACCGGATAAGCGATTATTTGTTTTGCCCCACAACTGCTGCCGTTGATAATCTTAAAAAAGAAGGTTTTGATAATATAGACTCTTCAATTTATAATGTTGGAGATGTAATGTTTGATGCTGCTATGTTTTATAGTCAAAGAAGCAGTGAAATGTCTTCCGTTGTTAATAAACTTGATTTGAAAGATTTTGCACTGTGTACTATCCATCGGGCTGAGAATGCCGATAACCCTTTACGGCTGACAGCTGTTTTTGAAGCCTTGAATAAGATCAATAAGGAGGTGAATGTTATTATGCCTCTTCATCCGAGAACGCGAAGTAAAATAAGTAAATTAAAAATACAACCGGAGTTTATTATAACTGATCCATTTGGATATTTTGATATTATTGAAATTTTAAAGAATTGCAGGATTGTGTTAACGGATAGTGGTGGATTGCAAAAAGAAGCATACTTTTTTAAAAAGCCCTGTATTACCTTACGGGAAGAAACCGAATGGGTGGAGCTGGTAGAAAACGGCTTTAACAAACTTGCTGGTGCGGATACAGAAAAAATAATTAAATCATTCTATGACTTATTGAACAAACGATTTGATTTTGAAAAAAAATTATATGGAGATGGTAAAGCAGGGGAGAAGATTGTTGATGTTTTGAGTCGTTGAGTTTATGAACATTTTTTTTGTTAACTTTTAATTGTAGTTTTCTTCATAATGGCTGATGGCTGCCGGTTTAAGATTGCCGGCTCTTTGAGATTCACTTATTCACAAAGCATTTTAGTTTAATAATTGTTCCCCGAAAAAATAGGTACAAGCGTTGTCTTATTTTTCTCGTCAGGGATTTTGGATTTGAAAAAAGGGGGCTATAAAACGCCCCCTTTTGAATTGTACCAGATAAAGGTTTTTATGTTACACGTGCCCTTGTGCCATCATGGCATTAGCTACTTTCACAAAACCACCGATATTGGCACCTTTAACGTAGTTAGTAAAATCACCCTCTTTACCAAACTCTACGCATTGCTTATGTATATTTATCATGATAGTATGCAGCCTTTGGTCTACTTCCTCTCTTGTCCATGAAAGCCTAAGAGAGTTTTGGCTCATTTCAAGTCCTGAGGTGGCAACACCACCGGCATTTGCCGCTTTTCCGGGGCCATACAATATTTTATTGTTTATGAATATATCAACAGCTTCCGGAGTGGAAGGCATGTTTGCTCCTTCTGAGACGCAGATACAACCATTGTTAACCAGTGTTTTTGCGTCTTCACCGGTTATTTCGTTTTCAGTGGCACAAGGCAGGGCGATATCAACTTTCTCGCCCCAAGGCCTTGATACACCCTCTACATATTTGCATCCGTACCTGTCTGCATACTCACGAATACGGCCCCGTTTTATGTTTTTCAGTTCCATAATATAAGCAAGCTTCTCTTCGTCAATACCGTCTTTATCATAAATATACCCACTGGAGTCTGAAATTGTAACTACTTTTCCACCCAACTCAATAACTTTTTCAGTAGCGAATTGTGCTACATTTCCTGAGCCGCTTACAGCAACAGTTTTACCTTTGAAACCTTCATTAATTTCTTCCAGCATTTCCTGTGCAAAATAAACCGTACCATAGCCGGTTGCTTCCGGACGTATCAAACTACCTCCATAGTCAAGCCCTTTTCCTGTAAATACTCCGGTGAATTCATTTTGGATGCGCTTGTATTGGCCAAACATATAGCCTACTTCGCGGCCACCTACTCCAATATCGCCGGCAGGAATATCAGTGTTGGGACCAATATGCCTGAAAAGTTCTGTCATAAAGCTCTGGCAAAAACGCATTACCTCATTATCGGTCTTTCCTTTTGGGTCAAAATCACTCCCACCTTTACCACCTCCAAGTGGTAATGAGGTAAGGCTGTTTTTAAATACTTGTTCAAAGGCAAGAAATTTTAATACACCAAGGTTTACAGTCGGGTGGAATCTAATACCACCTTTGTAAGGGCCTATAGCACTGTTCATTTCGATACGATAGCCTCTGTTTACTTGTAATTCACCTTTGTCATCTATCCAGGGTATTCGGAATATAATTATACGTTCAGGTTCAATCATTCTTTCCAGAATCCGGGCAGCCTTATATTTTGGGTTTTCCTCAATAAAAGGGATGATAGTCTCAGCTACCTCGTGAACAGCCTGATGAAACTCCCGCTCTGCGGGGTTCTTGGCAATTACATAATCCATAAATTTTTTTATTTGTGCTTCCATTTTGTTTTGATTTTGTTGGTAAATAAAATGATTAGGTCGACTTTTGTTTGCTGAAACAATTTTAACCAATATTTAAAGATGAAAAATGTTTTAGGCAAATAAAAAATAATTAAGATTTTTCTTGGTATTTTAAAAAAATTTTATATAGGACAGTTTTAGCGAATTAATATTAATTTAGCAAAGAGATAGTAATGAAGTATAATATATGACGTTAAAGAAATAGCAGTAATGTTGATCTATAACTTAAAAAAATGTTTTTATTTATAATTTAAAGTATTGTATGAAATCTTTTGACAATTCAAAACTAGCTTCTAAGCAAGAGTACCAAAAAACACCATACCTTGACCAGCCCCATTCAATGAGCCAGGAAGACATTAAAAAGCTTTTGATAGAAAAACATGAGCGCTTCAAGGAGCTCAATGCTATCAACAAAACTACTGCGATATTAAAAGAGGATAAGTCTATTAGTGAAATGCTTAAAGAAATTGTGGTTTTTTTACCATTAGCATTTCAACATCCTGAACATGCCGTAGCCATTATTAAATATGGAGATGAAACATTTTTAAGCAAGCCGGGCATAAAAAAAACATCCTGGGTTTTGAAGAAAGGATTTGAAACTATAGATGGCAGATCCGGAACTATAGAGATATTTTATCTTAAAAAATTTCCTGAAGCAGATGAAGGCCCCTTCCTTATTGAGGAAAGACACCTGATTAATACAATTTCAAGTATTGTTTCAGGACATTTGAACACAATAATAGGAAAAGACTTGCTTAAAAGGTCTTCGGAAAGAGAAGAATTTGATACTGAAGAAACCCATCACCATGTACCACAATCTAATGTGAGCAGGCAGCTTTTACAAAGATTTCTTAAAAAACACAACTCTGATCGTGATATTTACCATGACCTGATGCAGTTTAAGGTTCGTGAAATATTACTGGTTGCCAACCTTTATGATGCTTTTATTATTGAACAGGAAGGCAAGTTTTTCGAACAAGTTACCGGGGAGTATTATCAGTTGAATCTTTCTTCAGCTCCAAGAATTACCGGTGTTTCTACTCCCGAGGAGGCATTGGAAAAGTTGCAGGAAAAGCACTTTGACCTGGTAATTGTTATGATGGGTATTGATAAGTCTATGCCAATTCAATTGAGTAGAATTATAAAGCAAATTTATCACAGTCTGCCCGTATTTTTAATGCTCAACAATAATAGTGATATTGCTTTGTTTGAAGATGGCACTAAAGACATTAATTCAATAGATAAAGTATTTGTCTGGAATGGCGATTCTAACGTATTCCTGGCTATGATCAAGCACCTTGAGGATATGGTTAATGTTGATAACGACATTTCAATTGGTTTGGTCAGGGTAATTCTTTTGGTTGAGGATTCTGCAAAGTATTATTCTCGATATCTTCCTATATTATACAGTATTGTAATTGAACAAACCCGGCAGTTAATAGAAGAGGTAAACCAGGATGAACTATACAAGTTGCTTAAGATGAGAGCGCGCCCAAAGGTATTGCTGGCCTCAAATTATGAAGAAGCAATTGACATGTTTAACAGGTTTAAAGAGAATCTGCTTTGTTTGATCTCAGATGTTAAATTTGAGAAGGATGGTAAACTTGATGAAAAAGCCGGACTGGACCTGGTTAAATATGCAAAATCGGAAATACCTGACTTGCCTGCAGTACTGCAATCTTCTGATCCGGAGAATTCACAAAAAGCTTATGAACTCAGATCAACTTTTATAAACAAAAATTCTGAAACGCTTAAGCAAGATCTTAGGAGTTTTATTAATTATTTTTTGGGTTTCGGGAATTTTGTGTACAAAGATGAGACAGGTAGAAAAGATATTGCGATAGCACGCTCAATGAAAGAATTTCAGAAACACCTTAAAACCATCCCGGAAAAGTCATTAATCTATCATGCCCGAAAGAACCACTTTTCTCATTGGCTAATGGCGAGGGGGGAAATACAAATTGCAAAAAAAATCAAACCTCTCAGAGTTGATGATTTTCAATCACCGGGAAGCCTGAGAAGCTATTTGATAGATATGGTTGAACAATGCATCCATGACAAGAAAAAAGGTAAAGTGGTGAATTTTGAAGAGTCAGCACTTCTCGATGATACCAATGTCGTAAGATTTGCTCCCGGTTCGCTTGGAGGCAAAGGAAGAGGGCTTGCATTTATCAATATGATAATTAACAATTTTGATTTTAATGAACTAGTGCCTGATATTAAGATCACTACACCAAAAACATCTATAATAGGAACTGAAGAGTTTGAAAAGTTTTTGTACAGAAACGACCTTTATGACAAAGTTTATAACGAACCAGATTATAATTATATTAAGAAGTTGTTTCTTAATGGTAAATTATCCGATGGGCTGATAAAAAAACTTAGAAATTATCTTTCTGTTGTGGATAAACCTTTAGCCATTCGCTCATCCAGTCTTTTTGAAGATTCGCTAATGCAACCTTTTGCTGGTATTTTTGATACTTTTTTACTGCCAAACAATCATTCTGAATTTAATATAAGGCTTGAGCAGGTTATGAATGCAATAAAAATGGTTTTTGCATCAATATTTTCGCCAACTGCACAAGCATATTTCCGGGCAGTGAACTATAAAATTGAAGAAGAGAAGATGGCTGTTGCTATTCAGGAGGTTGTAGGCAATCAGTTCGAAAACTATTTTTATCCCCATATCAGTGGGGTTGCTCAATCTTATAACTTTTATCCTTATTCTTATATGAAACCCGAGGAGGGTTTTGCCGTGGCTGCTGTTGGGCTAGGAAAGTACGTGGTTGAAGGAGAAAAGACATACAGGTTTTCGCCGATTCACCCACAACTTGAAATTTACACTCCAAAAGAGTTATTTAAAAATTCACAGGTTCATTTTTATGCTATTGACCTTAATAAAAAAGATATAAATATACTTGATGGTGAAGATGCCGGACTGATAAAGCTTGAAATTGATCAGGCAGAGAAGCACGGGACTTTAAAACATTGCGCAAGTGTTTATGACATGTCAAATGAAAGCACAATTCCCGGCTTAACACACCAGGGGCCTCGAGTGATAAACTTCGCTAATATACTCAAGTATGAATATATACCGATGGCAAAGTCAATTGAAGTAATTCTTGATATTGTTTCTGAAGCAATGGGAACACCTATTGAAATTGAGTTTGCTATTGACCTGAACAAAAACTCTGATGGAAAAGCATCGTTTTATCTTTTGCAGATCAAACCGCTAATTAAAAATTTAATTGAAGCTGACATCAATATTGATAAAATTGATAATGACCGGTTATTACTTTACTCTGAGAACGGAATGGGTAATGGCCGTATCAACGGTCTTTATGATGTTGTTTACGTTGACGTTGACACTTTTGACAGCCTTAAAACAGAGAAAATGCGTGATGAAATAGATGAACTTAATGCTAAAATGATTGAGGAAGGTTGTAAATACATACTTATAGGCCCGGGAAGATGGGGCACCCGCGATAAATTTATTGGCATTCCGGTTGCATGGTCTCAAATATCCAATGCACGGATAATCGTGGAAATTAGCATGGAAGACTTTCCTCTTGATGCATCACTGGGTTCACACTTTTTTCATAATCTTATTTCTATGAACGTTGGTTATTTTTCAGTAAAACACAATGATCTTATTGACTACATTAACTGGGATGTGTTGAAAAAAGCCAGGGTTGTTAATCAAACGAAACATTTCAAACATGTTAGATTTGAAAAACCGCTAGAAGCAATTATGGATGGCAAAAAAAGAGCATCGTTAATATATTTTGATAGTAATTTATAAAATTAGTAAGTTTAAAATACCTTAATGATAAATTTTTTAAATAAAACAAATGAGTGAAATAAATATTGATAAGAATCTGAAGATTAAATATGATGTAGAATTTTCTACTGAACGGTATGAGTTTAAAGAGATAGATCATGAAAAACTGATGCAAGAACGCATTATAAATGTTTTACTTATTTGCAGTAACTATGATGCATTTATGCTTGAGGAAGATGGCCGGATAAATGAAAAAATATTTCTGGAATATACTTCAAAGAACTTAAGATATCCACCACAGTTTACGCAGGCAAGCTCTTCTGAAATGGCCTTTGAGTTGTTGGAGAAGAAAAAGTTTGACCTTGTAATAACTATGCTTAATGTAGGTAAGATAGATGCTTTTGAGATGGCTAAACAGGTCAAAGAAAAGTATCCCAAAATCCCAATAGTTGTTCTTACACATTTTTCCAGGGAGGTGTCACAAAAGCTTGCAAATGAAGACCTCAGCTCCATAGACTATGTGTTTTCCTGGCTGGGGAATACCGGTTTATTGCTGGCCATAATTAAGCTTCTGGAAGACAGGATGAATGCTGATCACGATATTTTGGAAAAGGGGGTTCAGGCTGTACTTTTAATAGAGGACTCTGTGAGATACTATTCATCATATTTACCCAATATTTACCAGGTTATTTTTGAGCAAACCAATGAGTTGATGACTGAAGGCTTAAATGAGCACCGTAAAACACTCAGAATGCGCGCAAGGCCAAAGATATTGTTAGCCAAAAATTACGAAGATGCTGTTTCGCTCTACAATAAATATAAACAAAATCTTTTGGGTGTAATTTCTGATATTGGATATCCACGAAAAGGGAAAAGGGATAAAAATGCCGGCATAAAGCTTGCCAAAAAAGTGCAAAAAGAAACTCCTCACCTGCCTGTAATGCTCCAATCGTCGCATGAACTGGATGAAGAGATTGTTAAAGACCTGGATATTACTTTCCTGTATAAGTATTCCAAAACCCTTCTAATGGAACTTAAATATTATATAAAGCAAAATTATGGGTTTGGCGACTTTGTATTTAAAGATCCTGAAAGTAATTCCGAAATAGACCGTGCTAATAACCTCCATTCATTACAGGTGAAACTTGCGAACATTCCTGTAAGGTCTCTTGAATACCATGTATCAAACAATCACTTTTCAAGATGGCTTAAAGCCAGGGCGCTTTTTGCGATTGCAAACATCTTCGCTGAAAAGAGTAAAGATGATTTTGATAATATTGAAGATATAAGAAGCTATCTTATTGACACAATTGCAAACTACCGACGAAAAAAGGGACTGGGAATTATTGCCAGTCATCTTGATGAGTATGCAATATTTACGAGGTTGGGTGACGGACAACTTGGTGGCAAAGCCCGGGGTCTTGCATTTATTGATTCAATGATCAATAAAAATAAGTTAATGTATGAGTGGGAAAACATCATGGTTACTATTCCAAAAACAGTTGTGCTTACTACTGATGTTTTTGATGAGTTTATGGAAGAAAACCAGATGTATGACTTTGCTTTGTCTGATGTGTCAGATGATAAAATAATTGAAAGGTTTGCTTCTGCTGACACTCCTTTTAGAATGAAAAAATTTATTGTACAGGGAATTGATTTTTTTGACAAACCCATTGCAGTAAGGTCTTCCAGTCTTCTTGAGGATAGCCATTATCAGCCATTTGCCGGAGTTTATTCAACCTATATGATAGCCAATAATCATGAGGATCGAGAAGTAAGAATTCAGCAACTGGATCAAGCAATTAAATGTGTATACGCATCTGTTTTCTTCAAAGAATCAAAAGCTTATATTAATGCAACATCAAATGTTATTGATGAAGAAAAAATGGCTGTAATAATCCAGGAAATGTCAGGAAATCCTTATAATAGCAAGTTTTACCCCCCATTATCAGGTGTTGCACGCTCGGTTAACTTTTATCCTATAGAGCCTGAAAAATACGAGGACGGAATAGCCAATATTGCTTTTGGATTGGGTAAAACTATAGTGGAGGGTGAAATGTCTATCAGGTTTTGTCCAAAATATCCGCAAAAGGCTCTGCAACTTTCTAATCTTGAAATGTCATTGACCGGCAGCCAAAAGGAGTTTTATGCATTAAGCCTGGATTCTGAAAAATTCCATCCCTCAACAGACGATTCAATCAATCTGATTAAAGGAAGGATAAGAGATGCAGAAAATGATAAAGCATTAAAGTATGCTGCCTCTACTTTTGATTACCAGGATCAAATTATAAGAGATGGTTTATACGAAGATGGCAAAAAGATAATAACCTTTGCAAATATTTTAAGACACAACTCCTTTCCTCTCGGAGAAATATTAAGCAAATTGCTTGAAATGGGTAAAGATGAAATGAATAGCCAGGTAGAAATCGAATTTGCTGTTAATCTTGACCCACCAAAAAATACTCCCAAAACTTTTTATTTTCTACAAATAAGGCCTATTGTTGAGACACAGGAGAAAAACCTGGTTGAAGTTGAAACAAGCAATGTTGATGATGCATTGATAATTAGCCATGAAGCTCTTGGTAATGGAGTTATTGATGATGTTTATGATTTTGTTTATGTTAAGCCGGACTCATTTAAGCCGGCAGATACAAAAAAAATAGCTGAAATTATTGACAGCTTAAATAGCCGGTTTTTGGAGAAAAAAGAAAATTATATTTTGGTAGGTCCGGGCAGATGGGGCTCTAGTGACCCATGGTTAGGAATCCCGGTTAAATGGTCAAATATATCCTCTGCAAGGCTTATAGTTGAAGCAGGATTAAAAGATTTTCGTATCGACCCCAGTCAGGGTACACATTTCTTTCAAAACCTGACATCTTTTAATGTCGGATATTTTACAATCAACCCCTATATCAATGAAGGTTTTTATGATATAGAATATCTTGAAAAACTGGAAGCTGAATATGAAGATCAATATGTTAAACATGTTAAGTTCAGCAAACCTGTTGTGATTAAAATTGATGGCAGCAAAAAAACCGGCGTGGTTTTGAAACCGGAGAAATAATTTCTCATAAAGATTTTTTTTATCAAAAAAATAGATATAATTTCGCCCTTAAATTGTTAATAAATTAACAAGTCACCCTTTTTTACAAACAATTAAAAATAAAAGCATTATGAATTTAGAAAAGATAATGTCAGACCTGGAGAAACGTAATCCGGGACAAGAAGAATTTTTACAGGCAGTAAAAGAAGTATTAGAAACCATTGAAGACGTGGTAAAGGATAACCCTAAGTATGAAGCTGCAAATATCATTGAGCGGATAATTGAACCCGACAGGATTATTAAATTCAAGGTTCAGTGGGTTGATGATAAGGGCAAAGTACATGTTAACAGGGCTATACGTGTACAATTTAATAATGCCATCGGGCCTTATAAGGGCGGATGCCGTTTTCACCCAAGTGTAACTGAAGGCGGACTTAAGTTTTTGGGATTTGAGCAGATTTTCAAGAACAGCCTTACTACATTGCCAATGGGCGGAGCCAAAGGTGGTAGCGACTTTGACCCAAAAGGGAAATCTCCGGCTGAGATCATGCGTTTTTGCCAGGCATTTATGGCAGAACTTTACAAGTACATTGGCCCTGATACAGATATTCCTGCAGGAGATATTGGTGTTGGAGGCCGTGAGATAGGTTACATGTACGGCATGTATAAAAAATTAGTTGGCGAACACACGGGCGTTTTTACAGGAAAAGGAAGAAACTGGGGCGGAAGCCTTATCCGCCCGGAAGCAACCGGCTTCGGCAATGTTTATTTTGCACAAGAGATGCTTAAGACCAAAGGTGAAAGTATTAAAGGAAAAATAGTTACTGTTTCTGGCTTTGGAAACGTATCTTGGGGCGCAATTACTAAAGCTACCCAGTTGGGAGCTAAGGTTGTAACTATAAGTGGCCCTGATGGCTATGTTTATGACCCTGATGGAATATCGGGAGAAAAGATTGATTATTTGCTCGAACTAAGAGCTTCTAATCAAGATATTGTCAAGCCATATACTTTTGAGTTCCCGAACGCACAGTTCTTTGAAGGTAAACGCCCATGGGAGGTTAAGTGTGATATTGCTATGCCATGCGCTATTCAGAATGAACTTAACCTTGAAGATGCTAAAAACCTTGTAAATAATGGTGTAATGTGTGTATCAGAAGGAGCTAACATGCCATGTACACCTGAAGCAATGAACCACTTCCTGGAAAATAAAATTCTTTACGGACCGGGTAAAGCCTCTAATGCAGGTGGTGTTGCTACTTCAGGCCTTGAACAAACGCAAAATGCAATGAAACTTAACTGGCCGGCAGAAGAAGTTGAAGAAAAACTTCATAAGATAATGAAAGACATACACGAAGCGTGTGTCAAATATGGTAAAGACGAAGATGGATTTATAAATTACGTTAAAGGCTCCAACGTTGCAGGATTTATCAAAGTAGCAGATGCGATGATCGATCAGGGAGTTATTTAATATAATTATTGATTGGTTATAACTTATTTCTGAAATAAATCATCCTTTTTTAAAAGCCGTTATTCTTTATGAGTAACGGCTTTTATTATATTTAGACGTGAGGAACCGGTGAGAAACTTGTGAAAAACCGGTTGTGATTGTTAAAATATTAAGAGTAGAATAAGGAAGCATTAAGAAGGCAGACTAATTTCAGTGACCTTGAAATTGATTAACTGTTAGTTTTTATTAATAGTTTTTTTGCAGTGTTTTTATGATTAAAAAATAAAAAATTATTATTACTATTGTAGTTGGTTTTTTGTCATATTAACCGAATAAGCATCCAATAATTAACCGGCGTTATGGATAAACTATTTTTTAAACAAATTTTATTAGGGGTTTTTCTATTACAGTTTTTTTGTTTTCATTCTTTTTCACAAATAAATTCTGATGGTATTCCTTTTATAACCAACTATTCTCCTCGAACATATAATGCTAATGAATTTAATTGGTCTATTACGCAAGATCACAGGGGGATTATGTATTTTGGGAACTCAAATCTGATTTTGGAATATGATGGAAAGAATTGGTTAAAAATTCCTGTACCAGAGCAAACATATATCCTTAGCCTTGCCACAGGCACAGATGGAACTATATATGCAGGGGGTATTGATGACTTTGGACATTTGGTTTTAGATAGCCTTGGGCAACTTAAATATGAATCCCTTTCTGTATTGGTAGATGACGATAAAAGTATAACCAGGGTTTGGAAAACATATTCAAATAAAGATAAGATATACTTTTGTACATTAAAATATATATTTATTTATGATCCGAATGATAAATCAATAGAAACCATTGAACTTCCCGATGACAGTTTTTGGAGTTTTTTAGTGAATGATAATTTGTTTACCAGTAATATTGACCTTGGCTTGCTTGAAGTAAACAGTGAAGGAAAAATGCAAAAAGCCAAAGGAGGTGATTATTTTACAGATAAAGATATCTTCACTGTATATCCATGGTCAGATGATACTCTTTTAATTTATTCTGTTCCTGGTGGGCTGAGTTTTTATAATGCTGAAACAGGAGAAGTTTCCGGCTTTGATTTTAATGAAGATGCAAGTAGCACAAATTTGATTTTGATGGAGAGTTCGGTTTATACCGGAGAAAGGTTAAATGATTCATTGTTTGCATTTGGCACCAGAACCAATGGTTTGTTTATTATTAACAGGGCAGGTTCAATAGTTACTCATTTAAATGAAAGCCATGGTTTGCAAAATGAGATTGTTACAAGTTTGCATTATCCCGATGATCAGGGTGGTGTTTTATGGCTTACGCTTACCAATGGTATTTCTTCAGTTAATATTTCCTCACCGGTAAAAATGTTCGGAACGGAATCAGGCTTAAACGGGCCAATTTATGGCATTGACAAACATAAAGACTCTTATTATATAGCTACACTGCAAGGGGTGTTCAGGAAAATGTATTTGCCCAACCAGCAAACAGTATTTAGCGATATAACAGGAATATCAGGTGAACAAGTTTATACTTTAAAGAATGTTATAACACCTGATAACAATGAGATGCTTATTGCTGCAAGTACAAGGGATATATATAATATAACAGGCAGCCAGGCCAATATTTTATTCTCTGATATTGAAACCTACCAACTCTTACAATCAGAAGTATTCCCTGAAAGAATATATGTGGGTACAAGCAGGGGGTTGCGTTATTTGTACTTTCAGGATGACAGACTTGTCTTTCCTGATGAGGAAGCCTTTGCTTTAAATAATGAAACAATCAGGGGGATTACCGAAGATAGCCTGGGTAATTTGTGGTGTGAAACTTTTACGGGTATATATTTGATTAGTCCTGACGGTTCGGAAAAAGATTTGCCGGTGTCTATCAAAAACATGGGCGGGACTTTTTTCTCATTTGATGATGGCCTGTTTTTTGTCTCTGATGATCGGGTGTTTCAGTATTGCTATTCCGATAATGAATTTCATTTTTTTTCACCATTAAATGAATTGTTTTTTGAAAAAGGTAAAGAATTGAGAGAAGTTTTTCCTTTAGATAATACTAATCTATTAGCCTTTTACGCCAAAAATAATGATTTGTATAATGATATTATTACTGTTGAAAACGACAGTTGGAAAACTGACACTTTGTCTTTGCGGGCGATACCGCAAATCACTACAAATATTGCATTTGCTGATAGCACTTATATTTTTACCGGAACTCACGTTGGACTTTTTGTTTATAATGATTTAATAGATAAAAAATTTGAAAGGTCTTTTAATACATTAATAAGATCAGTTGTAATTGGTGCCGACTCATTAGTATACAAAGGCGGCGAAGGGTTTTTTCAAAGAAGTGATGAAGATAATGGTTTGGTGCAGTTGTTTCATTCACCGATAAAATTTGACTATAATAACATAACTTTTACATATTCCTCGCCTTATTTTGAGAATGAGGAAGAAATTGTTTACAGTTCTTATCTTGAAGGTTTTGACCAGGATTGGTCTTTATGGTCAACAGATATTAGCCGTTCTTATACAAACTTAAGGCATGGCAGATATAAATTCCATGTTAAGGCCAGAAATATATATGGATTTGAAAGCCAGGTAAGCACTTTGGAGTTTACTGTTTTGCCACCGTGGCATCAGACATGGTGGGCGTACCTTTTGTATTTTGTAATTGGTATAGCTGTTATTGCAATTTCTATCTCATTATATACACGAAAACTTCAAAAAGATAAAAAACATCTGGAGGAAATAGTCCGGGAGCGTACTGCAGAAATACTTGAAAAAAACGAAGAAATTGAAAGAAAAAACAAATCAATAACAGACTCTATTCGTTATGCCAAAAGGATTCAAACTGCTGTATTGCCAGACAAGCAAACATCAGATAAATTCGAATATTTTATTTATTTTAAGCCTAAAGATATAGTAAGTGGCGATTTTTACTGGTTGCAAAATTTCGAAGATAAGAAGAAACTGATTGTTGCAGCAGCAGATTGTACCGGGCATGGTGTGCCGGGTGCTTTTATGAGTATGTTGGGTACGGCTTTTCTGAATGAGATCGTAGCAAAAACGGAAATTCAGCATTCAGATCAGATTTTGAATGTCTTGAGGGATTATGTTATTAAGGCTTTGAAGCAAGGCGTAAAAGAAGGTGAAGTAGATGAACAAAGAGATGGTATGGATATAGGCTTGGCTGTCATAAACCTTAAAACAAGAGTTTTGGAATTTTCCGGTGCAAACAATTCTATGTTATTTTTTAGAAACGGCGAATTAACAGAATATAAACCGGATAGAATGCCAATTGGCACTTATAGAAGGCAAGATGAGCCGTTTACCAGAACTGAAGTTAAACTCCAGGACAGTGACCTTTTTTACCTTTTCTCTGATGGATATATTGATCAGTTTG
Organism: Bacteroidales bacterium; assembly: GCA_007130125.1. Classification (GTDB taxonomy): domain Bacteria; phylum Bacteroidota; class Bacteroidia; order Bacteroidales; family UBA7960; genus PUKZ01. The sequence continues at coordinate 19,950 of SLSZ01000230.1, forward strand.
GTGGTGAAGAAGGAAGCAAATATATGAAAAACAGATTCAAAGAATTTATATCTAATATACATAATAAGCCCCTGAGTGAACAAAAGCGCCTTTTGGAAGAAGAGATGGAAGAGTGGAGCAAATACCATGAGCAGCTTGATGATCAGCTAATTATTGGTATGCGCGCTGTTTTTGACGCTTAATTGCTTTTCAAAATTCTATGTGCCTTCAATAAAATACTACAAAAAGGCTAAATATTTACTTTGATATTAAATATTTATACTATTTTAAATAAAAAATATTACTTTTATGTATTAAATCTAAATTTTTAACAAAATCAGTTAACCATGAAAAAAACAAAATTATTCTTATTAATGGTTTTCATAGGGCTTAACACGTTGATTAGTCAAAGCCCTGTTGGTTTTAACTATCAGGCTGTTGTGCGTGATAGCTCGGGTGAGATTGTTGCAGATCAAACCGTGGGTATGCGCATAAGCTTAATAAAAGGAGTTATTGACGGAGAAGTTGTTTTCCAGGAGATGTTTACGCCTACAACAAACAAATTTGGTGTTGTTAATCTTGTTATAGGTTCGGTAAACCCCGATTTATTTGCAAATATAGATTGGTCGGAAACAAATTACTTTATTAAAATAGAGCTTGATGTTGATGGCGGTACTGACTACATAACAATGGGCACCAGTCAACTTTTGTCAGTGCCATATGCTCAACATGCTTTTTCTGCTGCCGGTTGGAAGACAAGCTATGGTTCTACCTATACAGAGCAGAAAGTTGGAATCGGGCAAAGTGGTCCTAAAAGCAAATTGCTTGTTGCTGCTGCTGCTCACGATAACCAAGAAGCAGCTATTTTTGAAGTTAAAAACAGAAAAGGAGAAACAGTTTTTGCTGTATATGAAAACAGTGTAGAGGTTTATGTGGGTGAAAAAGAAGGAAACAAAGGTAGGGG
>SLSZ01000148.1 GCA_007130125.1 Bacteroidales bacterium
ATGTTTTATACAGTAAAAAATTTAGTGAGTTTATGATTATCAGTTGCTTATGATATATTATAATTTTTTTAACACAAATATTACTATGTAGTCATTTATTTAGTATGAGTTTTTTTGGCTTGTTTTTAAAATGTTGATAATTTTTGAACAAAAGTTGTGGTTTTTACAGTGTTTTTTTTTTTATATTTGTCACTGAATGGGGTCTGTTTTGTCTTGAATTATCAATGATGTGGCGAGTTATATGTTTAATTAAGGCTCTGTTTTTTTTTTGATTTAAACTTTCAGCAAACATTGTGAACGTTTTTGAATAAAACCAAATATATCACTAAAACACATAAAAATGTTAAAATTTGCTTTATTAACCTTTCTGGCGGTTTTCTTTGTATTACCAATAACTTTGTATTCGCAATCACTTGATGAGCGTGAAAATCATCCGGCTATTGAGGGACATGCACGTGGCAGCAGTTCAGGTCCTAATGCATCTGAAGCTATCAAGAATGAAAGAAAAACACTGGGTTCTTCAATTTTTAATTTTGAATGGCTTTTTGGTACGAGGCTTGAGTCCAGGGCGGCTCGCATAAGTCAATCTGAACGTCTGGATGCCCGGGAACCTTACGTTCCACCACGAAGCGAGAGTCAGCCGGTTACTGCCTTTAGATCCAGAACGAGAAGACAAGTAAACTTTACAACTAATGCAAATTTTATTAAAAACGAGCCTACTGAAGCTTTAGAACCTTCACGTAGAGATCAGCAACTTGCTATAGGCAGTTGGGATCTGGGTGTCTTGTTTGGGACAAGCCATTCTGTTACCGACATACAAAATAATAAATCTCTTGGTTTTGGTGATTTTATTGACTATCAAATAAGTAATTTTAATTATACTTTTGGTGTTTTTACCAGGTATAAGGCAGCAGATTGGTTTGCTATCAACGGAGGAATGAAATATGCTTATTTTTCTGGCTCAAATGAACCTCCGGCAGATTTTCAATATGAATCTTTCAGTTTTGAAAATGACCTGTTTGAGTTTTTTATAAAAACAGAATTTTATGCCCCGATTTTACAATACAGCCCCTCTGAACTTTATTTATTTACGGGTATCACATTGTTTTTTTCTGATGTGAAAGTGTTAAATGCTGATGGTATGATTCACACAATTACAGATGAGTTTCAGCAAATTCAGCCTGCAATGCCGTTTGGTCTGGGTTATTCTTATACTTTCAATAATGATCTTTCTGTTGGTTATGAGTTTGGCTGGAGGTATACTTTATTTTATTATCTTGATGGTGTGCGGGTTGAAAACCAGGGTTATGACAGTTATTTTTTCAATATGATAACAGTAAGTTATCCTTTGTCAACAAATTAATTTTAAGTTTATCTGCTACAATATATTATTTTCAATTGTATACTTTAAAAGGCGATTAGGTTGGATGTTTTCTTTTAAGAAGATAAAGCTTTATCTTTGTTAAAAATTTTATGACTATATGGGTGAAGAGAGGACTAAATGTTTAATAATCGGCTCGGGCCCGGCCGGATATACTGCAGCGATATATGCTGCCAGGGCAGAATTAAAACCTGTAATAATACAGGGCTTACAGCCCGGAGGACAACTAACAATTTCAACTGAAGTGGAAAACTTTCCGGGTTACCCTGAAGGAGTTCAGGGCCCTGCGATGATGGAAGATCTCAAAAAGCAAGCTGAGCGTTTTGGTGCTGATATACGATGGGGCATAGCAACGAAAGTTGACCTTTCCAGGCGTCCGGTTAAAGTTATTGTTGATGACGAAAAAGAAATTATAGCTGACACGCTGATAATTGCAACGGGGGCATCTGCACGTTGGTTGGGATTGGAATCTGAACAGCGCCTTAACGGATTTGGTGTCTCGGCATGTGCAACATGCGATGGCTTCTTTTATAAAGGCAAAGATGTTGCCGTAATTGGTGGTGGAGATACAGCTTGTGAAGAAGCTGTTTTCTTGTCAAAATTATGTAATAAAGTCTATATGGTTCACAGGCGTGATGAGCTAAGAGCCTCAAAAGCAATGCAGAAGCTGGTGTTCAAAGCTAAAAATATTGATTTAATCTGGAACCATATCCCTAAAGAAATTACAGGGGATAAAACTGTAGATGGAGTAATACTTGAAAATGTTAAAACAAAAGAGGAAAAAGTACTCGATATACAAGGATTTTTTGTAGCTATTGGACATACTCCTAACTCCGCTATTTTTAAAGGTCAGCTGGAAATGGAAGATACCGGTTATATATTAACTAAGCCCGACTCTACCAAGACTTCCGTTCCCGGAGTATTTGCGGCAGGTGATGTACAGGATAAATCATTCAGACAAGCTGTTACAGCAGCCGGAACAGGATGTATGGCTGCCATTGAAGCAGAAAGGTTCCTGAGTGAGCAGGATGATTGATATTTTAGTTTCGCTTCGTATAATAAAGGTTGCGTATCAAAAAATGATGTTTGTTAAGCCACAAAAAATCTCAATTGGCATTATTAAATTTCGAAAACTTGGCTTTTTAACTTCTAGCTATAGCTTTAAACAACATACTGGTAATTTAAACACCCGGGAAATCACATATTATTATCAAACAACAAAAATCCTATAGAATATGTATAGATCCATAAACAATTAAATAATCTTTTATTAACAGAATTACTTGAATGAATCACTACTCTATTTTATCATTCATTGCTTTTTTACTTTATTTACAAGCCGGTGCATATATATTTAATAAATTATCACACCGGCCTTTAAATATTGTTTTTTCTTTGCTTTGCCTGGCTTTTTCAATATTTGCCTTTTTTTCTGCTTTTCTTTATAGTGCCTCTACTATTGAACAGGTATATTTTTATGACAGGCTTGCAGCTATCGGATGGACAACTTTCCCTATTCTGATGGTCATTTTTTTTGTGCTAATATCCGGCAATAAATCAAAATTGATCTTAAGTATTGTTAAGTTTGTTTTGTTGCCAATGGCCGTGGGCTCGTTTGTTTTAATAGTAATATTTAATGAATTGGAGGCTTCAAAGCTATATTATCATTATGGCCAAACATGGCGTTTTGTATTAAGTAAGAACTCTATACCTGTATATGCCTTTATTTTATATCTCCTGCTATCTGTTTTTTTAAGCTTAATCATTCTGGTTAACTGGTATTTATCAACTAAAACAAATCGTGGGAGAAGGCAAGCTATTATAATTTTAATGTCTTTATTTGTTTTTTTTATAGCCAGCACTTTTTCAAATATTGTTATTCCATTTCTTGATATAGCAATGGTGCCGGCTTTAGCACCTATAAACTCCATTTTTTGGGTAGCAGGTGTGTTTTATGCATTGGTCAGATATCAAAGAGATGTTTTGTCATCGGATGTGATCTCAAACCTTATAATAAACCATATTAATGAGTTTGTCTTGTTTTTTGATAATAAAAAAAGAGTTTTCGCGGCAAACAATTTTACACTGAATAATCTCTCCTATTCTTCTGGCGAAATTACCAGATTATCGGTTAGTGATATTGTTCCTGATCCAAAGATGCTGGAGATGTACTTAGAAAAGTTTGGAAAGCAAAAATCGACTTCACAAATAAGAACTGACCTGATAAACTCTAATGGAGATCATATAGAAGTTTTACTTTCTCTACTTTCAATAACCGATAAATTCAATAATAATTTTGGATTTGTCTTAATTGGGATAGATAACAGGCAGAAAAGCTTGCTGGAAAAAGAGATAGCAGAAAGAAAGAAGGTTGAAAAAAGGTTAAACAATATGAAAGATGATCTTGAGTTAATAGTTCAGCAAAATACCAAGGAACTTTTTGATGCAAATAAAAAACTTCAGATCGAGATCCTTGAAAGGAAAAGGGCTGAGGCTCAGATCAAACATGATCTAGATGAAAAGATTAAACTTGTAAGCGAGGTTCATCACAGGGTTAAAAATAATATTCAGATAATAATATCGCTGATTAACATGCTGGCCTCACACAAAGATGTCACCACTGACGATTCTGAGAAAATTCTTCAAATAGCCGAACGCGTGAGGGTTGTCTCAGCAATTCATGATATTTTGTATTCTTCAAAAAGGTTATCAAGTATTGATTTTACTGAGTTTATCAGAAGAAAGACCGAGGAGCTTAGTAGTAATCTGATGTATGGGGGTAAAAAGAAAAAAATAAAATATAAATTTAATCTTTTGCAACAATACCTGGAAATAGATAAAGCAATACCTTGTGCTATTATTTTTCATGAGTTAATGGCAAATGCAATAAATTTTGCATTCCCTGAAAGTAATGATGATCATTCAGACAACCTAAAACAAAAAAACATCATACAGGTTGGCTTTTACAAAGAAGATGACGAGTATACTTTATCAGTCAGGGATAATGGTGTTGGTTTGCCGGGAGAACTATCTGCAGTTAAGAAAAACTCAGTGGGCTTGCAAATGGTGAATATTTTAACCAAGCATCACCTCAAAGGCGATTTAAAAATTAGTTCGTCCTCCGGTACAACCGTTATAATAAGGTTTTCTTGATTTTATTTAATTTAATATGATGATAAAAAATCCGATTAACAATAGATAAATATTATGATTAGTAAGGTTAGCTGTTATTTTCTATTTGTTGTTATTCATATAAAGGACTTATCCTTTTTATGTAATACCGGCAGTTTACATAATAATTCGTAATGGATACAATAGTAATAATTACAATAATTGTTTTCTTATTCTACCTTGAGTTAGGTATATATGTATTATTAAAAAACATTTACTCTAAGGTCAACAGAGCATTTTTCTTATTATGCATTGGTTTGGCAGTTTGGTCATTTTCCTTGATCTTTATGTTTAGCTCAGAAAATGTTGAAGTAATAACTTTCTGGAAAAAGTTTGGAGCACTTGGCTGGTGTTTGGTACCGGCATTAGTTTTGAATTTTATATCTCACCTGACAAATTTACCGCAAAAGGATAAATTTAAAAGAATATTATTTTATGTTTATTTGATTCCAGGTATTTTATTTGTTTATTTGATATTTGCTGAACACTGGTTTTTGTATGACGTTTCAATACTGGTAGATGATGCCGGTTTATATTTTTATAATGAGTCTGTATATTTAAATGTTTTTTTAGTATTTCTTTATTCTTTTGTTTTTCTGGTGTTGTTTATGCTTTTTCAATGGTGGAGAAATATAGAAGATAAGATTGAAAAGTTACAGTGTATAATAATACTGGGTTCTCTAATAATAAGCTTTGTATGGATAACTGTTTTTGAGATATTACTACCATTGGCTTTTGATATACCAATGCTGTTTACAACACATATAGGAACTTTTGCTTTTATTGGAGGTATTGCTTTCAGTATGATAAAATTCCGGCTTTTTGTTGTTACCCCCTCGTTTATTGCTGATGAAGTAACTGATGAGTTGAAAGAGATACTGTTTTTTACTGATATTGATGCAAATGTTTTAAAAACGAATTATTATACCCAGAAGTTAACCGGTTATAACACTTCCGAAATCTATGGAAAACCAATTCAAATATTGTTTGAAGAAAGGAAATTGCTTGAACAAAAAATTTACCTGGCTTTAACCAAAACAGATCCTGTTTCATTGGAAACAGACATCCAAACCTCTAAAGGAGAATTAATACCTGTAAAACTTTTTATACTGAATATAAAGGATGAGTTTGGCGATATACTTGGCATTGCTGTTCATGGTTATGATCACAGAGAAGGCTTGAAAATGAAAGAAGAGATTGAAGCTCGCAAACTGACGGAACAAAAGTTAAAAAATAAAGGTGATATTCTTCAACGCCTGGTTAGAGAAAGGAAAAATGAGCTTGAAAAATCTTATAAAGATTTACAGGTAAAGATAGCCAACCGAATGCGTATAGAAGAACAAATTAAAGCCGATATCTCAGAAAAAGAAGTACTGATTAACGAAATACACAATAGAGTTATCAGCAACATGAATATGATAATATCACTGGTCAATACTCAAACTCCTCATAATCTATCATTAAAAGCGTTTCGCAAACTCCAGGAATTTAACCAGCGTGTAAGAAGCATGCTTTTAGTTCATGATAACCTTTATTTGTCATTGAATTATTCTGATGTTGATTTTACCAGATTCTTAAATAGTATTATTGATGATCTGTTGAAACGGTATAATAAAAATGAGAACATTACTATAAGGAGCAACATATCAAATGCTTTCCTGGATATTGATTATGCAATACCTTTAGGGCTCATTGCGAATGAGCTTATTACCAATGCTTTAGTACATG
>SLSZ01000215.1 GCA_007130125.1 Bacteroidales bacterium
CAGGCCGTTAATTTTTTTAAAATCTGTGTAATTCAATAGAGGGGTCCCAGAAATGTTTTTCAAAATTGATTATTTGATCATTTTCAACTTTTATTCCTTCATTTTCAAGTAATTGTTGCATTACGTTTTGTCCTCCAAAATGCTGTTTGCCGGTAAGAATACCATTTCGGTTGACGACCCTGTGTGCCGGCACTTGCTTTGGATGATTATGTGAGTTGTTCATAGCCCAACCGACCATGCGAGCAGCTTTACCTGCGCCAAGGTGCCGGGCTACTGCGCCATATGTGGTTACCCTGCCATATGGTACTTTTAATACAACATCGTAAACCTTTTCAAAAAATGATGTGTCAGGCATAATATTTTAATAACTTCAAAAAAAATGTATCCCACAGATAAAGCAAATTTTTGATGATAAGAATTATTTATTAGCATAACTTAATAATCTGCTAATATCAGCGATATCTGCGGGAGAATATTGGTTTTTCAACTACTTCTAACAACTCACCAACCTAAATTTACAAGACCCTGCTTAGGCTCTTAACTATTATTCAAAGAAAACTTCAGATAGTATATAATTGCTCCTTCTTCGGTAAACATTTGCTCATAATATGTCTGTATTTTTTCTACAACGGGGTCTAGGTTGTTTTCAGTATCGCCATGAACGTTATCAGATCTTTTATGTATATTATGGTTATGTTCTTTTATGACATTTAGGGTATAATCGAATAAAGTGTTATTGTCTGTTTTAAGGTGAATATGGCTGTTTGGCTTTAGGATTTTTTTATATCTCTCAATAAAATTTGGTGAAGTTAAACGCTTTTTTACTCTTGGTTTATTGGGTTGTGGATCAGGAAAGGGTATCCATATTTCCGACACTTCATTTTCGTTGAAATATTGTTCAATTTTTTCAGCTTGTATTCTAAGAAAAGCGGTGTTTTTTAGTCCCAGTTCAATAGAATTTTTAGCACCATGCCAAATCCGGTCACCTTTTATATCTATGCCTATGAAGTTTTTCCCGGGGTATTCTTTTGCAAGACCTATAGTATATTCGCCTTTACCACAACCTATTTCAAGTACGATGGGGTTGTCATTTTCAAAGAAACAACAACCCCATTTTCCTTTATATTCAAAATCTTTAATATCTGATCTGTAGTCAGGTTGAATTACGTTAGGAAAGGTGTGTATCTCGGTAAATTTTCTCAGTTTATTCTTTCCCACGATTAATTAAATTGCTTTATTCTTTACAGAAGTTTTAACAATTTATCTTTTCAGAATCCATGCATTCTGGTTAACGTTTTGTTTAACCCTTTCCAGCTCACTTTCGGCTTCTCTCATGCTATAATAGAATCCATAACTAACCCTGTAATGTCCGGTACGTGCTTGTTCAAAAACTGAAGCTCTTGTAGCTCCTTGTTTTTGCAGATCTTCAGCAAAAATTTCTGCATTATGCTTTTCAATAAAGCTTCCTACAACTATATGATAAACTGTTCGCCCTGGCTCCGGTTCATGTGGAGGCCTGGTTACATCAGGTTCTATTTCAGTGGGATCGGGTTCAATTACCTCTTCTTCTACTTCAACTTCTGGTACCGGTGTTGGTTCAACCGGTTCGTCTATGTCTACAAATATACCTCTAATCCTGTCAACAAAGCTGATTCTGTCCTTGTCAGTGTCTGTTACCGGATCTTTATCACCAATGATGTAATTAAAGTTAAACGCTACTATAATAATAATAACTAATAGCGGAATAGCTACAAAAGCAACCCATTTTACAGCCGGTGAGAGCTTTGGCTTTTCCTCTTCATCTAGTATTTCTTCTTTTTTGGCAGGCTCTGCCTGTTTAGGTTTTTGCTCGTCTTTAGGAGTTATGCCTGGTTTTTTCTCAGTGTCAACCGGTTCTTTCTTTTCTTCCGGTTTTGGTGGTTCCGGTTTTTTTGCTTCCGGCTTTGGAGTGTCTGCCGGCTGAGCTTTTGCTGCAGGTTCTTTTGGTGTTTCTTTTTCAGCGGGTTTGTCTTCCGGTTTTTTTTCTGCGGGCTTATCTTCAGGTTTCTCTGCAGTAGGCTTCGTTGTAGCAGCAGGTTTTTTCTCCGGTTCTTTTGCACTTCCCATACCCAAACTGTCTTTCAGGTAATTGATGGATTTATCAGGCTCAAAAGTGATGCTCCCACCTACACCTGGTGAAAACTTCCCTACATTTTCCAACTCAACAGATTTACCTGCCTGAAGAGTTTCATTCATCTCTTTAACAAAAGCATTTATAAATGATTTGGCTTTTTCGTGATCAATATTTTCTTGTTTGGCAATATATGATGATAAAACACCATCGTCAGTTTTTCTTTTATCCCCAAATGAAATAACTTTTGAAGGCTTTTCAACTTTTTTCAATTCGGGCACAAAGCGTGCTGGAATATATTTTGTGGAAAATTCGCCAAATCCAGGCAGAATTACAAAATCTTTTTCAAATAACAGTTCGCTTATGTATTTTCCTATTTTCATTTTTCTAAGTTTTGGTAAATAGGTGATAGACTTTTTCTTCTTTGTTAATACGTAAAATATTGTGCTAAGTTATAAAAACTATTTACAAAGTTAATCTTAAATTATATTATTTGGATTTTATAGTTAGAAATTGGTGTTTGAAATTTGTTTTTTATAAAATAGAGTTTCTTGTTATATTTTAAAATGCTTTGTATGCAAAAATAATGTTTTTATTATTTAATAATAAGTTTATTGTAATATTTAAGCTTTTGGTTCTTTCTTTAGTATTTTTTAGTAATGCAGAACTATTAGTACAAACTTTTCGGTATTTTTTCTATATCTTCCTTTACATCAACGTTGTAGCTATCGTGTTCTGTTATGCCAACATGAATATCGTAATCATTAAAAGTCCATCTGAGTTGTTCAAGCGCTTCAGTGTTTTCCAGACTTGTTTCAGGTAGTTTTGTGATTTTAAGCAATACATTTGTCTTATATCCATAAAGACCAATATGTTGCAAGTAGTTATGTTTTTTCAACCAGATTTCTGTATCGGTATTTCTGCAATAAGGAATTGGTGCTCTGCTAAAATATAATGCTTTCAGGGATTTGCTTATAACAACTTTCACGCAGTTTTCATCAAACAGGGTTTCTGAAGAATTTATTTTTTTTGCTAGTGTGGCTATTTGAACATCTTGATTTTCAAGGGTCTTCGCTAATTGATCAATCTGCTCCGGATTGATAAAGGGTTCATCACCCTGTATGTTTATGATTGCATCATTTGTATTTAAAACGTTTTCAGATATAAGTTTTTCAGCTACTTCGCCACATCTTTCGGTTCCACTTTTATGTTCCGGTTTTGTCATGATCACATTACCAAATTCTTTTACATGTTTTTCTATGCGATTGTCATCGGTAGCCACAAAAACTTTATTGATTTTTTGAGATTTTAGTGCCTGTTCATATACACGTCTTATCATTGTTTTATTACCGATGATAGCCAGGGGTTTGCCAGGAAATCTGGAGGAGGCGTAGCGGGCGGGTATAATGCCTATACATTGCATTTGGCAGCTTGTTAAAGGTTTAGATTAAAACAATCCGTGTATTTCGGCGTCTATCTTTTGTATCACTTCACCAAAATCTTTTTTGTTTTCACTGAATTTGATATCGTCAACGTTTACTATAAGCTTTTTTCCAAGGCTATAGTTTTCAATCCATTCTTCGTAACGTTCATTTAGCCTTTTAAGGTAATCAAGCCTGATGGTGTTTTCATAATCTCTTCCGCGTTTTTGTATCTGGTTTACAAGGGTTGGTACAGAGCCACGCAGATAAATCAGCAGGTCGGGTGGTTCAATGAATGAGCTCATTAGTTCAAACAAGCTTTTATAATTATCAAAGTCACGGGTTGACATTAAGCCCATTGCATGTAAGTTTGGGGCAAATATGTATGCGTCTTCGTAAATTGTTCTGTCCTGGATCACAGTTTCCCCGGATTTTCGGATTTCCACTATTTGTCTGAAGCGGCTATTCAAGAAGTATATCTGCAGGTTAAAAGACCAGCGTTGCATATCTTCATAGAAATTGTTCAAATAAGGATTGGTCTCAACATCTTCATAATGTGCTTCCCAGCCGTAATGTTTTGATAATAAACCGGCGAGGGTCGTTTTACCGGAACCGATATTTCCTGCTATAGCTATATGCATATTGTAATTGTTTTGTGTAAAACAGTTTTTAACAAAAATAACTCAGAATAACTCAATGATGGTATAATATTTTTTAAGCCCTTGTTTTGTAAGCAAATATACAAAAGGGTAGTTTAAAAAACCCGACTTTATATTTGCTTCCGGTAACAAAATTAAACTTTCCTTATGAAGAAAAAAGTCATACAAACATAATTGATTTTTTGTGAAGTAAACTATATAATTGTTTAAAACCTGAAAAGTGCAAACATTTTTCAGGGGTATCTTAAAAAGAAAACCTCCAAAAACGTCAAAAACGAATATTCCGTTTTCATAATCCGAAACATAAAGGCGTGAATCTGTTTCAATCATAAAGCAGGGCTCAGAGAAGTTATACTCAAGATTGTGCATAGGTAGAGTGGTGGTGAGCACCTGGTTTTTTCTGTTTATTCTGGAAAACTGCCAAAGTTCAGGGTAATACACCCAAAACCCTTCAAGTCTTGAGTTGCATGCAAGCCCGGGCCGTTCTTTAAAAAAATCATCATTTATTGAGAAAGTTTCTTTTTCAACGAGGTTTTTATCCAGGAATGTAATTATTCCCAGACTGGCTGAGAATGCTAAAATGTTAAGGGGGTCAGAGCTGTCAATGATATCGAAAGAGCCATAAAGCGGGTTGGAGAAGTTTGATCTTTCACCTGTTGATTCATTAATTTTAATTATGGCACCTGATTCAGCGAGATAAATATTGTCGAGAGGATCAATTGTGAAAAAAGAGGCATCGGTCTCTATTATCGATTCATAACTGAATTGGGCATTGGTATTGAATGCTATGAATATAAAGAATCCTATAGCTATTATCAGCAATCCTGATTTTCGATTAATGGATGCTTTTCTCGAATTCAAGTATTTCATCCACATATTTTCTGTTGTTATAGAGCCTTGGCACTTTGTTTTGTCCGCCTATTCTACCTCTTTTTTTCATCCAGTTATAGAAAGTTCCTTCCGGCATGTTTCTAACTATAAGATTTTTCAGCATTATGTTGCTGCTTCTTTTTGCTTCGTAGTCTGAGTTAATGTTTTGCAGTTCTTTGTCAAATATTATTGCAAAAGATTCTATGTTTTCGGGTTCTTTTTCAAACTCAATAAGATATTCATGAGCGGCAAAACGCTTTTCGTCAAGGTAAACAGGTGCCCCCGTATATTCTTTAATAATTGCTCCGGAGGTTTTACAGGCTTTATATAAAGCTTTATCCACATTATCAACAATTACTTCTTCTCCAAAGGCATTAATAAAATTCCTTGTACGTCCTGAGATTTTTATTCTATAAGGTTTGGTGTTTGTTATTGTTACCGTATCTCCAATTATGTAACGCCAAAGACCACCACTACTTGATATAACCACTGCATAGTTTTTACCTTTTTCAACCTGTTCGAGAGATAATGTTTTTGGATTTTCTTTATCAACTTCATCCATAGGAATGAATTCGTAAAAAATGCCGTAATCAAGCATTAATAACATTTCTTCGGAGTTTTGTATATCCTGAATGGCAAAAAAGCCTTCTGATGCATTATATGTTTCAAGATAGTACATTGTGTCGGAAGGTATTAGTTTTTGATATTGCTCTCGGTAGGGGATAAAGCTAACCCCTCCATGAATGAAAAGCTCCAGGTTTGGCCATACTTCCAACACATTTGATCTGCCGGTTATTTCAAGAATTTTTTTCAGAAGGATCAGGTTCCATGATGGAACACCACTAATGTTAGTGACATTTTCGGTAATAGTTTCATTAGCTATTTTTTCAAGCTTTTTTTCCCAATCACTCATCAAAGCAACAGACAGACCTGGTGTTCTAAGCATTTCAGCCCAAAAAGGGGCGTTTTGCAACATTATTGCCGAAAGGTCACCTAAATATGACTCTTTATTAAATTCACTAACGTTATGGCTGCCGCCTATTGTTAAACCTTTGCCGTCAAAAACCAATGAATCGGGGCGGTTATGGCAGTAGATGCTCAAAACATCTTTTCCCCCTTTATATTGACAATTATGCAGTGACTCATAACTTACTGGGATGAATTTGCTTTTATCGCTAGTTGTACCGGATGATTTGGCAAACCACTTAATGCTGCC
>SLSZ01000221.1 GCA_007130125.1 Bacteroidales bacterium
ACTAAACAAATACCTAACACTCTACCCCATGCGCTTTTCAACGAATGCCGAATACACGTGGCACGTTACTTTATAACTATCATATTCATTTATTACTAATATAATTCATACTTATACTGAAGCGTATAATTTTTTATAATATTTCTTTCGGCAATTTCCATAAAAGCTCGTGCTTCCAAAACTCGATTATCCTCACTGTAAGAGCGTTCAACTTTGTTAATAAGTTTACCGTTTTTGTCAAACTCTTCCTGCAATATCAAATTACCATTATTGTCGTACTTCATTTTTATCGTGTTCTTTTTCGCCGGATTTTCTTCTATTATCTGAGTTATTCGTCCTTTATCATCATGCTCAAACTGTATACGCTCAATCAGTTTGTTAGCTTTATTATAGGTTAGTATTTCTTTACGATATCCATTTTCATCATATTCAGTTACTTTGTTAATCCTGGTTTCTTCAATCGAGTCATAGCTTTCTGTTGCTGTTATCCTCCCTTCATCGTCGTATTCAACTGTTTTCTCGGAAATAATCTCATCGTCTTCATCAAGAACGGCTTCTTTTATAAGGTTACCATTTTCATAGACAAACAATTCTTTCTGTTCAACATCGCCATCGAAATCACTGGTAATTTTTTTAACCAGTTTACCTTCGTCATCATAAACATACTCAATCGTATCATAGGTATTATCTAGGTAATGACGGTATTCTGTTTTTATATTTTTTTTGTCATCGGGCTCAAATGTTTTTCGTTCAATAACCTCATCGTCATTTTCAACCAGCATTTCTTCAAGCAGGAACCCATCATCATCATAACGGTATGTATAGGCATGATCTGTTTTACCTTCGGCTGTATAGCTTATTTCAGCCAAAGTTTGGCCTTTTTTATTATACTCTGTTTTTGAAAGTATATGCTCCTTTTCCGTTAACTCGTTTGAAGATGCCGAAGGTAAAACGATATCTTTTTTAATTATTGTTACACTTTTAATGTTTTTGCTCATAAGTTATTTTTTTGTTTTTTTTAATAGTGCCGTAAAGTTAAGCTTTCTATTAATTTTTGATATATTTACACGCTTAAAAAAAATTAATGTTAACTCAAAAAATAAAAATGATGAAAAAGAATATATTATTTTTTATTTTAATTGGATTTGTTATGGTACACTGTCAGCAATCTCCAAGGATTGAATATCCTGAAACCAGGATGGATGATGTGGTGGATGATTATTTTGGCGTTGAGGTAGCAGACCCTTTTCGCTGGCTTGAGAATGACACGAGTGCTGAGACAAAAAAATGGGTAGAAGCACAGAATGAAGTTACCTTTGGTTATCTTGAAAGGATACCTTTTCGTGACAAAATAAAGGAAAGGTTAACAGAGATTTGGGATTATCCTCGTTATAGCACTCCCTTCTGGCAGGGAGATCATTATTTTTTCTTCAAAAATGAAGGGATGCAGGATCACAGTGTGCTTTATGTACGCGAAGGTATAGAAGGGGAGCCACGTGTGTTGATTGATCCCAATGAGATGTCGGAAGACGGCACCATTTCGCTAACCAGGCTGGGAATTTCTAACGACGGGAAATACATGGCTTATGGCATATCTCGCGGCGGATCGGATTGGAATGAGATATTCGTTATGAATGTTGAGACCGGTGAAAAGCTTGATGACCATATCAAGTGGGTTAAATTTTCCGGTATTTCCTGGGAAGGTGAAGGATTTTATTATAGCCGCTATGATGAACCAAAACCAGGTGAAGCTCTTTCCGGAACAAATGAAAACCATAAAGTATTTTACCATAAATTAGGCACTAGCCAGGAAGAGGATGAGCTTATTTATGCTAATCCAGAATATCCTCGCCGGAATTATTCCGCAGTAACTACCGAGGATGAAAAATTCCTTATTCTTTATGAATCAGAAACTACCAGTGGCAATGCTATACATGTTAAAAACTTAACAAGGCCTGGCAGTAGATTTCAAAATATAATTCAAGGTTTTGACTATAACAATAGTGTGATTGACCATATAAATGGTAAAATGTTGGTAAGAACCAACCATGAAGCATCAAACTATCGCCTGGTACTTATTGACCCGGCAAATCCAGCTCCTCATAACTGGGAAGAGATCATCCCGGAGAGCGATAATGTGCTGAGAAGTGTCAGTTTGATAGGAGGTAAGATGATCGTTCATTATATGGAAGATGCTAAAAGCGTTGCTTATATTTATAGTATGGATGGTGAAAGGGAGCAAGAACTTCAACTTCCTGCAATAGGGTCTTTAGGTGGCTTTAGCGGCAAAAAGGACGAAAATGTTGCTTTTTTCACTTTTACATCTTTTACCTACCCAACGTCCATTTTTAAATTTGATGTATCTGAAAATAGTTATGAATCCTATTTTGTTCCTGAAATTGATTTTGATATAGAAAATTATGAAACAAAGCAGGTGTTTTACACCAGCAAAGATGGCACAGAAGTGCCAATGTTTATAGTTCACAGGAAGGGATTGGAACTTGATGGAGATAATCCGACGTTGCTATATGGTTATGGCGGTTTTAATGCGAGCATGACTCCGTCATTCAGCATAACAAGGTTATTGCTGCTTGAAAACGACGGTGTTTTTGCTATGCCTAATATTCGTGGTGGCGGTGAATACGGTAAAGAATGGCACCGTGCCGGAACCAAGCTGGAAAAGCAAAATACTTTTGATGATTTTATTGCTGCTGCTGAGTACTTGATAGATGAAGGCTACACCTCTTCAGAAAAACTTGCTATACAAGGTGGCTCCAATGGTGGCTTACTCGTGGGAGCTGTAATGATTCAAAGGCCTGAACTGTTCAAAGTTGCTTTGCCGGCAGTAGGCGTACTGGATATGCTCCGTTATCATAAGTTTACAATCGGTTGGGCTTGGGCTGAGGATTATGGAACAAGTGATGATTCTACTCACTTCAATAACTTGTATTCATATTCACCCCTGCATAATGTTGAGGAAGGTGTTGAATATCCGGCAACATTAATAACAACCGCAGACCACGACGACAGGGTTGTGCCTGCTCATAGCTTTAAATATGCCGCAGAACTGCAAAGAAAACACGAGGGTGATAACCCCGTACTTATCAGGGTTGAAACTAAAGCAGGACATGGTGCAGGAAAACCTACGTGGATGATCATTGAACAAGTTGCTGACACTTACGGCTTTATGCTTTATAATATGGGAGTAAAAACCAAATATTAAAAAAAGGAATAGGGGCTTTTTAATATATAAAGGGGCTGAATTAACTTAAAACAGCCCCTTTTCTTTTATGTTTTGTTTAAATAGCACTAATTTGGATTATCATTAAGAATAACAGTTAATTTCATTTTTATCAAAAAAAGTGGCGAGAGAAACCAACTCCCGCCACCCGTAATTAATAACCAAATTAACCAAAATCTACGTTACTAATCATTATAAAAACTAACCAAAACCAAACTAATCAAAACAAAAAACTACTTTTTATTTGTGCTTTTTGGCATTGTTTGAAAAATATAAAGAACGTTGTTCTTTTGATTTCAATAATATAACACTTTATACCTCAAAATGTTTTAATCGCTAATTTAAAAAAATGTTAATCTTTTCTTTTATTTGCGAGGGCTTTGCTAACACCATGGATAAAGCAGCAGGCAATAGACTGGAGCTTTTAAGCAATTCTGATAATATCTGTTACATCTGCTATAATCATTTTGTCAAAAAAATAACGGGTTACTAAAAAAAGTTAAAATTTAATAATGACCTTTGCACTATATATTTATTTCGTAATTTTGCGAAATAACGAAATGTTTTTAAATTTGTCATTGAATAAATA
Source organism: Bacteroidales bacterium (assembly GCA_007130125.1). Classification (GTDB taxonomy): domain Bacteria; phylum Bacteroidota; class Bacteroidia; order Bacteroidales; family UBA7960; genus PUKZ01. The sequence continues at coordinate 3,831 of SLSZ01000221.1, forward strand.
AGAAAATGGCTGCTAAATTCAAATACAACGAGGATATTTTAGAGTTATCCAATTTTGCCAGGGTGATGAGTAACCCTGTCAGAGCGTATATTATGAAGAAATTATCGGATATGAATACATGTTGCTATGGTTGTGATATTGTAAAAGAACTTAGAATAGCACCTTCTACAGTATCGCAGCACCTGAAAGAGCTAAAATATGCGGGATTGATACAGGGCGTAACCGAAGGGCCGTTTATTAAGTATTGTATTAATAGTGAGAACTGGAAAGAAGCCGGATATTTATTCAGGGAGTTTTTTGGAGAACTTCCTGTTAAAAAAGAGGATATTTGTGATATTAAATCAGTTGAAAACAATAATGATATTTAATAATAATTCAATAAACCCAATAAATTGATAAACTAAAAAAGTGTTACAAAAATGAAAAGTTTGATAAAATTTGGATGCGTGCTATTCATAGGGTTGTTTTCAATAACTAATTTTGGTATGGGAGCATTCGCTCAAGGAGAACAAAATGATGCAGATGGTCCCAAGTTTGAGTTTAAAGCAGAGAACAATCGTATTAATTTAGACACTTTGTATGTTGATGGAATAGAAGAGGTCAATTTAGAGATTGAATATGAAAACAAAGGGAGTCAACCTCTTATTCTATTCTCAGTTAGAGCATGTTGTGGTACACGTGTGGTCAGTTACCCTGAAGAGCCTGTTAGCCCTGGTGAAACAGGGGTTATCGAGGTGCATTTTAGGGTTGCTCCTCGTCCACATAACATTAACCGTACAGTAACTGCTGATTCCAATGATCCTGCCGTAAGAAAAGTACTTAGGATTACTGGCAGAGTTGAAGTAAAAGAGTAATAATTATAAAATATTGAGTTGTCTATGATTATGAAAGTATTAACCTGGCTATCACGAATTATATTTGGTGTAGCTTTTATATTTGCCGGATTCACTAAAGCCATAGATCCCCTGGGAAGCGTTTATATCTTTGATGATTATTTTATTGCTTTCGGAATGGACTGGCTAATGCCTTTGTCATTACCATTGGCAATAATATTAAATACTTTGGAACTTGTTGTGGGCATAGCAATTTTGTTGGGTTTAAAAATGCGTCTAAGTGCCTGGGCTGGTTTATTATTCATGATCTTCTTTACCCCGCTTACACTTTATATTGCAATTACCGATGCAGTAGCCCACTGTGGATGTTTTGGGGATGCATGGGTAATTACAAACTGGGAAACATTTTATAAAAACCTGATTTTGCTTGCTGCTGCAATTTTGATTTTTATACAAAAAGATAAAATACAGCCATTATGGTCTCATAAAAAAGATTGGTGGCTGGCTGGCGGCTTTACAATTCTTGCCGTATGGTTATCGATATTTTGCCTGCGAAATCTTCCTGTTATGGATTTCAGGCCGTGGAAGGTAGGCAATGATATTACAGAGCAGCTAAAACCTGTACAGGAAGGAAAATCGGAGTTTGTTTTTATATATGAAAACACCAAAACCGGCGAAAAGAAAGAGTTTGAAATGGATGACCTGCCTTATGCTGAAGATGGATGGCAATATGTGGATAGAAAAGAAATTGTAATTAAAGAACACATACCATCTCCTATTGGTAATTTTGATATACGTGACGATTATGAAATTGACCATACCGAAAAATATGTTGGAAACCCCGATTACCAGTTTATAGTAGTCACTTACGATCTTCGCACAACCAACAAGAAAGCATTTAAAGAAAAAATCAATAAACTTGCAAATAATGCAATTGAAGACGGGTACTCGTTTATTGTGCTTACAAGCAGCTCTTATCAAGAAACGGACTCTTTCCGTCATGAGTATCAAACACCTTATGAATTTTATTATAGCGATGAACGAGAGCTGAAGACCATAGTGCGGTCAAACCCGGGGCTGGTATTAATGAAAGACGGTATAGTCTTAGGCAAATGGCACTATCGCAATATTCCATCTTATGATGAAATAGATGAAAAGTTGATGCAATAATTAAAAAATTTCTGTATCAATGATTTCAGATTAAAATCACTTCTAACAACAAAGTGTTCGCAATCTTAAATAATTTGAACAAAAATCCGGATAATTGAAACGCTTTTTTTGTTGCACGGTGTAACACAGTGTTACACAATGTATGCTATAATCATACAATTATTAATATTTTATAACTGTGAAACTCTGTGAGCACACTGTGGTACTCTGCGCAGGGATAGTCACTATTTGATGTACTGGTTGATTTTATAATGTAACACTTCGACATCTTACCAAAACCACTTAAAAGCTTCACACAACAAATATTTACCGGCTACAAAACCAAAACATCACAGCGGAAACTTTTAATAACTTTACCATGCAATTCAACGAGATCCTGAGCGGAGCGATAGCGTAGCGAAG
>SLSZ01000072.1 GCA_007130125.1 Bacteroidales bacterium
CTCGTTTGATAATAATCCTAAAAAAATAGGAAGGAAGATAGCAGGCGTACCTTGCTATGATGAAAATGAGATGACTGAGATAATTAAAAATGAAAATATATCAATTGCGGTGATAACTGTTCCATCTGAAGCAACAAAGTCAGTGACGCAGATATTATTACAAACGGGAATTAAGGGAATACTCAATTTTACTTCGGAACCGTTAACTGTTCCCGAAGGTGTTTACCTGGAAGAGTATGATATCATAACTTCATTGGAAAAAATAGCTTTTTTTGTAAAAAAATAATTAATTGCCGGGTAGCGGGTGATGATATATTTGTCACCCGTCACTCGTTACCCGTTACTTCTTATGAGAGTATTTAACAATTTTGCGGAGGCAAAAGCAAAGATCAAAAATGCAGTGGTAACCACCGGCTCTTTTGATGGAGTGCATATTGGGCATAAAGAGATAGTAAAAAGATTAAACAGCATTGCACAGGATATTGGTGGCGAGTCAGTTGTGGTTACTTTTAATCCACATCCAAGAATTCTATTGTACCCAGATCAAAAAGACTTAAAGCTTATTAATACGCTCGAAGAAAAGACGATGCTTCTCGAGCGTGCAGGACTAAAAAACCTTATTGTGGTAAACTTTACTCTGGAGTTTTCAAAAATACCATCTGATAGCTTTATAACCCGGCATATTGCAGGAGATCTTGGCGCAAAAGTGCTTGTAGCCAGTTATAACCATCAATTTGGCCATAAAAGGCAGGGAGACAGAGATTTTCTTTATCAGCTTGCAAATAAGCATGATTTCAGGATAGAAGAAATTCCAATGCAGCAAATTAATAAAGAAACCATAAGCTCCACAAAAATCAGGAAAGCCCTGTTTAGGGGAGATGTTGAGACTGCAAACTCATATCTGGGTTATGAGTATTTCATGATCGGCAATATTAAACTGTATAAAGGTGAAGGATATGAGGCTTGTGAATCTGTATATGAATTTCAAGTTGATGACAGCAATAAACTGTTGCCTCCTGAAGGGGCTTATGAGATAAAGCTTTCTTTTGAAGACAAAGCAATCCAGGGTAAAGCTATTTTAGATAATAATCGGAAAATAGTTGTTGAAATAGGAAATGATACCGGCATTAACAAGGAAAGGAATAATTGCATGATTATTTTTCTTAAAAATCTTAACAGCAAAGAACCATAGTGTACTAAACTTGATAATAGTCAGATGCAAAGCTTTGATCACGCTAAAAAGTTTAGTTTTAAGGTTTTTTTGAAAGAACTTGCCGGCTCCATAGGTGATTATGGCACCATACTTCCTATTGTGTTTGGAGTGGCAGTGGTTACCAATGTTAACCTGGCTCACATTTTACTGTTTTTTTCATTGTGGTATATCATATCGGGATTATATTTCAGGCTTCCTGTTCCAATTGAACCCATGAAGGCAATTGGTGCTATTGTAATTGCAATATTGTCAGTGCTGATTAACTTCATAATTGCATTTATAATAGGGATGGTATTATATTACCTTTTGCGTAAGGTGTTATAATTCTATCAGTATAATTTGTGATTTAATTACAAAACTGCTTACGTAAATGAGAATTAGGAAAATAATATAAACCCATAATCCTGAAAGGGCTATATATCAGTAGCTACAGGTGCAACCTTTGAAACAAATGCAGTAATTACAAGTAGGGTATTTATTGTTAAAGAACTAAAATACAACATAAGAGTTAGCAAAATCCGTAAAAAGCCATAACCCTGAAAGGGTTAAATATCAATAGCCACAGGAGCAACCTGTGGTAATGAACAATAACCATTAACCGCAACCCTGAAAGGGTTGAATAAAACCAATTAATTATGTCATATACACAAATTTTATATCAAATCGTATTTGGTACAAAAAACAATGCGCCAGTTCTGTTAAAAGACAGGCGGAGTGAACTTTTCAAATACCTCCATGGTATTTTACAAAACAAAAACTGTCATGTCTATATTATTAACGGTGTTGAAAACCATCTTCATATTGTTACCCATGTTCATCAGAGCATAGCTGTAGCTGACTTAATTAAAGATATGAAGGTAGCAAGTTCAAAATGGATTAAACAAAATAGGATTTTCAAAGGGTTTACCGCATGGCAAACAAAATATGGTGCATTTACCTATTCTATCAATGATAAGGACAGACTTATCAAATATGTTGAAAACCTGGAAGAACGTCATAAAACCTTAACTTATCGTGAAGAGTTTATTATGCTGCTGAAAAAACATCAGATTGATTATGATGAGAAGTACTTGTTTTAATGAATTTTTATTCAACCCTTTCAGGGTTGCAGGTTATATAGGTCTGTACGTTTTTCCCAGTATTTCATACCGGGCTATTAATATTTATCCCCTGTCGGGGATAGTTGCTTATGACGCTCATCGGGAATTATCTTTTAACCTATACTTGCGTGCATTTATTAGCATTTCATGCCGGGCTATTAGTATTTATCCCCTGTCGGGGATAGTAGTTATTGACGATCATCGGGAATTATATTTTATTTTTCAAAAACAATCTCCCCATCAACAATAGTCATAACAACTTCCACCTCCAGTATTTCGTCATGCGGTATTTCCAGCAGGTTTCGGTTGAATACTGTTATATCGGCGAGTTTTCCGGCTTCGATTGAACCCCTTATATCATCTTCAAAGGTAGCATATGCATTATTGATGGTATAGGCTTCTATTGCTTCTTCAACTGTAATTTTTTCTTCCGGGAACCATCCTCCTTTTGGTTCGCCTGTAACTGTTTTTCTGGCTACTGCGGCGTATATGGTATACTTAGGATGAACATGGTATTGAGCAGCGCTTGTTCCCGGCCAGTCGGAGCCAAAGCTTAGTACAGCTCCATTGTCGAGTAGCGAACGGAATGCATAAGCACCTTTGCAGCGCTCATAACCTATACGTTCTTCCATCCATCGCATATCATCTGAAAGGTGGTATGGATTAACTTCGGCGATAACGTTGAGGTCATTAAATCTCGGGAAGTCTTCCGGTCTTATTACCTGTGCATGAATAACCCTGAATCCTGTAAGGTCAACTCCCTCATTTTTTAGCCTTTCATACAGGTCAAGCATTTCTGCAACGCCCCTGTCGCCAATGGCATGTATGTTTGGCACAAAACCTGCTTCAAGCCCTTTCATTATCAGGTTATACATCTTTTCCATGTTTCTTTCCGAAAACTCGGGGCAGTCGCTTGTGTGCCGGCGCCAATGTCCGTAATTATCAGGCTGATCGTCGTATGGCTCGAAGAAAAGAGCACCATGCGTGCCCATGATACCGTCAATATAGCCTTTTAAAGCCCCATACCTCAATATATTGCAATCCTCTTTTGTTTCGGGATGTAACCCCATAGTAATATCTTTCTCTTTAAGCTCTTCACCTCTTGAAAGGTCGGGCCTCAGCCATACACGGGCTGTCAGTTCATTGTTTTTATCAAGCTCAATAAACCTTTTTGTTTGTTCGGCAGTAGCAATATCGTGTACTTCAACAATACCGGCTTCCCTGAGGGCTTTAAGTGCAGCCCTGTTTTCATCCATCAGCCTTTCATGTGATTTTGGTTCAACAGCATTACGGAGTTTTTCAAATGCTTCGGTACCCCTGAAAATAATACCTGTGGGTATACCATCTTTATCAAGCTCCATTCCTTCAACAGGATTGTCATACAAGTTGGCTGATTTGAGTGCTACTTTATTGGCAAGCCATTCCTTGTAATCAAAACGGCAAATAAAAACAGGGTTTTTGGTAGTAATATCATCGATCATGTTTCTGTGAGGCCTCCAGAAGTCCGGTCCATCATGTCTGTCCTTACCGGCATCTCCCAACGCCCACTGCTCGTATGCACCCCACAAACCTTCGGTAATCCATTCACCATCATCCAATATACTTATTACTCTATTGATTTCTTCTCTAAGCCCGTCTTCATCAGAAACGGTCATCAGGTTGGCATCGTTAATCAGTGCGCCGGCCCTGTTGAAATGAACATGTGCGTCAATCATGCCGGGTGTTACAAAGCTTCCTTTAAGGTCAACGACCCTTGTATTTCTGCCAATGTGTTTTTCAGCATCTTCATCGTTTTTAAATACCCCGGTAATTATATTACCATTAATAGCAATAGCCTCAGCATGAGATCTGTCTGCATCAACAGTGTATATTATTCCATTGCGCAGTACAATGTCAGCCTTTTTTTCAGGCTTACAACCATTGAAGAGAAAAAATGTTGCTGAAAAAGCAATTAAAACAAACAGTGAAAGAAATCCGGATTTCATAGTAAGCCCTCCTGTTTTTTTATAAATCAATGAGTATTAAAAGTTTTCTTTGACGAATATAATGATAAAAAATCATTTATTTGGGATGATTTTATTTGATTACAATTACTCATTATTAAGTTGAGGCCATGTTTTATCCTGATTATTTTGGACTAAATAAGATTAATTCATTATTAGTTATTTACATAATTTTATTTAAAGGTTAAATAATGTTATAATTTTTGATATATTAGCAAAAATTTAATCTAATAATTTTTCAGATGGGCAGAGTTTTATCAGACCGTGATTTATGGCTTTTAATAGCGCAAAGCTCGGTAGCCGACATGTACCGTCCTTTGAATTTGCGAGGAGCAAACCTTGAAGGGGCAAATCTTTCTGGTGCTGATCTGTCTGGAGCTAATCTTTCCAAATCCAATTTAAGCGGAGCTTTATTAAAGGGTATTAATCTGTCCGGGGCTTATTTGGCTGATGCTATACTTACCAACGCTGACCTTTCTGAGGCCAATCTTGATGGTATAATACTTGACTATGCTGATTTACGTGGAAGTAATCTCAGCAAAGCCGACCTTACCGATGCAAGTCTTAACAGGGCAATCTTAACAAAAGCTTATATTGTTGAAGCTGACTTAAGCCGTTCCGACCTTTCTCAATCAAAAATGGATCATGCCGATCTTACAAGAGCAAAACTCGAAAAGGCAAACCTGTCAGGAGCTGATTTATCTTATGCAGATATTTTTGAAGCAATTTTTACAAAAACCTACATGAACGATACGAAAACAAAGGGTATAAAAAATTCCGAAAGAGCAAAAGGATACAAGGCAAAATAACATTTATTTCTTTTTCAGCATTATACCTGAGGCAAACCTTCCTGTTTTACCATCAGAAGCCCTTGAAGAGTAAAAACTTTCGTTATTGCACTTCGTGCATATTGCAGCTTCTTCTATATTTTCGGGTTTTACACCAAGATCAGTGAGTTGTTTTTTATTGGCTTGCCATAAGTTAAAATAGTATTTATCCTTTTGTTTAGAAGGTATAATTATGTCTTTTTTTGAAATTCCCTTATATTTAAGCTCCTTGTAGACGTTTTGACCGACTTCATAGCAGCATGGACCAATTGAAGGGCCAATTCCTGCATAAATATTAACAGGTTTACTGCTACAAAAGTGTATCATTTTTTCAAGGGTTTTTCCGGTAATTTGCCCTATTGTACCTTTCCATCCTGCATGTATGACGGCTGCAATATGGTTTTCACTGTCATATAATAACACCGGGACACAATCAGCAACCTGAACGGTAATACATATACCGGGAGTGGAAGTTATCATTCCGTCAGTATCTTCCAGGCTGCTTTTTTCGTCGGATGAACCACATCCACGCAAAGAGCTTCCTGCAAAATTAATGTTACTACCATGACACTGATTTGCAAATGTAAAGCTGTCAATAGGTATGTTTACAGCATCTGACAGTATCTTTCTGTTTCGAAGAACATTCCAGTCATCATCGCCAACATTAAATCCAATATTCAAGCCTTGAAAAACACCTTTGCTATACCCACCCTTTCGTGATGAAACAAAATGTGTTATATTGTCAAAAGCAATAAGGTTTTCAAACAAATATAGTTCTGTGTCGGAAACATTAGAGGTTTGCATAGTGTGTTTGGTTTTTCATAATTACTGTTTCTGCTTTTTCGATACCTGTTGCTGAATACTTATTATGAGTAATCGAATTACGAATATACAAATTGTTATTGTTTCGAATAACGAATCTGTTACGAATTTTACGAATTACGAATACTGGATACTGGTTGCTGGTTACTGAGCATTGTCAACTGCCTACTGTCAACTGTCAACTATGTTCTGTGGACTGCCGACTGTGGACTGCCGATTGCCGACTGATCACCGAATACCGA
>SLSZ01000199.1 GCA_007130125.1 Bacteroidales bacterium
GGAACAACACGTTTTGATGCTACCGGTGAAATCGAATTTACTGAAGACATGCTTGCCTCTGAACTTTATATGAGAGCTCGCATTTACCGTGAAGGCAGAGAAGATGATGCCGAAGTTCTACCTGAAAGAAAGGTAGCTGATGGCGTTATCAACACTTCACAAAGAGTGGACAAAGACGAAGACCTTGCGTTGGCACCTCATGGTTACGAAAAAGAAGTTATCGTTACCAAAACCGCCAACATCTACTTTGATTACATGCGTCATAACCTTAACTGGCGTTTTGACCTGAATCAAAAGGAAGAGAACAAGAAAAAAATTGAAGAGCTCAACGAGTTCCTTAAAAAAGGATGGGAAATCCATTCTGTTGAGATCAATGCATGGGCATCACCCGAAGGTGAAGTAGCATTCAACGAAGAGCTTGCTGAAAACAGGGCTGAAACAGGTCACAGATATTGGAAAGGCCGGTTCGAAAAGCTTGTAAAAGAGCTTGAGGATTACGAAATGCCTGAAATAGCTGTTGAAGCTAAAGGCGAAGACTTCGAAGGTTTTATGAGAAAGCTTCAGGCTTCAGATTTGCCACAAAAAGATGTTATTTCTAACGTTATCAACTCGGAGCTTGCTCCTGCTGAAAGGGAAAAAAGAATTAAGGACATGACGGTTATATATGAAGAAATTGAAAAACTTCTTGCACCGCTACGTCGCGCTGAAATCGTTATTAAAACTTATGAACCCAAGAAAACCGACGAAGAAATCGCAACCCTTTCAACTACTAATCCCGAAGAACTGGATGAAAAAGAGCTTCTTTTTGCAGCAACTCTTACTGAAGACTTAGACACTAAGCTTGAAATCTACAATGCAGCAAAAGAACTTTATCCTCAAAGCTACAGAGGCTTTAACAACGCTGCCTATGTCAACCTTAAGCTCGGCAATGTAGAAGAAGCTGCTGAAGACCTTGAAAAAGCAAACCAACTTGCACCGAATACCGGTTGTGTATTGAACAACCTTGGTGTAGTTGCTGCATGGGAAGGTGATATCGAAAATGCAAAATCATATTACGAAGCTGCCCAGGGACAAGGTATGAACACAGGTTACAACATTGGTAACCTTATGATATTAATCGGTGACTACGAAGCTGCCTTGTCATCATACGCAGGCCGCACTTGTACACACAACGTGGCTCTTGCTCACCTGATGAACAACAACGAAGATGCAGCTATGACTAACCTTGAGTGCGCTGACGAATCTGCATCAGTTGCTTATCTTACTGCAATCATAGGTGCAAGAAGAGATAACAACACTATGGTGTACGAAAACCTTAGAAAAGCTATTCAACTTGATCCTGAATATAAAGAATGTGCTCAGATGGACAGAGAATTTATTCAATTCTTTGAAGTAGCTGAATTTCAAGAAATAGTTAACTAATTGCAAGCAAAAGTTATTTGCTTAAAATAGTTAAGCTTTTAAATATATTAAGTAGGCAGGCTCAAAGAAGGTCTGCCTACTTTTTTTATAGATATTTTATAGCTTTGAAATTAAAAATGATTTGATTGACACTAAACAATATTTTGAAGAATTATTATAACTTTGATTGACAAGGCTTATTGATATGCTAAAAAATTTATCATCTGTCTTAAAAATGGGCAAAAAAAAATACAAAACAGGTATTGTGCTTAGCGGAGGCGGCACACGTGGCTTCGCACACCTTGGTGCTCTGCAGGCGCTCAATGATAACGGTATATTCCCTGATATCGTCAGTGGCGTCAGTGCAGGAGCTATTGCAGGCTCTCTATATTGTGACGGTAAAAAACCCAATAAAATACTAAACATCCTTACTGAACATAAAATTTTCCACTACCTTGACCTTACAATTCCCACTCAAGGCCTTGTTGAAATGAAAGGGTTTGAAAAAAAGCTGAAAAAAACCCTTGATGCACAATTTTTTGAAGACCTTGAAATCCCTCTTATGGTTTTCGCAGTTGATATTAACAATGCCAAACTCGTTAAGTTTGATAAAGGAGATCTGGTAACTGCCGTTAGAGCTTCATCGTCAATACCGGTGGTGTTTCCACCGGTGAAAATAAAAGACACATATTACTCCGATGGTGGAGTAATTGAAAATTTTCCTATTGATCCCCTGGAAGATATTTGTGAAGAAATTATTGGAGTTAACGTAAACCCTATAGGTTATCAAGAGAACTTCTCAAATCTCTTTAAATTAGCAGAAAGAACATTTCATATTTTTATCAGAACAAGAATTATTGAAAGAAAAGACCGGTGTTCGTTGTTTATAGAACCGAAAGGTCTTGATAAGTTTGGATTAATGGACATCTCCAGTGCTAATGAAATATACAAGCTTGGATATAAAGAGACAATTAAAGTACTAAAAGAAAATAAGAGAATAAAAAAATAAACTCTTTTTTTAAAAACAATAAATACACATAACACATGCTATCTCATAAACTTTATTTATATAATACCATAAACAGAAAAAAAGAACTTTTCGAGCCTTTGCAGCCTCCTTATACAGGTATGTATGTTTGTGGTCCCACGGTTTATGGTGATGCACACCTGGGTCATGCACGCCCGGCAATCACTTTTGATCTTTTATACAGGTATTTAAAACACCTCGGCTTCAAAGTCAGGTATGTGAGAAACATTACTGATGTCGGACATCTTGAAAGCGATGCCGATGAGGGCGAAGATAAGATTGCAAAAAAAGCCAGGCTTGAAAAACTTGAACCAATGGAAGTGGTACAATACTATACTAATAGGTACCACCAGGATATGGATAGACTCAATGTATTAAACCCAAACATTGAGCCACATGCATCAGGGCACATTATCGAGCAAATAGAAATGGTAAAGGATATACTTAAGAGCGGCTTTGCATATGAAGTGAACGGGTCAGTTTACTTTGATGTTCTCAAGTATAATGAAAAAAAACACTATGGTAAACTTAGCGGGCGTGTACTTGATGATATGATCTCAAACACTAGGAACTTAGAAGGACAAGAAGAAAAAAAGAATAGTGTAGACTTTGCATTGTGGAAGAAAGCTACCCCGCAACATATTATGAGATGGCCATCACCCTGGAGTGAGGGGTATCCCGGCTGGCATCTTGAATGCTCAGCCATGAGCAGAAAGTACCTGGGAGAACAATTCGATATTCACGGCGGTGGAATGGATCTGCTGTTTCCTCACCATGAATGCGAAATAGCACAATCAGTAGCTGCAACCGGAAAAGAAGCTGTTAAATACTGGATGCACAACAACATGATAACTATCAATGGACAGAAAATGGGGAAATCCCTGGGAAACTTTATTACACTCAAAGAATTTTTCAGCGGCAACCATAAAGCATTAGAAAGATCATATGACCCTATGACTTTAAGATTTTTTATGTTGCAAGCTCATTACAGAAGCACCCTGGATTTTAGCAATGAAGCTCTTATAGCTGCCGAAAAAGGACTAAACAGACTTTTTGAAGCAAAGCAAAAACTTAAAAACATTAATCCATCAAAAACTTCCGGGTTTGATATAACCGGGCTTAAACAAAAATGCTACGACGCTCTTAATGATGACCTGAACAGCCCAATTGCAATATCAAATCTCTTTGAAGCTGCAAGAATTGTTAATAGCGCTTTTGATAATAAACAATCACTGGATAAACAGCAAATAAATGATCTTGATGAACTGTTCGAAACTTTTTTAACTGAAATTTTTGGCTTGGAAGATACAATAACACAATCAGAACAGAACGAAAAACTGCTCAGCGGACTTATTGAGTCACTACTTGAAATCCGAAACAACGCAAGAAAACAAAAAGATTTTCAAACCTCAGACTATATCCGCGATAAACTTATAGAGTTGAATGTAGAGGTAAAAGACACAAAAGAAGGATCAACGTGGAGTATTAAAAAATCATAATAAAAATCAACTTACTTGTTTAACTAAAAATTTTTTTATGATATTTTTATACCTTTGCAACCGTTAAAAATAGTTGAAAAAACAAATTCCTTACAGGAAACTGATGATAAAACATTTCGGAATAAGTAGGATTTTAATACTGTTGTGTTTACCCGCAGCACTTTGGCTTATTTCCAACAACTACGTTAATCAGCACTATCATATCCTGAGCAACGGGAAGATTATTTCTCACTCACATCCACATTGCAATTGCTCAAATAATCCGATACAAGACCACCATCACACAGATTTTGAATATTCAATCCTGGCACAATTAGCTTCTAACAGCAGCTCGGAGAATGTTGAAGGATTCTCTGTTGATTTTACTACAGAACCAAATAAAAAACATCATACTTTTTTTTATGATTCTATAATTGCGGAAAAGTTTATAAAACTTCCGGATTTAAGAGCTCCTCCCGTACTTTAGCATCCAGCTTGCAGAGAACGGTATTTGTTATGCATCGAACTCAAAATAAAGTGATCTGTCAACAAAATACCAAAAAACAAAAATCTCTGCGTTTTACCTTAACCTCAAATACTGTAAAATAATAATTACAATTATTAATAATAACTGGATTTGCATTATGGTTACTCATTTTATTTAATCATAACCGGTTATTAAAAATTCATAAAAAATAATGAACAAAAATATAGTAAATATAATCTTAGTATTTATATTAGTTTTTATAAATTCATCAATACTTTCCGGCACTGAACTTGAACAACCGACAGGTACCGATGCAAATATTTTCGGTCATGTTGTTGATGCCGAAACCGATGAACACATTCCATTTATTAATATTTTAATTAAAGGTACTCGTATAGGTACCTTAACAGATGCGTCCGGCCATTATATGCTTACCAACCTTCCTGTAGGGGAACATACTCTGATTGTAAAGGGCATGGGCTATGAACCGGTAACTGTGGACTTTAAGATCGAAGAGAAGCAAACTAAAGAGATCGATATCGAAATTGAGTATAAAGGCATTGCTCTTAATGAAATAGTTTTAACCTCCTCTCCTACAGCCAGTGGCTTCAATTATCAACCCAACCAGGCATTTATAGGTGAAGAATTGCAGAGGCGCAGCGAGGTTTCATTTGGAGAGATGCTTGATGGTGAGCCCGGCATTGCTATGCGTTCCATGGGCCCGACACCTTCAAGGCCGGTAATACGTGGGCTTGATGGCGATCGTATTTTAGTATTGCAAGACGGCGAACGTATGGGGGATATCTCGAATACTGCCGCTGACCATGCCATAGCGATGGATCCACTTGCAGCAAGCAGAGTAGAGGTGGTTAGAGGCCCTGCAAGCTTGCTCTATGGATCAAGTGCATTAGGAGGTGTAATCAACGTTATGACTAGCGACATTCCCGAAAACTGGTCTTACGGAAGCTCAGGGGTGCTGTCAGCACAAGGGGCTACAGTTAACAAAATGGGCGCAGGGTTTGGAAGATACACCTATGGTGATGAAAAGTGGGCTGCTACAGGACGCCTATCCTACCGCCAGGCAGGTAATGTCAATACCCCCATTGGCGAAATACCAAGCACCTCACTACAAAACTACGAAGGTGCCCTGGGATTTGGCTTTGAAAACAATAAACTCAATGGTGGCTTTTCAGCTTCTTTAGGAAACCAAACATTTGAACTGCCGGAAGAAGGAGCAATTGCAGATCCCGACGAAACAATTGAAATTAGAGCCGACAGAACACTACTGCGAGGTAAATTAAATTTTAAAATAAATGACTTCTTTGATAAAGCTCAATTAAGAGTTAATGGTTCGAGATTTTTCCAACAGGAAATTGAAATTGAACAACATGACGGTGAAATTGAGGAAGAAGTTGAATTAGAGTTTGATAAATTAAGCATTAACTCAACTCTTACTGTCCAGCACCGGGCGCATGGAATATTTGACAGAGGAGCTCTGGGGCTGAGTATTAATGGAAACAATATGGAAGTCGCAGGCGATGAGGCGTATACACCCGGAGAAAAGCGATTTACAATAGGAATGTTTACATACCAGGAAATACCTCTTTCAAGCATTGTAAGATTACAGTTCGGCGTACGGCTGGATTATCAAAAAGCAACAGCATTGCCTAATGGACTGTTCCCTGACATAAACCTGGAGCGTGATGCTCTTAATTATTCAGGCTCAATCGGATTAAATATCAGGCCCAGGGAAGAAATGGAAATAGGGGCACAGTTTGCAAGGTCACACCGCAACCCTATTACAGAAGAATTATTTGCCGATGGCCCGCATATTGGCGCAGGTGTTTATGAAGTGGGCTGCGAAAACCTCAAGGACGAAATAGGACATGGAGGAGATGTTTTTATAAGATGGGAATCCGACCGTATAAAAGCTGAAGCAGCAGGTTTTATAAACCACTTTCAGAATTTTATAGTTTTTAACCCTACAGGCTTAATAGATGATGACTCAGGATACCCAATATTCGAATATATAGGCGACGAAGCATACATGATAGGTGGAGAGGTCTCTTTAAGCTTAATGATCACAGAAGGATTGAAATGGGACGTGATACTTGATTATGTCAATGGAAAACGCCGTGGCGAAGAAACTCATTACCTGCCCTATATGCCACCATTCCGGCTAAGAAGCGGACTACAATATGATTACGGCCAGGGCTGGATTGGTGCCAGAGCAACCTCTGCAAACGAAAAAAGATATATTGCTCCTAATGAAGAAAAAACAGACGGATATGTTTTACTAGGCGCTCAAGCAGGTTATAGACTCGATTACGGAGGCAGACATGTCATTATACTGCGGGCAGAGAACTTATTGGATGCTGAATATCGCGACCACCTCTCAAGAATAGAGGACCGAAACATCCCTATGCCCGGAAGAAACTTTAACCTGGCATACAGGTTTTATTTCTAATTCCTGCAATAGCTTTTTATGCTGTTAACATTGTTTGGGCTCCGGCGTTTTGCTTATTAATCAATTAAAACAACGGGGCCCAAATAATAAATAACCCTGAAGAAACTCAAACCTGCCCGTATAACTTACCCCCACATAATATTTCCGGGTATATTATTTATAAAAAGTTTTGTGATAATAAGCCTACATTTACTAACTTCGCAGGTCGAATAATAAAAAATGCATCCAATATGGATTATAACTTCATTGATATCGAACAGAAGTGGCAGCGTCACTGGGATGAAAAGAAGATCTATAAAACAAAGATTGACCCGTCTAAGCCAAAGTATTATGTATTAGACATGTTCCCATATCCTTCGGGAGCCGGACTACATGTTGGACATCCCCTGGGATATATAGCATCTGATATATATTCAAGGTACAAACGCCAACAAGGGTTTAATGTGTTGCATCCAATGGGTTATGATGCATTTGGCCTTCCGGCCGAACAATATGCAATACAAACAGGCCAGCACCCCGCCATAACTACCGAAAACAATATCAAAAGATATCGTGAACAACTTGATAAAATAGGCTTTTCTTTTGACTGGGACCGGGAAGTAAGGACCTGCGACCCGAAATATTACAAATGGACTCAATGGACGTTCATACAGCTTTTCAACCATTACTACAATAACAAAACACAAAAAGCCGAACCAATAAAGGATTTGATGTCAAAATTCGAAAGGTCAGGCAATATTGATATAGATGCGGCCTCCGGGCCTGTTCAGGAGTTTACTGCTGTTGGATGGCGAAAGATGAGTGATAAAGAAAAACAACAGACACTAATGAACTACAGGCTTGCCTACCTTGCAGAAACTATGGTCAACTGGTGTCCAAAGCTGGGAACGGTTCTTGCAAATGATGAAGTTAAAGAAGGATTTTCTGTCAGAGGAGGATTTCCTGTTGAAAAAAAGAAAATGAACCAGTGGTTTCTAAGGGTTACTGCCTATGCACAAAGACTATTGGATGGACTCGAAGAAATAGAATGGTCTGAAAGCCTCAAAGAAGTGCAGCGCAACTGGATAGGTAAAAGTGAGGGTGCAACAATATTCTTTAATATCAAAAACAGCGAAAAGGCAATAGAGGTATTCACCACACGCCCCGACACAATTTTCGGCGCAACTTTTATGGTGCTTGCTCCCGAACATGAACTGCTAAAAGAAATATGCACCCCTGAATATGCTGAAAAAGCAGAGCTATATATCAAAGATAGCTTTAAACGTTCTGAAAGGGAGCGTATGGCTGAAACAAAAACGGTTACCGGGCAGTTTACCGGAGCATATTGCCAACACCCTTTCACAAAAGAACCTTTACCAATCTTTGTTGCAGATTATGTGCTGGCAGGTTATGGGACAGGTGCTATTATGGCCGTTCCGGCACACGACAGCCGCGATTATGCATTCGCCAAAACATTTGAGCTGCCTATCGTAGAAGTTGTCACAGGTGGTGATATTGAAAAAGGCTCATATGATGCAAAAGATGGCACGTTGATAAACAGTGACTTTATTAACGACATGGATGTACGTAGTGCTATTAAAGCTGTAATCAAAAGACTGGAAAGCACACAGTCAGGAAAAAGAATGATCAACTTCAGGCTACGTGACGCAATTTTCAGCAGGCAAAGATATTGGGGCGAACCTTTCCCTGTTTACTACAAAGACGGTATCCCTTATGTCCTTGATGAAAAAGAGCTGCCGCTGGAATTGCCTCCGGTTGACAAATACCTTCCTACCGAAACAGGAGAACCACCACTCGCCAGGGCGAAAAACTGGAAAACCAAAGATGGGTATCAACTGGACTGTAATACAATGCCGGGCTTTGCCGGATCAAGCGCATATTATATAAGGTATATGGACCCGCACAATAATAATGAACTGGTTTCAAAAAAAGCAGTTGAATACTGGAGAAATGTAGACTTCTACGTTGGAGGTGCTGAACATGCTACAGG
The DNA here is from genome assembly GCA_007130125.1 of Bacteroidales bacterium. Classification (GTDB taxonomy): domain Bacteria; phylum Bacteroidota; class Bacteroidia; order Bacteroidales; family UBA7960; genus PUKZ01. The sequence goes on from SLSZ01000199.1 coordinate 8,851, forward strand.
ACACCTTATATATTCAAGGTTCTGGAATAAATTCCTGTTCGATATTGGTGTGGTTGTTGAACAAGAACCATTTAAAAAGCTTGTAAATCAAGGTATGATACAAGGTAGGTCAAACTTTGTCTACAGAGTAAAGGGTACAAACAAATTCGTTTCATACAACCTCCGCAAAAAGTATGACACAATGCCCATACATGTGGATGTCAACATCGTTGACAATGACATCCTCGATATAGAAGCATTCAAAAAATGGAACCCTGAATACAAAAACGCTGAATTTATACTTGAAGACGGAAAATATATTTGTGGATGGGATGTTGAAAAAATGTCAAAGTCATATCATAATGTCGTAAACCCCGACGATCTCATACAAAACTATGGTGCCGACACCCTCCGATTATATGAAATGTTCCTTGGACCTATAGAACAAGCTAAACCATGGGATACAAATGGCATTGAAGGAGTGTTCAGGTTTTTAAAAAGGTTCTGGAGATTATTTCATGATGATAAAGGCGAGTTTAAAGTTACAAACGAACAAGCCACTGAAGAAGAGCTGAAAGCATTACACAAAACCATTAAAAAAGTTAGTGAAGACATTGAAAGATTTGCTTTCAATACGGCGATAAGTGCCTTTATGACATTACTTAACAAGCTTTATGAACTCAAGTGCAACAAAAAAGATATACTGCAGCCTTTGGTAGCTTTACTTTCACCATTTGCCCCACATATCACCGAAGAGCTTTGGCAAAAACTAGGAAACAAGGACAGCATTGTGCTTGCAGAATACCCGGCATATGATGAAAAGTTTATTGTTGAAGATTTGATAACCTACCCCGTATCATTTAACGGTAAGATGCGTTTTAAAATGGAATTAAGTGCCGGGTTGAGTGCTGATGAAATTGAACAGAAAGTCCTGGAAGCCGAGGAATCACAAAAATGGATCAAAGACAAAAAAATTAAAAAAGTAATCGTTGTACCGGGAAAAATCGTAAATGTGGTGGTATAAACAAACGTTAAATTATGTTAATATTTTTGTGATTTTTTAACTTATTTTTATGTTTGTCCTGCATTTATAGTTTTAAGCATGAAACATACTTCAATATGTTTCTCTTTTAATAATTAACCAGTTAACCAATGAACCCGGAACCACACTTTCCTATCAGACAATTATCTCCATTTTTTTATTTAAACAAAACGCTTGTGTTATGAAAAAGAATATTCTTATTTTTCTGGCAATTATTTTTTTTGCACCCTTGTCATTTTCTCAACATAGATTTTTAGAGGGTTATATAGTTAATCAAGAAAATGACACGCTCAAAGGACTTGTCAAATACCAAAGAGATCTGCAACCACACTATATTTGCAAGTTCAAACACTCAGAAAAAGACACTATTCTATCATATGATGCAAGGGATATAAAAGGTTATGGCTTTGATGTCGGGATTTTTTTCAGAAGTATAAATCTGGACATTTATGAGTATCACTTTGATATCAACTTTGACCTTGAAAAGCTGCTAAAACCAAAAGATTACCATAAATTCAAAACTCATGAAGAACTAATAAATCAAAACCCTGAAAAAGACATTAATATCCTTGTAAAAGAATTAAATGACAGTCTCATTGACAAACAACCGCTATTTCTAAAAGCTCTTGTTGAAGGCAAGGTATCATTGTATAAACATGGTGACAACTATTTTGTGAGAAAAGGTGAAGGCAAATTTCATTTATTTATGAATTTAGATGAAGATGACGAAGACGAAGATTCCCAAGCCAAACTGGAAAGTTTATTAAGAAGGCAAAAAGGCATATTAAGAGTTCTGATGTCTGACTGCCCGGAAATTTTTAATATGATCAATCAGGTCATTCTTATTGATAAATCTATGATAAACCTGGTTGAAGAATACAATAGCTGTACCAACAGTCCTTACTACGTTTATGATCCGGGTCTCCCGCTATTAAATTTTCGACCAGGATTGGTTTTTGGATACCACAATACACACTGGCATAATTCCATAAATAATATATACTCTTTTCTTGAAGGCACAACTATGAGCAGCGAACCAAACACAGCTTTCGGGGTATCGCTAGAAGTAACTTTCCCGCGTAGGCTAAACAACTATTCTCTGCTCATTGAAGGCTACTATTTTAGGGCTCAATTGTTTGGCTCTTACGAGGAAGTTACCAGGCTGGGGAATAATATATATCATGATATATCATTCAGTTTTAATGAGCTTATGGTACCTGTATCTCTCAGATATACTTTACCAAACGTTTTTCTTAATCCATACTTTAATGCAGGAGCTTTTTGCAGCTACCACTTAAACGTCGAATCTTATCATATTCAGGACCATGTAGCCGACGGATCAACTTACCTGTATAGAAAAAATGAAGATATTTACCCCTTTGCGGATTTTCATTTTGGACTTATGTTAGGCGCAGGTGCACAAAAAAGCATTATCAATAATCTTTCAACTTTTTTTGAAATCAGGTACGTAAATAGCGGAAGATTTGTAAATAAATCATCCCCATTTACCCCGGAAAACTTCAAAACCAATAAAAGGCATTGGATGTTCGCCTTGGGTCTTAAATTATAGTGCAATGTGGTGTTTTTTGACTTTTTAATATTAAGAATTGTTTAATTATTACAGTATTAGCCGCAAATTTTTTGATCCATATTAAATATGATTTGTAAGTCTATTAAATGGCAAAAATGTTATCACAACACTAAATTTTAATCATAAGCAACACTAAAACCCGGAACCATTGGATTTTTTCTACAAAAACCATATACTGAAAAAGGTCTCCTTTTTAATTTTAATAGCTTTGATGATATGTCAAGCAGGGCTTTCACAAACACGGGATCATATTATTTTATCAGATACCATAAGTTTTGGCGGGCAAATATTGTTTAATTATGAAAACCCATACATTGTCAGACATAAAAAACCCGGAAGCAACGTCATTAAAACTTATATGCCAAGGGATATTTCCAGGTTTGTTTATGAGGGAAAAACCTTTTATCCAAAACAAGTAATAGAAAAGGATGGTTCAAAAATATCTGTATTCTTAGAAGCGATTGAGCAGGGGGACGTTAAATTATATTACTCACCTATTGGAATACATAGCTTTTATTGGGAAAAAGACACCTTCCTGCCATTACCCAAAAACAATTACCTCAACATTTTGGAATCACTTTCGGAACAATGCAACAGATGGGAAAACCAATACAAAAACGTTAATTACAGTAAAAACTCTCTCCTGTTCTTTTTCGAAAATTACAATAAAAACAAATGCATTAACATCCCTTATGTTAGTTTTGGGTTATCAATAAATTACAGTTTTTCTACATTGCACATGCCGGCAGATAGTTATAACGAGAATTTATTTGGCGATTACGAAATAGATGCTGGTTTTTTCAGTTTTGGTTTTTATGGAGATTACCTCCTGTGGGATTATCCAAAATACAGGATTTTATACAATATAAGCTTCGGGAAACCAAGCTACTCTAAAGAACTAAAAAGCCCCATTGTCAGACACGATGTTAAGTTTGATTATAATTTTTTATACTTTGACCTATCATATAAGTATGTTTTTAACACAAAAACATTCAGACCCTATTTTAATATTGGTCCTGCTGCCGGTTATGCTGATAATACAAGCAGCTACATGTATCATGTTTCTTTTAACCCGGATGCAATTACCGGCCGCATCAAGGAGGATTTTACTGATTTTTCACCATTCCATTATGGCTTCACCGCGGGAGTGGGAGTTGAATATCATTTTCAACCGAGGCGCCACATAAGCCTGCAGTTTGGTACTTCAAGATTGTACAACACCAACCATTTTAAAATAATTAATAACACCCTTTCATTGAAAATAAATCTATGGTTAATTTAATGCTTTTTTAGCAAGCATAATGAACATAATGGTTATGCACCACATGCTTGTTAAGCGGATACAATTATTCCATTTATAAAATACTATCATGTATTTTTTCTTATGCCACTGAAAATATAGTCACGGAAGCAACTAATAGCAGGATTATGTGTGCTAAGCTTGATCATATAAAAACCTTTTGATACTTTTTTTAGGAGTTTTTTCAAATTCTTCGGCAAATACTCGCACCTCATTAACTCCCATAAAATCAGGCATATCATTATTCAGCTTTTTTCTGTGTGATTCAAAAATGTCTTTTAGTTGCTGGTCTGTTATTCCACCTTTATCAACCATTTCATAATCCGGATAAATAAGTATAACAAGCTTACCACCTTTATCAATCACCAGAGAGTCAGATACATAGGGCATATTGTTGTATTTTGCTTCAATTTCTTCGGGAAATATGTTTTGTCCGGAAGGGCCCAGTATCATAGTTTTGGTACGCCCTTTAATAAAAACGAAATTTTCTTCATCAATAATACCCTGGTCACCGGTATGCATCCAACCGTCCTTCTCGAGGGTCTCTTCTGTAGCTTCCGGGTTTTTATAATAGCCTTTCATAACATTTTCGCCTCTAACCATAATCTCACCTTCTATTTTATAAGGATCTTCCGAATCAATTTTGATTTCAAGAGTGTCTACTATTTTCCCTGCCGAACCTAGTTTTGTTTTATCCCAGTTGGCATAACTGATGAGCGGCCCGCATTCTGTCATTCCATAGCCTATCGAGAAAGGAAATTTTATCTTGTTTAAAAACAGTTCAACTTCTTTATTCAAAGGTGCACCGCCAATTACAACCTCATGGAAGTTGCCCCCGAAAGCATCAACAAGCTTTTTCTTTATTTTGTCTTGAATGACGCTTTTGAACAAAGGTGTTTTTAAAAGAATTTTTACAGCCGGCTTGCTTAACACAGGCAGAAGTTGTTTTTTATATATTTTTTCAATAATAAGAGGTACTGCCAATACCAGTTTTGGTTTTACTTCCTTAAAGGCCTGAAGTATTATTTGTGGTGAAGGAGTTTTTGTAAGAAAGGTAATATGACAACCCAGGGTAAACGGCCATAGAAATTCAAAGGCACAACCATATGCATGAGCCAAGGGAAGAAACGAAACAATATCATCTCCCGGATTAAGCGGCATGTTTTCATTGGCATAAATAATGTTTGCCACAAGACTATTATGTGTAAGCATTACCCCTTTTGTAAAGCCTGTTGTTCCAGAGGTATAACTTATCTTGACAAGTTCATCATTTTTAATCGGGCTTAACTGAAAAGTTTCGGGATTGAGTCCCTGAGGATGTTTTTTTTGTAATTCATCTGTCAAATTATCCAATAATTTCTTAATGCTTTTTTGTTTAGTTTCTGAAAGTAACGAAAAGTCAGTTAAAGAAAATACATGGGTTATTCCCTTCATTTTAGACAATTGAAGTTCTTCAAAAATATTATCAGCTACAAACAGAATTTTTGCATCGGAATGATTTGTTATGTGATGCATTTCATTTGGCTTAAAATCAGGTAAAACAGGAACTATGACTGCTCCATATGCTATTGTAGCAAGGTATGTAATAGCCCAGTTTACGGAGTTTTTTCCTATCAGTGCAACCTTATCTCCTTTTTTGATTTTCGTCGCTTCGAAAATTATATGCAATTCCGATATTTTTTTCCCAACGTCTCTATATTTTACACTATCACCTTTATAATTAGTCATAGCTTCAATATTCCAATTTTTCTTAATGCTTTCTTGAATAAGATCAACTAATTTTTTTTGCATCATAATTCTGAAAATTTGTTTTACAAATGAACACACAATCTTTTACCATAAATGCCGGATAACTGCATGTTAATACTTTAATAAAATACGATATTACTAATTTTGCTTCGATTTTAAAACAAAAAAGCAAAAATTATTTTTACAAAAAGAAACATTAAACAACACATCATTAAATTCCGGCATCAATTCAACACTGTGTTTTCGCAGATTCTTCCTGGAAAAAGCGTCTAGGGAGCATGAAATACAAAAACAATTTATGCAAACGTGCCGGAAAGATAACAAAGGCATTTCCAAATCCTTCTGACAGCTTGCCCCGTAATGGGCTTTAGTGAATGTGCAGAAGTAAAAACACTTCACTAACGTAGGAGATGGAACCTCCGGCAGGGATTTCTATCAGCAGAAACAATCATCTATACAATTTTTATTTATCAGTTGATCAAAGAGCATTGTTTTTTATAACTTAGTAAATTGTTTTAATAATTTTGCAAAAGTTGTTCAGTCTTTATTGAATACCTTAATAGCATTTTTAACAAATCCACCATGTCTGAAAAAGATAATAATAAAAAACATAAAGCCACGGAATGCGATTCAGCATTACGTGTAAACAAGGGTATAGAGCAGCCTCCTTCGATTAACGAAGAAGCAGTAAAATCTTTTATACAGAAGCGTCAAAAGCTTTTGGATCTGGAACAGTATGTTGATGGAATACTGTCAGGGAACCGTATTGTTTTAAGCAAAGCAATAACACTGATTGAAAGTTCGCTGATAGAACACTATGAGCTAGCCCAAAAAATAATAGAAAGATGCATGCCCTATTCGGGCGATTCTATACGTGTTGGAGTTACCGGAGTTCCGGGTGTTGGCAAAAGTACTTTTATAGAAGCCGTGGGAAAATATCTTACTGCGCAGGGACACAAGATAGCTGTTTTAGCAATTGATCCTTCCAGCGAATTATCAAGAGGGTCAATACTTGGTGATAAAACCCGGATGGAAAAGCTTTCTACCGATGATAATGCTTTTGTCAGGCCATCTCCATCAGCAGGCACACTCGGTGGTGTGGCAAGAAAAACCAGGGAAATAATCATTCTGTGTGAAGCTGCCGGGTTTAATAAAGTATTTATCGAAACCGTTGGTGTCGGCCAATCTGAAACAGCTGTACACTCAATGGTTGACTTCTTCTTGCTCCTTATGCTGGCAGGCGCAGGTGACGAATTGCAAGGTATTAAAAGAGGGGTTATTGAAATGTCTGATGGAATGGTGATCAATAAAGCTGACGGCGACAACCTGCAAAAAGCTGAAGATGCTAAAATTCAATACCAGAACGCTCTGCATCTTTTTCCAAGACAGCATCCAAACTGGACGCCTAAAGTATTAACTTGCTCCTCACTGAAAAAAACAGGCGTGGATAAAGTATGGGAAATGATTACAGAACACCATAAAATCTTGAAGGAAACAGGGCATTTCAGGCTTAAACGCAATCAGCAAAAAATAAACCGTATGTACGAAACCATTAATCAAAACTTATCCAATAACTTCTACCAAAACCCGGAAGTGGAAAGAAGGCTTCATGAAACAGAAAAATCACTGCTCAACAATAAAATGTCAGCCTATCAGGCAGCACAACAACTGCTTCAATACTATTTTAAGGACTTTTAATACCGGATAATGTATCCTGCTTAAAACCAAACTCATAATGTAATAAAATTACTGTTTCATGCTATAAAGGTTGCAAAACATTTGGTAAGCAAGCAATACCAGTACAATATTACCACTTAGCTTGAAAGATTAAACTGTTCAGGATGGCGTGCTGTTTTACCTCTGTAAAAATCTTCAATTTTTTTAAAATCTTCTTCAAAATTTCCGGTGGGATAAATTATATGACCTATCCCCCCTGTTTTGTTGCCGTAATCCATAAACCCCAGAACAATAGGGACTCCAGCCTTCCGGGCAACATAATAAAACCCCTTTTTCCATCTACGATTTAACTTTCGGGTACCCTCCGGGGTAATTACCAGATGAAAAACCTCTTTTTTTTCGAAAAGATTGGTAACGTATTTAATATCATTTTTACTTTTACTTCTGTCTAACGGAATACCGCCCATAGCTTTAAGAATAGGGCCTGCGGGGAAATAAAATGCCTCCTTCTTTATCAGTAAAGATGGTTTAATCTTTAAGCCCAAAATTCCAAACCAACCAATAACAAAATCCAAATTGCTGGTATGGGGGGCCATTATTATCACTGACTTTTTTAAACCTTCGGGCATTTCTCCACAAACTCTCCAACCGGCCAATCGCAGAATTAACCTTGCTATAAAACTCATCTGATAGTTATTTATTTATAAAAAACTAATAAAACCCAAAAATACAACCTATCTGCAATTTTTTTGTCAAAAAATCAGACAAATTTCAAAAGAGTTTTATAAATTCGCTTATTAGTTTAAATATTAAACGCCAAATGGATACGATTTTATTCTTATCAAGTTTTATCAACCACTTATATCTCAACATCAAACGCAGAGACTCTTATCCCTATTAATCCTATCTGCCTACCCTACCCCTTAACCTTTATTAAAAACAAATATTAATTTTTAAATTCAAATTTCTATTATTATGGAACTACCATATGCTGAACCATATAAAATAAAAGTTATAGAAAATATAAGAAAAAGCAGCCGCCAGGAACGAGAGCAATGGATTAAAGAGTCGGGATACAATTTGTTTAAGCTGCGCAGCGATCATGTTTTCATTGATCTGTTGACCGACAGTGGTACCGGTGCCATGAGTGATGAGCAGTGGTCCGAAATAATGAGCGGCGATGAAAGTTATGCAGGCTCAAGGTCATATTTCAAGTTATTGGATACTATTAACGAGTTATTGGGAATGCCATATTTCTTGCCGACACATCAAGGCAGGGCTGCCGAAAACGTCTTATTTTCTGCGCTTATAAAAAAAGGTGACGTAGTGCCCGGCAACTCACACTTTGACACAACCAAAGGCCACATAGAATTTCGAAAAGCAACTGCCATTGACTGCACCATAGATGAAGCTTTTGACACCAAAGGGCTTCACCCTTTCAAGGGTAATTTGGATCTGCAAAAGCTTGAAGATGTATTTAAAAAATACCAGAAAGAAAAGATCCCTGTTTGCATAATTACCGTAACATGCAATACTTCAGGCGGGCAGCCGGTTTCAATGAAAAACATTCGTGAAGTATCAGAATTATGCAAAAAATATGGTATTAAGTTAATTTTTGATGCTGCAAGATTTGCCGAGAATGCCTTCTTCATAAAAACAAGGGAGGAAGAATACAAAAATGTTTGCATACGAGATATCGTAAAAGAAATGTTCTCCTACGTTGACGGGGCTACTATGAGCAGTAAGAAAGACGCTATAGTGAACATTGGCGGGTTCATAGCTTTACGTGAAAAGGAATTGTTTGAAAAAGCCAGTGTATATAATATAATGTTTGAGGGATACCTCACATATGGTGGATTAGCAGGCAGAGATATGGCTGCCCTTTCACAGGGCCTTTGGGAAGGCACCAACTTCCACTACCTTGAATCCAGGATCGGACAAGTAGCCTACCTTGGCGAAAAACTAAAAGAGTATAATATACCTATTCAGGAACCTACCGGCGGACATGCTGTTTTTGTTGATGCTAGACTCTTTTTACCCAACTTGCCAAAAGAACAATTCCAGGCACAAACCCTTGCCATTGAATTATATAAAGAAGGTGGGGTAAGAGGCGTTGAAATAGGAACGTTGCTAGCTGACCGAGACCCGCAAACAAGGGAAAACAGATACCCAAAACTTGAACTGCTAAGACTGGCTATACCGAGAAGGGTTTATACAAACAACCATATGGATTATGTTGCTGCATGCTTGGCAAATATTTACGACAGGCGCAACGATATAACTACAGGATATAAAATAGCAAAAGAGGCTCCTATTATGAGGCACTTTACAGTTGAACTGGAAAAAATGTGAGTTATTTAAAAATTCGTTTTTTCTTTGTGTACCTTTGTGCTTACTTTGTTAAATTTGGCAATTACAACAAATACATAAAGCCGCAACATAATAAAAAAAATACATTTTGGAGTTTATCACAATAATCATAATAGCGTTTGGATTATCCCTGGATTGCTTGGGTATAGCGATTATTAACAGTATGGCTCCGGAGGCACTACGGCCGGGCACCAAGCTAAAAGTAGCTTTATCTTTTGCCCTGGCTCATGCTATAATGATATTTGGAGGCTATCATTTGGGACGAACGTTATTGGCAGCTTTTATTGATGTCGGTTATTGGTTTGCATTTGCAGTTCTGGTATTCATAGGTCTGAAAATGTTTATCAGCAACCTGAAAACAAACCCTATGACAAAAGCTTTCGATGTAAACAATCCTAAAACCATATTAGGTTTATCAATTGCCACCAGTATTGATGCATTAGTTGCGGGTGTCAGCCTGCCGTTTCTGCACTACAGGCTTGATTTGTCAATGTTTTTTGTTGCAATTATAATATTTGCCATGACTTTTGGAGGAATGCAAATTGGGAAACATTTTGGCTTTAAGGCCGGGAAATTAGCAGGAGCAATAGGTGGATTGATCATAATAGGAATTGGCACGGCAAATCTTTTAATTAACCTGTTGTAAAAGAAACTTTTATATTTAGCAAAGAAAAAGAGTGACAGCTTTTAAATATCCAACCAGGGCGGTGTTTTTTTCGTTGGTGGTTTTGCTCCATATAAAACATCATCCATTTTTACTGCAGCCAGTCTAAACAGTGGAGAATTTATTATTCCGAATCGCACTGAATTATGAAGAACGTTATCAGGGTGTGAATAAGGGCAAACGGCGACACATCGACTACAGTCTGTTCCTATGCGACACCAGAAGTCATAACATTTTTCCTGGTTTATTTGCCACCTTTTTACTCCATCAATAACTTCCGGCCTGTCAAAAGAGATAGCATTGCCGGGACATATTCCGGCGCATTTTTTACATTTAATACAAAAATCGATCATCGTATAGTCTAATAACCTTTTATCTGTTATTAATGGAATATCTGCAGTAACAACAGCTAATCGAACGCGTGGCCCAACATTTGGGGTCATTAAAATACCCATTCGTCCAATTTCTCCCATGCCGGCGTCTCTGGCAACCAACGGACAAACAACCTGGTATCTACCATCAATATGTGCCCTGGCATTATACCCAAGCAGCTTTATAAATTCCGCAACCTGCATAGCAATAACGCCTGCATTCATATATTGCCCGGCCGACTCCATCACTGTTGGCCCTTTTGGAGCCATACTCATCATTTCATGATCCATCTCAACAGCAATGCAAATGCCATATTTATGCCTTTGTATGACGGGCTCTCCATAATCATCGCCTCTTCCGGCAACACTATAATAATGATATTCTTGCATTTTAGTAATCCTTACCTCTTTAGCTCCTAATTTCCTGGCCCAACGTTTAATAAAGTTTGATATTCTTGCAGGCTCAATTTCTGCAGGTTCATCTAAAGGAGTTTTATCAACCAATTCCCGGAAATGAGAAACTGCAACAAAGCTTGCATCAGCTGCCGCATATTGAAACCTGTTATATGTTGAAGCATCTCTTGATAATAACCCGGGCTTTTGACGCCATATATTATCGAGCTTCTCCTTTTCAGGGTATAATTCATAGTAATCAATATAATTTTTTGTACCGGGTGTTAATTCGCTCCTTGAGAACATAGTGTCTCTTTCATCAATCTGACCTAAAGGAGTGTCATCATAAGGAAAGGATTTCCTTCCAAAAGGAATTAATAACAACAAAGAGATCATTATAAAAGCTATGGAAAAGATTATAGTAAAAACTTCACTGTTGAAGGAAAGGTAAATAAAAGAAATTCCAACAAGCAAAGCTGTCCAAAAAGATTTGTGAAAAGCTTTAATTTCTTTTTCACAATAAGAAATAATAGCTGTAAAGATTAAGCCAATAAAGATGAGCAGGCTAAACACAAAAGATATGATAACTAAAATGTCCATAAAAGCATTAATTAATAAACTCCAGCTCAATAACACACAATTCTGCGGGATACAATGATAATAGAATTATAAAAAATAATTTAACCGAATTATCTACTTATAAAAATCCACTAGTGTCCGGTTAA
>SLSZ01000224.1 GCA_007130125.1 Bacteroidales bacterium
AAACGGTATCCGTGTCTGTAAAACATAAAAATTATAGTTGCACAGTGTAACACAGTGTTAATCCCAGAGTTTCACAGTAACAGATTATTAATAAATTTGTAATTTCAGCATACATTGTGAAGCACCGTGTAAAACACTGTGAAAATCTGTGTAACTAAAAAAGTGCTTTTTTGTTATCAGCATCGATGTTCAATCTATTTAAATTGCGAACACTATGTGTTTCAAAATAATCTTAAAAATGCGTTAAACTATTGTAGGCCTATTTCATTAGATGACCTTTCAGGAAATCAAAGGCAGCAAGCATATTTTCAGCAGCTTTGGTGGTAAGTTCTTCTTTAAAGTCAAATTCATAAGCCTTAATGTGCAGAACATAAGCCTCTGGAGTTTTTCCGTAAATCTTCCGGCATAAGTCAACAACATAAGCCGTTGACACGGCATGCATTGTAAATTCAATTGTAGCAGTGTTCGGTTGAATTGTTTCAAGCCTGAACTGCTCAACATCTTCAACCACTGAGGCATCAATAAAAATAACAGTGTCATATTCGGCAATTACGGCAGCATCCTCGATGTTCAATTGATAGTTGCAGTCTGTTGATATATTTTCAAGCTTTTCCTCCTCTATCCATTTTTCAACCAACTCAACAAACCTTGCTCCCAGGCCATCATCCTGGCGTCCGGGATTACCATATCCATAAATCAATATCTTATCCATCAGTCAAATTATTCTATCAGGTAAGTTTGTGTTAATTATAAAAAAACAGAAAGCCCGCCAGGTTTTGACGGACTTTCTGTGATATTTTGATTAAAACTATGATCTGTAATGATCCAGTTCTTTACCGTCAGAGCTTACCAGCTTAATATCAAGTGGCATCTTACCCAAAGCGTGAGTAGCACAGCTCAGGCATGGATCATAAGCCCTGATAGCAACCTCAACGGCATTTTTCATTGGCTCGGTGATCTCTTTTTGTCCTGACATCATATTCTTTGCCACAAAATTTACAGATTGATTCATCGGCTCATTGTTGTTTGTGGTAGATACGATCAGGTTAGCCATTGTGATCTGGTCATTATCATTGATCTTATAGTGGTGGAACAATGTGCCACGCGGAGCTTCTATCAAGCCAACTCCTTCGTCGGTTTTGTTTCCTTTCACAACAAGATCATCCTTTAGAAGATCAGGATCCTGAAGTAAATCTTTTATAACCTCAGCTGAATGCAACAACTCAATCAAACGAGCCCAGTGAGTATGCAGGCAGAAGTTGTTTGGCTTACCGTTTGTATGGGCCCTGAACTCCTCAAACTGCTTTTGTGCTTTTGGAGTAGGAATAAAGTCACAGCAATTAACACGTGCCAAAGGCCCTACACGGTACCAACCATCATCCTTACCCAAACTCTTCAGGTATGGAAACTTCATATAGCTCCAATTGCGTACCTCTTCTTCTATATACTTGTAATAATCCTGGTAATCAACATCATTAAGAATCTTTTCACCATTTGAGTTAATAGCTCTTAAAACTCCGTGATAGAGATCCATAGCTCCATCCTTTCTTACAAGGCTCAGGTGGTTTGATGGGAAGTAAGCAAATCCGTCAACAAATTCACGGTTCTTTAGATAGTAATCTTTAAAAAATTCTAAAGCACCCTCAGCCCATTCAATCATTTTATCTGCATTCAGAGGATCTTCACCTTTTAGCAGGATGTCACGCTCTTCAGCAGTTAAATTTTTATTGATTCCGCCGGGTATTGCACCTGTACCATGTATCTTTTTCCCGGCTGTGTGGCTAATTATTTCCTGTCCGAACTTACGCATCATAACGCCTTGAGTTGCCAGTTCAGGATAATTCATAGCAACTCCTATTACGTTTCTAATAGCAGGGTCAGCATCATAACCCAGCAAGAAATCTGGTGAAGAAAGATGGAAGAAGTGTAATGCGTGTGACTGGAATATCTGTCCGTAATGCATCAGTCTTCTCATTTTTTCACCTGTTGGTGTCAGTCCGTCTCCTGTACCTGCACCAACAATAACATCAAGAGCTTTTGCAGCGGCAAGATGATGGCTTACAGGGCAAATTCCACACAAACGCTGAACTAATACCGGTGCCTCCCAATATGGTCGGCCCTGAACAAAACGTTCAAATCCACGAAATTCAACTATATGCAAACGCGTTTGTGCTACATTCAATTTATCATCCAAATGTATGGTCACTTTACCGTGGCCTTCCACTCTGGTTACAGGTTCTATTGTTATCTTTTGTGTCATTGTTTCTCTTTTTGATTAATCAAACTTAATTAACTCGTAAGGAATATTTAATTCATCACCCGTTACAAGTGCCACAACGGCTTGCCATAATAAATCCGCCCTGGGTGGGCACCCGGGTAGATAGTAATCTATCTTTACTATCTCATGTAATGGGTATACCTTGTCTGTTATAATAGGAATTTCTTCGTCATTGGGCATAATCTTCTTTTTGTTTTCCCCTACTGTTACACCATTTATATAGGCTTCTTCCAAACATTCTCTAACAGATATACCATTTCTCATTGCAGGAAGGCCACCCATAATAGCGCATTCCCCTACAGAGATTAAAATCTTGCAATTGTTTCTGAAGTCCTTCAATACATGCAAGTTTTCAGTATTACATACACCACCTTCTATAAGACCAATATCACAATGTTTAGTGAAAGTTTTGATATCGTCAATAGGTGATTTATTAAATTCAACCAGTTCAATAAGTTTCAGTATTCTGTCATCAATATCTAGTAATGACATATGACATCCGAAACATCCTGCTAATGAAGCTGTTGCTACTATTGGTTTACTCATTTTTTATCCTCCATTTTTATTTTTGTAAAACTTCAATGTCGGAACCGATAGGAACTTTATCATATTTCCTTTGTCCGATTGGTGTACTGAAACCGACTTCTTTGCGCAGAATAGCTCCCACAGGGCATATTTTCATTGCTTCCTGTGCCAGCTCTTCGCTGATATTTGCTGCAAGCTTTTCATCAATGGTAATTTCCAAATGCTTGCCTCTGCCCTTAAATGCAAAAAAGCTTCTGCCTTTATCATCTTTGATCATGCGAATACAACGCTTGCAAAATATGCATCGGTTTTTCTCAAGAAAAATTTTGGGAGACTTGGCATCCAACTCCCTGCGCTCAAATGCATAAGGAAATCGTGGTACCATCATCTGATATAGATATCCAAGTGCCTGCAGGTCACAATCACCACTCTTTTCACATGCAGGACAGAAGTGATTGCCTTCAACAAACAGCATCTCAACAATAGCTTTTCTTATGTCCTCCAATTCAGGAGTTTTATTCTCAACTGTCATGTTTGCATCAATTGGAGTAGTACATGCAGTCATGTAACGATCATTGACCTTAACAGTACAGATCCTGCAAGAACCTGCAGGCTTAACATCTTTCCAGTGACAAAGAACAGGAATGTAAACTCCATTTTCTGCAGCTACATCCACAAGAAGCCGACCCTTTTCGCCTTCATATTCCTTGCCGTCTATTGTGAATTTTACTTTTTCACTCATTTTATATAATATTTTTTGTTAGCAAATTATAGTTTTTATTCATGAACATGAGGAGGACGCCCAACAGCTTCACATGATTCTGCAATAGCTTTTTCCAGGTCAAAATCACTTTGAAACTCTACATCCTTCACTCTTAATTCATATAAGTCACGGAAATTGGTTATAGTTGTTGCTATGGGGTTCGCAGCTGTTTGCCCAAGCCCGCAACGGCTTGTATTTTGCATTATCTTACCCCATTCCAGCATATTGTCAAGGTCAGGTTTAATTGCCTTGCCATCAACAACTCTTTGAACCTGTTTTCTCAGGATCATATTAAATGAGCGGCATGTAATACATGAGCCGCAGGATTCATCTTCAAAGAATTCCATAAAATTAAGTACAACATCTTTTATCAAATCCCGATCCTCTCCAATTACAATCATTGAACCACCGGTATTAAGGTCTTCAATGGCTATCTGGCGATCAAACTGCGATGGTGGAACACAAGTACCTGATGGACCGGCAACCTGCACTGCCTGGGTAGTCTTTGCTTCGACCATATCAAGCATCTCTTTTATAGTCATACCCCATTCTACTTCATAAACACCGGGCTTTTTGCAATCGCCTGAAATACTCAGCAGTTTGGTTCCTGTAGACTCTTCCGTACCCATCTCTTTGTACCATTTGCCTCCATTTTCAACTATCTTAACTGCAGAGCAGAAAGTTTCGACGTTATTGATAATAGATGGTTTATCAAGGTATCCTTTCTGAACAGGAAATGGCGGACGGTTGCGTGGTTCACCACGCTTACCTTCTGCTGATTCGACCAGTGCTGATTCCTCACCACATACATAAGCACCTGCACCTAATTGGATCCTTATGTCAAAATCAAATCCTTTACCTAAAATATTTTTGCCAAGCAAGTTTTTGTTTCTCAGGTCATCAAGTACACTGTTTAAAAATTCTAGCATATACCTGTATTCATACCTGAGGTAGATAATACCTTCTTTAGCATCAAGGGCCCATCCCGCGATTATCATACCTTCAAAGACCATAGGCGCACGTTCGGTTAACAATACCCTGTCTTTAAAAGTACCGGGTTCGCCTTCGTCAGCGTTGCACAAAACATAGCGGTCTCCCTTCTCCTGTGCACAAAATTGCCATTTTAGTCCGGCGGGGAAACCGGCACCACCACGTCCGCGAAGATTGGAACTTTTAACCTCTTCAATGACAGCTTTGGGTTCCATTGACATGGCTTTGTTAATACCTTTTCCAACCTCATATTCACCTAAACAGACTGGCCCTGGCTTACGAATATTGTTTTTGACCATGGCTTTTAGCAATGGATGAGCATTGTTGCCATCTCCATATTCGTCCACCATAGACTCAACAGTCTTACCGTCACGCATGTCTGCAACGATCTTTCTTACCTTCTCACGATTCAGCTCTGTGAACACCAAAGAATTGATCAAAGCAGCAGGCTCCTGATCATTCATACCTATACAAGGAGTGTAGTGAAGGCTAATTAATCCGTCAGGTGAAGTCTGACCAAAATTTATTCCGGCCTGCTTCTCAAATTCATCTGCAACCTCTGCCACACCCATCATACCGGACACGGCACTGTTGTTAAGATAAACCGAGTACTTCCCCACAGGATTGGTGGTGAAAAAATGGTAAAATGTTTTTGTTTGATTTACGTCTGCTTCCGAAATTCCAAGTTCCGAAGCAATAAGGCTTACAGCTTCTTCCGAAACACATCTGAACTCTTCCTGGACGGATATTAATATGTCCATCAACCGTTCCGGAGTCTTGCCATAAGTTTCAATAATACTAATAATTTTTTCTTTCATACATTTAATATATTAGCTGTAACTATTTTTTTAAATGGTTTTTTTAAGGTACGGCAAATATATATTATTTTCCGCAACTATCCGAATAATAAAAACTCTTTTAACTAAAAGCTTTTTCTTTTTTGCTTATTACAATCTGCAAAGACTCAATAGCTGCTTAGCATATAACATTAATACATTATAGCAACAAGTTGCAGAAATGTATCGATTTTGGAACAAAAAAATCGGTTGTCAACTACTATTTAAAACAGTATATAACTCTCTAAAAAGTTTGATTGTGGTAAAGTAATTTTACATCATAAAATCAAAACAGATTTTACCGTAAAACAAAAAATTTATAAACAATTAAAAAATTCGAGTCATGGAAAAAACAAAAAAGATCTTAATCGTAGACGATGACATTGATGTTATCACAGTTGTAAAAACTATTTTAACCAAGGAAGGTTACGAAGTAATTTCAGCAATGAACAAAAACGAAGGCCTGGAAAAACTTCGCAACGAGAAGCCTGACCTGGCGATTCTGGATGTGATGATGACTACTCATTATGAAGGTTTTGAACTCGCACAGGAAATGCTTAACAACGAAGAGTTTAAAGATATTCCATTTTTGATCCAGTCTTCAATAGATATTCTTGTTACTTCAAAAGCCAGCGTACAGGAAATGGCAAGAGAGTTCAGGAAAGATCCAAATTTCAAAGACTTGCAGGTATTGCTTGTGAAAAACATTACCGATGGTACAGCAGGTATTGACTACAAGGATGAAGACGGCAAAAGCCACTGGTTCCCTGTTCGTGGATTTATCAGAAAACCGGTTGAAGCTAAGAA
>SLSZ01000086.1 GCA_007130125.1 Bacteroidales bacterium
AATATTAAATAATTTAAACTAAAACCATAATACAATATATGTACGACATTGTTGAACTTAACAGTAAACTTCTGACAGAATTGAGAGAAATAGCTAAGGAGTTAAACATCCGGAAGGTAGAATCTTACAAGAAACAAGATCTGATCTATAAAATTCTTGATGCTCAAGCGCTTAACCCTTCATCTCAAAAAGGCACTTCCAGGAAAAGTGAAGACAATTATTCACAACAAAATAAGAAATCACCCTCAGGAAAAAAAGCAGAGAAGGTTTCTGGCACAAATACACAGCAAAAGAAAGAAAAGCAATCTTCTCCGGAAAGCAAAACCTCTCCGGAAAGTAAAACTTCTCCGGAAAGCAAAACCTCTTCTCAAGGAAAAGACACAAAACAAAAACAACAAACAAAAGCAAATCAAAATAAATCTTCCTCAGGTACCAAACAACCTGATAAACCAAAAAAGTCTTTATCAGAAGAAACTGTTATAACAGATTCAACCAGTTTGTTTGATGAGAATGAAGAAATACCTGTAGAAAAAACCGAACAACCTACACCCCCGGTTGAACAAAAGCCAAAAGAAAAAGAACCACATTATCGCCAAAAATATGATAAACGCGGCGAACCAACATATGAGTTTGATGGGATAATTACTGCCGAAGGTGTATTGGAAATAATGCCTGACGGTTATGGCTTTTTGAGGTCTTCTGACTACAACTATCTGAATTCTCCTGATGACATTTACGTATCTCAGTCGCAAATCAAGCTTTTCGGGCTTAAAACCGGAGATACCGTATGTGGTGGTATAAGGCCTCCAAAAGAAAATGAAAAATATTTTCCACTTATTAAGGTTGAAAAAATAAATGGCAGGGAAACAAACGAAGTGCGAGACCGAGTTCCTTTTGATTTCCTTGTGCCTTTATTTCCTGATGAAAAGTTTAAGATAACAGATCACCCGAATGCAAACATTTCAACACGCATTATAGATATGTTTGCTCCTTTAGGCAAAGGGCAAAGAGGCCTCATCGTTGCTCAGCCCAAAACAGGTAAAACTATTCTACTTCAGGATATTGCCAACGCCATAGCTGCAAATCACCCGGAAGTATACTTGATAGTACTCCTGGTTGATGAACGGCCTGAAGAGGTAACAGAAATGGCTAGAAATGTAAACGGTGAAGTCATCTCTTCAACTTTTGACGAGCCCGCCGAAAGACATGTTAAGGTTGCAAATATCGTGCTTGAAAAAGCTAAACGAATGGTTGAGTGCGGACATGATGTTGTCATATTGCTTGATTCAATAACAAGGCTTGCAAGAGCTTTCAACACTGTTGCACCTGCTTCAGGTAAAGTACTCTCTGGTGGTGTAGATGCCAATGCGCTGCACAAGCCAAAAAGATTTTTCGGAGCTGCCAGAAACATAGAAAAAGGAGGTTCTTTGTCAATTATTGCTACTGCTCTTATTGATACCGGCTCAAAAATGGACGAAGTTATATTTGAAGAGTTTAAAGGTACAGGTAATATGGAGTTGCAACTCGACCGCAGACTATCCAACAAGAGGGTATTCCCATCTATTGATATCGTTGCTTCAGGTACAAGACGCGAAGACTTGTTACTTGACAAAGACATTCTGAACAGGATTTGGGTATTACGTAAATTTATTGCTGACATGACACCCCTTGAAGCAATGGATTTCTTACTTGAGAAATTACGTTTCGCAAAATCAAACGAAGAGTTTCTGATGTCAATGAATGGGTGACGTGGAATGAGTAACGAGTAATCTTAAAAAATCGGGATTTCGCTATCGCTCAACGGATAACTGGTAATAGTTCTGGTAATAATTCCTTTATAAATAAATAAACACATATTTTCACAATATATAATTTGCGAAAATATGTGTTTATCTGCGGGTAATATCAATTCACAAACACTTTCCTTGTATCCGCCCTGTCACTTGAATACAAGCGTATCAGCAGTATCTCACCCGAGTAGCTTCTTGGTAGCCTTACAAGGATGTCTTGTGCTTGCAGTGAATTATTGATTTTATATTGGTAAACAACTCTGCCATGTAAGTCTACAATATCCAAAACTGCCTCAAATCCGCTGTTATTAACTGTTATATTCAGATTGTCGGAGCTTGACCTGATATTCAGTATCTCCACATCCGCTGACGACTTGCTTCCAAACTGCACTGCAACGGGATCAAAATACTCAAATTGTCCATCAAAGTCAGTCTGTTTTAAGCGATAATATAACACTCCTTCAACAGGATTGTTATCTGCGAATTCATAATGCAAACTCCTATTGCTGTCGCCGGCTCCCTGAACATATCCTATGATACTCCAGTTTGTACCGTCAAAGCTACGCTCAATGGTGAAGAAATCATTGTTGATCTCAGCGGCAGTAGCCCATTCCAACAAAACATAACCAGTTTTTGTCTTTGGTGAAAAGTGCAAGAGCTCAATTGGTAAAGGCTCCATTGTGCTGGCCGAACTTGATTTAGGACTAATTTTATAATCCCCTGTACTTTTTGTAGCAGTATTTTTATAAACTGCTCTTACATAATACTCAGGGCTAATTTCTCCTCCCGGCAAATCTTCCTCATATATTATATCAGTAAAGCTTTCGCTTGTAACCGGGTCAGTATCAAAGTTTCCGGATTCATCAATGTTTCCGGCTATTATTGTTTCCAAATGATTACTGCCTTCAAGATTCCTGACAATCCTATAACCAACAAAGCTATATTCTGTCCCATTAATTGAAATATTGTCTTCTTTTTCTCCATCAAACTCCCATTCCAAATCAATCGTCAGATAATCTATCTCTGTTACCAGTAAATTATAAGGAGCTGTGATGCTGTATTCAGGTGTATCATCTAATATGACTCCATCAAAACCATCACTATCAACACCTTCAATATTATTGCAATATAAATTTCCGATGCCTGTTACTGTATTATTATTATTTCCGGTAATACCTTCGGCACCTAAATCTCCATCAATTTCCAAAGATCCGTTATTGTGCAGATCAATCACACCATCTACAATAAAAATACCACCTTCTTTTACATCAATAGTTAAATTATTACGTGCATCAATATTACCATTAATTATTAATGTACCTAATACAGTAATAGTTGCGTTATTGTTAAATTCCAAACCTTGGTTATCTGGCGTAAAAACCGAATCGTTTTGGTTAATTTTGATACTTGTATTGTTATTAAATTTATAACCCGGGCTATTTCCTACCCAAGTAGCATTACTATTCCAGTCACCTGTTTGAGCTGACTCATGTCCTAAGACAATCCCAAAATTCATAACAAAAAAGGTCAGCAGCATTATTCGTAAAATTATCATCATATTATATGTTTTGTTTATCCTTAATTAAAGAATAAAATAAGTTTATTTCTCAATTACTTATTTTAATCGTTTACTCTAAAAAAGACTAATAGTTAATACCTTGCAAAATTAATGGTTTACTCTTTATAAAAATTAGGTGATTTACTGAACAAAACCCCGTATTTTCCACAATATCCTTTAAAAAAAATACAGAAGTTGTTTTTTTACAGGCAGCCACTTATAATTTTACCTTGCCAATAATATTCCCGAATATCGCTTTCGATATTCGGGTTATTGAGCTCAAGGATAATCATAAGCCGATAGCATTAGTTTGTTTTATAAGGTCTTTTTGTAAAAGTTGTTTTATTAAAAACAAAAGTGAACACAAAAACTTTTATATTCACTTAAACTTCAGAAAGATTGGCTAAGCGACAACAGATATAAACTGATCTAATAGACAATTGCTTTCTTAGTATCAGAATTACTATTGGAGTAAAGGCGAATAAGTAATACCTCGCCGGAATAATTACGGTTAAGATTTATATTAATTTCTTGCGAATATTGTAAACTTTCAATGTTTTGTTTATAAATAATTCTTCCCTGCATATCAACAACTGCAAGCGTAGTGTTCATATCTCTGCAATTTAACACGACATTCAAATTATTATTGATGTTTCTGACGTTTAATATTTCAAGTCCAGCATATTTATTAATAAAACTAATTGCAACAGGGCCAAAATACTCAAACTGTCCGTCATAATCTGTTTGTTTCAAACGATAATAAGAAATTCCTTCAACCGGATTTTTATCTTTGTATTCATAATATATGGTGATATTACTATTACCGGCTCCTTGGACATAATCAATAATATCCCAGTTTCGTCCATCAATACTACGCTCAATGGTGAAGAAATCATTGTTTATCTCAGCGGCAGTAGCCCACTCAAGCAAAATGTTTTTATTTTCAGTATTGGCTTTAAAATAAATCAGTTCTATGGGAAGCGGATTGTTTTCAAAGCTTACAACAGCCGGTTCTGACATTACATCAAAATAATAAACGGCATAAACTTTATAAATTGGTGTTAAACCA
The DNA here is from genome assembly GCA_007130125.1 of Bacteroidales bacterium. Taxonomy (GTDB): domain Bacteria; phylum Bacteroidota; class Bacteroidia; order Bacteroidales; family UBA7960; genus PUKZ01. The sequence goes on from SLSZ01000086.1 coordinate 4,418, forward strand.
CCTTCCAATCCTTCATCAATAAAAATGTACTGACCATCTTTTGATCCATAATCAACCGTACCCAATATTTCATCATCTCGTGTTACAAGAAAATATTCAATACCGTTGCTGTTATAGGCTGAATTATCAAAATCCCAGCTCAACTCTACGCTAAAATATTCTCTTTCATAAAGGACTTCAGCATCAAGATTATGTGGAGAAAGCATTGTACCGCAGATTACAGTTACGTTACTTCCGTCAAAAGTAATACCGTCACCTATAATTCCTCCCACATATAAATATCCATCACCGGACACATTTCCATTTCCTGTTAAATCCCCTCCTATTTCAACATCCCCGTTAATGATCAGCTGCCCATTAACCGGACCACCGGCACCTGCACCAATATGAACATCTCCACCAACAATAAAATTACCACCTTCATAAACATTAATTATAAAACGATTTCCTACAACAACATCCTGGGTAATTTCAAGCGTAGCATCATTAAAGATATTAATTTCCACCCAATGCTTTGAATCAAAACTTCCTTCAAGTAATATATAATAACCCTGGTTGATATTAACAATTGCTTTATTTAAATCCTTTGTATCGGGGTATTCATCACCTTCCCATGAATCAATATCAGTCCAAAATCCTGATGAAATAGAATTATAAACCTTTTGTGCCGGTCCAATCTGGGCAAAAGAATCAGTCAGTGTAATAGTATAAACCGGAAAAAAGATAAGCACAATCCAATATATTTTTCGCATGATCTATAGTAATTTTAACTGGAACGCTTTCTGTTTTGTTTTTTATAAGATATTTTTAGAATAAGCTACCTGTTATTAAAGCTTTCAGATTAAGCTATATCTTAATTACCCTAATCAACAAATAGTAATTTCTCCAATCAAAATTAGGTGTTTTTACTGATATAATTAAGTGTTTTCCTTAATTTTTTACAATTTATTTTCATCCTTTCTGGGATTCACACGTCAAAAACACTACAAATTCCACTATTCAGCAGAGGTTGGAAAGCAAAAAGTTATTAACAATATATGCATAGTATAAGCTAACCGGATAAAGAATATAATTTTTGGAAAAGGTTTTAAACAAAAAAAGGTAAAAGCCGGTATATTTACCGGCATTTACCTTATACTAAAACTTTTCTTAGTTTAAAACAAACTAAAAAACTTATAAGTACTATTGAATATACAAATAGCTTAATGGTTTAATAATTACATTGACCATTCCATATACTCCATAATCTATTATTCTCATTCTTATACAAATTTCTCTGCACTATCAGAGAGCCTGGCTTATTAAGAATGTTGCGGCAAAAGCAACGATAGCATAAAGCTCCGGAAAAACCGCTAGTATCAATGTATTTCCAAAAACGTTATGCCCTGAGCCAATGGCAGCAATACCATTTGCACAGACTTGTCCCTGGCGGATACCAGATAACAGTCCTACAAAGCCAAGTGCAAGGCCTGCGCCAAAAATAGCTCCTGCTTGTGTCCATGTTATCTCAGGTACAAGAAAACCGGCTAATATAAAATATCCCATAAAGCCGTAAAGGCCTTGGGTTCCGGGAAGGGCACTCAACACCAAATAGTTGCCAAATGCCTCATCATTTTTCTTCATAGCACCAATTGAGGCGTTTCCACCCATTGAGGTACCAAATGCACTTCCTATACCTGCTAGTCCTACCATCAGACCAATGCCAATGTAAGCTAAAATAATTGGATCCATAATTTTAAAAGTTTATAGTTTTTAGTAATAAATTAATTTATATATCTCTTG
>SLSZ01000082.1 GCA_007130125.1 Bacteroidales bacterium
CTAATAATGCACTTGAAGCAGCAAATTTGTATTTTGAAGACGATAACGTTAATCTAACACATGAAGATATAACGTTTGAAGTTGACTTTAAACAGTTTTTTCAATACTACAAAATACTCAACTCAAAATTTCTTGCTTATAAAATAGGTATGAATCCCACTTTATTATCTCAATATATACGAGGACATAAAAAGCCATCTGAGAAGCAAACTGAAAAAATATTATCTGGAATACATCAAATTGGAAAGGAATTATCTGAAATTAATCTAATTTATAGACAATAATAAGGCACATGGCTGCAACATCGTGTATGTCCTATGGCTGGTAATGTAAAGGGTTTTACCTTTTGCTGTCCACTTTATGTTTTGTCTCAGCGGATAAGAAAGTAGTCCGATTCCCACCACAGTACATACACGCAAAACGTTGTGCCGCATTTAAAAAAATATAGTGTTATTTTGAAATTACACATAAAATAATTATTTGTGGCGTTAGTAAAGCGAAAGGTAATTAATGAATTTATGATAAAGAGTTTTATATGCAGAAAAACGGAACAAATTGCAATTGTATTCATTCAAAAAAACTTTACAATAATATTCAGGAAGTGACAAGGAAAAACTAAGAATTATAAAGAACTCATATAACATAAATTTATTATAAAGTCCGTTTAATTATATACAACAAAACCACGATATGAAAGGGAGAAGAAACATTCTGTTGTTGATTGTTATTATACTTATTTGCTCCAGGGTTACATCACAAAATAATGATTTGATATACAATGCTTATATAAATAACGAAATGTTAGAATGGAGAAATGTAATCGATAGTCTGGGAGGGCTAAACAAAAAATCAAACGAACTTAAACTCGAAATGTTAAATTACCAGTATGGTTACATAGCCTGGTGCATTGCGGAAAACAAAAATTCAGAAGCAAGAAAATATTTGGGTTTAGCTAAAAATAATCTAAAAGCTTTAGAAAATCAACAATATAAATTAGCAGACCTGTATGCTTATAAAGCCGCTTTTATAGGATATGAAATCGGCTTATCACCATATAAAGCACCGTTTATCGGCAATAGAAGTATAAAATATGCCAATAAATCAATTGAACTTGACAACAACAATTATTTAGGCTATGTGCAACTCGGCAATATTGAGTTTTATAAGCCTTCGGCATTTGGAGGATCAAAAACAGAAGCAATTAATTATTATCAGAGAGCTTTGCAAAAAATTGAAAACAACCATGGCAACACACATCAAAACTGGAACTATTTGAACCTGCTGGCATCCCTTACAAATGCTTACATTGAAGTTGAAGACTACACAAAGGCATACTATTATAGCAACAAAGCATTAATTATAGCGCCTGGTTTTGATTGGGTTAAAAATGAATTGCATCCCAAAATCCTGAAAGAAATAAAGAATTAAACATAAACCAAAGTAAGCATAGCAGGATCATCTGAGCTCACTTAAGGTTTGAAAAAGAATAGTAAAAGGACATACTTATCAATGGAAATTAATTAGTAAAATAATTGAACAGGATTATACTTATAAAATTATTCAATTGAATAATTTGTAAAAAGAACAAAATGAAACCCAAAGAAATAATTGTAAACGACAAAATGCAGCAAGGTTATCGCTATTTTTTGACGAAGCCCACAGGCCGTGGTTTTCATCCTGACTTTTCCCCTGATCTCACTCCGAAAAAAATGTTACAGCTTGGTATATTTGGTGGAAAATACATGACGGATTGCCGAAATGAGTTTCCTGCAACGTGGTGTTCGAAAAAGCAAAGCTTTCGCCAAAGAAAGCGGATCCGAAGGTCAACTTTTTCAAAGTGAATGCTTCCAAGCCTCTAGCATATTGGATAGAAAAGGGTTGGATCAGCCCACAGGATCCAAGGGGGTGGTTTCAGTGGTATTGCAGATACTATATGGGCAGACGTTCAGAAGATGATGAACGTCAGATCAAAAGATGGAAAGCAATGCAACGCCACGTCAAACAACTTAAAAAGAACTGCCACAAAGGAGACCTTTCATGCAGGCCTGTCCAAAGACAGGCGCTACTACATTGGGCATATGACAGTAGGTATATATAGCCAAATATTTTCGAAAATTCAACAACCGGCATAACACAGAAATGCCTGTATGTAATACTATCCTGTTGACGTTTAAAACTTTTCACCTCACCACAAACAAAAATATCCTAAAAACATATGCATTTTTTATATGAAATTTTGCAGATTATTTTAATTTAGCCACAGTAAATAAATATAAAAAAGAATTTATGGCTTTGTATTAGTTTTAGTGCATCGCCTCAGAAATAAGCATTTTAAACCGTTTTTAACTAAAAAACTACTTCATGATGAAATACTTATTATTGTTTTTTCTATTATTACCATTTACTGCATTATCTCAAGAAAATAAATTTGTTGAAATTATGCTTAAAACCGACAGTATAATCAAAACTAACTGGATTAAACTTTATGACACCCCGTTTTTTATGAAGCCTTATATAAAAACAGATAATGAAGATGGTCCAAAAATTAGTGTTCAGGATATTAAGAGTTATAAAGGCATGGATCAGAATGGATACTACAGACGTTTAAGTACCATTGATCTGGATAGAAAAAAATATCAATACACTGAATTTATGCAAAAAAAGGATACTTTTGAAAATGCAATTATTACCAGTGAATATGAAACTTTCGGTTTTTGGAATCATTCATTTACATCCAGTAAAATAAGTTATAAAATAAATAACAATGATGCTAAAGAATTGAACTATAATAACATAAAGCATGACTTTGCAAGTTTAAATTATTCCAACAGATATTTTCAGCAGGCCAGAAATATTCGTATTTTACAAAACACTTCAGTTTTAGTAGCAACAGGTTTGCTTATGAACTTTATGGTTAATAACTGGGATCCTTCTGACGGTGATTTTTTGAATACAAAGGACAATATTATACTTTTAACAAGCGGACTATTATTTGTTTTCCCTTTCACCCTGGAAAACATAAAAGAAAGGAAGCTCATTAACGCTCTGTATAATTATTAATAGCATAAAAAATATGACAAAAGAAAATTATAATAAAAAAGAAATTAAGCAAGAGGCTAGAAAACTGTTAAAAGAAGGGGCATCCAAACAAGAAGCCTATGAGACGCTTAAAGAAAAATACAAGTATTCTGTTGTTGTGTCAAAGATTTTACATTACATTCCATCACAAAAGGCAATCAAAAAGTATAGTAAATGGAATTATGTCTTATTGGTATTGTTATTAATTCAGGCAGGTACTTTTATGTGGTTTGAGCCTTCTGTTTTAGTTTTAATATATTATGGCCTATTGATTTATGCTGTATTAAGTATGTTAGTAAAACACTATGTCTGGGTTTCAGTTCTCTCATTTGTTGCCCTTATTAGTTTTCTTGCTTTTATCATCACAGATGAGGCTTTAAAAATACAATGGCCGGAGTTGTTATTAATTCTGACTTACATCCCTACTTTAATTTTACCACTATGGTTGGATAAGAAGCTCTGTCCAAAGCCAATGGAAAGTAAAACCACTTTTACTGATAGCCAGGGACAGCAGAGAGTCAGAGTTGTACATCAATTTAATGAATAGTATTAGATTTTAAGACAATAGCAACAATAGAAAACACATAAAGTTAATAAGGCAAGGCAGGTTCAATTCAAGATTTTACTTTATATTTTCAAAAACATTTATATTTTATAAAATGGACAAACTTCCTGAATATTCCGACATTATAAAAGCCCAGAAGAGGTTGAAAAATATAGTAAAAGTAACTCCTCTTGAGCATACTAAATCTTTTTCAGCCATGTCGGGTGCCAATGTGTACATGAAGCTTGAGAATCTTCAGTCAACAGGTTCTTTTAAGGTTAGGGGTGCTTATAATAAGCTTAGTCAAATTAATAAAAATGAATTAAAAAATGGTGTTGTATGTGCATCAGCCGGCAATCATGCGCAGGGAGTTGCTTTTGCAGCCAGTATGCTTGGTGTACATGCTACAGTATTTATGCCGATTTTCACTCCCCCGCTTAAAGTTATAGCAACACGCAGTTATGGTGCCGAAGTTGTCCAGGAGGGTGAATCCTTTGATGATGCAATGGCTGCGGCTCAAAAGTTTCAGGAAAAGTCGGGAGCGGTTTTTGTTCATGCCTACGATGATCCTGATATTATTGCCGGACAGGGAACTATCGGGCTTGAGCTTTTTCAGGCCAATGACTCTATTCAGGATGTTATAGTCCCAATTGGCGGTGGCGGAATGATCTCAGGTATTGCTATCGCCTTAAAAGAGATTAATCCCGAGATAAGAATTATTGGTGTGGAAGCTGCAGGCGCTCAATCGATGAAAAATGCTTTAAAGAAAGGCAAACCGGTTAAACTTACCAATATGCAGACCATTGCCGACGGAATTGCTGTTAAAACCCCCGGCAATCTTACCTATGATGCGATAACGAAACACGTCGATGATATACTTGTTGTTGATGACTCGGAAATTTCACACGCAGCATACCTTCTGCTGCAACGTGCCAAAATATTGGCCGAACCTGCAGGAGTTGCCAGTATGGCTGCTATTTTGAATAAAAAAACAGATCTTGCAAAACGAAATGTAGTTGCGGTTATCAGTGGCGGTAATATCAATACAGGACTGCTTGAACAAATCCTGGAAAAAGGGATGATGGATGAAGGGCTTCGGGCGCGGATTGCAGTACTCATACCTGATGTAGCAGGCGAACTGAGAGCAATAATCAGTATTTTGGAACGCCTGAGAGCCAGTATCAACGAAATTTCACATGAAAGGTCGATAACTACTGTTCCCGTGGGATATGTCCTGGTTACAATCACTTTCAACCTTCAGGAAACTTCACAGCTGGATACTATATGCAAGGCACTAAAAAATAAGATGAAAAAGTTCGAAGTGTTGAAATAATTAAGCTTTTCTGTAATACTTAATGGCTATATAGCTAAAATCATTTAAATATCTTTTTAAAAGAACTTAATAATCAAACTACCCCCAAATCATGATCTGCAAAACCCGCATTTAATTGTTAGCATAAAAGCTAATATAGTTAATCCCGAGGTACTGCAACTTTTAAAGATGCTTTGTTTAGTTTGATATGCAAATGGCTTCCAAGGTCAAATGGATCTCCATCCAGATGGCATGGTTCGCCTTCCGGCACTTTTATTTTAACATCTGCTGCTTGTTGATAAATAATAAAATTAGTTTTATCCAGGCGCCCCGTGAGTAGCATTAATCCGATGTACGGAGCCTGGTACCATCTAAACTTTTTCATAATACATATATCCAGCTTGCCGTCTTTTACGGAAGCCATAGGTGCGATAATGGCATTGTTGCCGAACTGGCTGGAATTGGCAAAGCTTATCATGGCAGCCTCCGCAAAGAACTCTTTATCATCAACTATAAGGTGATAGTTTCGGGGGCGAAATTTAATAAACTCTTTTAATATTATTTTCAGGTATGTAATAAATCCTCTTTTATTGCTTCCTGCAAATTTTTGTGCTACAATTGCGTCAAAGCCTGTTCCAGCCATATTACAGAACAATCTCTCATCATTAATGATAAAGGTATCCATTAAAATTGTTTTGTAATGATTCAACATTTTAACAGCTTTGATTGGCTTTAATGGTATCTGCAGGTGTCTGGCCAGTCCGTTACCGCTTCCATTTGGAATTATCCCCATGGTTGTATTACTATTTACCAACGCTCTTGCTACCTCATTTATTAAACCGTCACCACCAACAGCAACAACCATATCATAATTTTTTCTGACAGCATCTACAGCAAACTCATACCCGTGGCCAGGATAACTTGTAGCTATTATATTATATTCAAATCTCTTTTTATCAAGAAATTTTTCAATATTCTCTTTTATGTATGGTTTTTGGCCACCACCGGCGATCGGATTAATTATAACTAGTAGCTTATCCGATCCTTCTACTGTTTTTGTTTCAATAACCATGTTCCACAAACCAATTCATTTTCTAATACATAAACTTCATGTTCTTGATTTTTCAAATAATCAAGAAACAGATTTTTTTCCCGGGGATTTTTTTTTTTTAACTCAATTAATTGCTGTTTAA
>SLSZ01000241.1 GCA_007130125.1 Bacteroidales bacterium
GATAATCTGATGGTTGGTGTATTTCCAATTAGGTTTAGTAAAGAGTTTGTTTTCATTTTATTGTTTATTAATTGTTTAATAGAACACGGATGACACTGATAAAACGGATAATCGCTGATTACTTTACTTATAATTGTCAAAATTAATTCAAAACTGTTTTATCAGAATTTGATAATTTATCTTTGCTTCAAAGGTCAATTCAATGAGTGTTTTCTTTTTCTTATGGTTATTTTGGTTTCGTGTTGTACTAATGAATATGGAGGAATGCTTTTAGTTAGCCATACATTACCTCCTATAATACTGTTATGGCCGATTGTTGTTTCACCTCCCAGTATTGTACTTCCTGCATAAATAATTACATCATCTTCAATAGTCGGGTGGCGTTTAGCTTTAGCCTTTTCTTTGCTTATACTGAGAGCGCCTATTGTAACTCCCTGGTATAACTTCACACGATTACCTATAACAGAAGTTTCGCCAACGACAATACCTGTACCATGGTCGATAAAAAACTCGTTTCCTATAGTTGCTGCAGGGTGGATGTCTATACCGGTTTCAGAGTGAGCATACTCTGTCATTATCCTGGGGATCAATGGTACGCCAAGCATATTGAGTTTGTTTGCCAGCCGGTAGATCAGTATCGCATAAAATCCCGGATAGCTCATTATTACCTCATCCAGGCAGGTGGCAGCCGGGTCATTCTCAAGGATAAACCTTGCATCAACTTCGAGCTTATTTTTTACATCAGGCAATGCGTTGATGAACATATTTGTAATGATTTTTCTATCATCAGCAAGTGATCTTTGCATAGGTTTTAAAAGACGCTGCAGTTGTTTTTTTATTTTTTTCTGCGATATTTGTTTTTGCATATCACCTTCAACAGAAGGGAATAATGCAATGCACACATTTTCGGTAAAGCCTATTGTCAATGTTTTTGATGGTAATGATACCGAATTATTTTTTCTCATTTTATCTCTAATTTTTAATCATTTCAATTTTCAAAAAAAAAGCCCCTCCAAAAAGGAAGGGCTTTAAAATATTAAATATTTTCAATAATTACAACCTATGCTTCAAGTTATGGTACACCCTTCCTGTTTTGCTTGTTATCCGGCAACAACAAAAGGTGCATATGTAAAATATTGTGTGAAGCATGTTTTATTTCTTTATTAATACAAAAATAATACTTTTTGGAAACATATTGAAAGTTATTTTTCTTTTTTACGATTGCAACATTCAACCCTTATAAAAATTGGCACATTATCACATTAATTTTGCTATTTTCTTATTAAAGAGAGCAAACAGCATTAAAATTACTCCCCATTGCACGAGAACGGTCATAACGCTGAATGTAGCAAACGGGTTGTACCATTCCCCGGGAGCAAATAGTGTAATTGACAGCCATATCCACCATACAAGGAGTATAACACCTGCTGTTGGGACAAAATAGCGTATCAGCAGGTTCCACCATTTTCCTGGATACCAATCTCCTTCAACCAATCCACTTTCATTTTTTAGTTTATCAAGGCCATATTTAGCGGCGAATGTTGCAATAAACACTCCCGAAACCATTAATCCCAGGCCCCAAACGAAGTCCTGGTTACTGAGCACATTGAGGCTTATGGCAGATGGAACACCTACTAAATAAACAACAGCTCCTACAATCAAAACAGCATGTTTTCTTTTTATTCCCCTGTCGACCAATGTTCGCGAACTTAATTCAAGCATAGATATCAGCGAGGAGAATCCGGCACAGGCCAGGCCGAGGAAAAAGAAAATAGCCAGGATATTTCCACCTGGCATAAGTGCAAACAGTTGCGGCATCCAAATAAAGGTAAGACCTGTGGATGCAGGGCCCGATGTTTGCATGACATCCAGCACTTCGGGGTCGGTATATCCAAGTCCAAACTGCAGAACGGAGAATACTGTACCAAATATCATAATAGCCATCAGCAGTGAGATGATATTATTTCCAAAGCCTGTAATGAAGGCGTTTTTTACGGCACCATGTTTGACTTGCATATATGTTGCATAACACAGGAAGAGCCCCCACCCTGCCCCGGTATCCCATGCATTTTGTGTTAATGCATGAAGCCATATGTCGGGTGTTTTGAGTTGCGACCAGTCAACACTGAAAAGATATGCTACACCGTCGAAAGCACCCGGAAGCAATAAGGCGCGAATGACGGCCGCTATAATTATAAATACCAAAAGAGGTATTAGTATTTTATTTACTTTTTCAATTGATACTATTCCTTTCCAAATGACAAATATACCGATAGCTACGGCTAGGAAATGAAACAAAAAGGGCATGTTTGTTCCCTGGAATGTTTCCCAAATTTGCATGGATTCGGCGCTTGTTTGAGGCAGTGGCAACAGAAGCATTTGGATGAAGTAATACATTGCCCATCCTACTATAACGGCATAAAAAAAGCTTATGCCCATTGCCACGAAAGTCACAAATGCTCCCATCCATGCAAAACGTTTTCCTATACCTTTAACAAAAGAGCCCACTACGCCGTATCTGTATTTACGCCCGATGAGATATTCGGCGATTATCAGTGGAATGCTCCACAATAATAAAAAGATAAGCCATGCAACAATAAGAGCTCCTGCCCCTTCTTCGCTGCCACATTGAGCGGCTATACGGGGGAACCGCCAAATGTTGCCGGTGCCAACGGCTATTCCCAAAGCACTAAGTAATAATCCGAGTCGTGAACCAAACCTTTGCTGTACTGATTGATCTATGGCCATAGTTTATTTTTTAGGCAAATATATGTTTTTTGTTGAATGCGAGGAAATTTGGAGATGTGCCAATGTGCCAATGTGTTAATATTCAAATGGTTTAATATGTCATGGGGTGGTGTTGTAATAAAGTGAGATGTGTTTGAATGGTGTTTTTGTAGAGGGGATTTTTTTATGAAGAGTATAAAAGTTAATTGTGCTAATACGTTAATAAAATCTTAACAAATTTTTGCATTTTGCGGAAATTTTTTTTATTATTGCATGCAAATTATATAAGATTGGGTTAATTAACATAGGAGTTATGCAAAGCATATTGTGTGTGGTTTTGCATGTTTTAGCACGCATATGATATGTGAGTGAGATGGCGGAGCTGTAGAGAATCAGGATTTTAATTAATTTTATGCACATGGAAAATATTATTTTTAAACCGGCATTATGCATTTTGTTTGTTTTGGTTTTGGTTTCGTCTAAATTAACCGGTAAAGAAAGTCAACGGTTTGATGTAAATAATGATGAAATCATAAAGTTAAAAAACGAAATGCGAACAGATATAAAAGAGTTAAAGCTTGAAGCAGCTGCAGAGTTTCACAAATTAAAGATGGAGGCAGCTGATACACTGTATAAAACTAAAATGGAGTTCAACAGCAAAATGTTAGACTTAAAGCTTAAAGCAAACAAAGAGTTTTATGACTTAAAGCAAAGAGCAACCAAAAATAAAGTAAATAAATATTTAAGAGCCGAAAAGTTTGAGAAAGAATTCGAGGAGCTCGAAATAAAGTACCAGGAAAAGTTTTCTGCCCTTAAAGAGATTTATGAGCCATTAATAGCCGACATAGAATTTCATTATAGTGAAAAGATAAGTTTTTTGGAGAATAGCATGGAAGAGCGGATTTCGTTAATTGTTGAGTATTATGAGGAAAGGATCGGAGAACTTTTAAAAGAGTAAAAAAAGAATTACTGATAAATTTATCGCAAAACATTTTTCGCAATAGAATAATAAAATATCAAGAATTTCCTTAATAGATATTTAATCAAAGTTAAATATAGCTAACATCTACCCTCTTAACCAAAACCAAAAAATGTATAAAAAGATTAAATTATACAAGGCATGGCATAGCAATAAGATTCAGCTGTTTTTGGAATTTGCTTATGACAAGAGCCTTATAGAAGAAGTTCGAAAGATTCGCGGTACAAGGTGGAGTCAATCTCGCAAAGCATGGTACATAGAATATAGCGAAGCTACATTGCAAAAATTAGATGAAAAGTTAAAGGGGCATGCGAAACTGGATTATAGTTCATTAAAGAATAAAAAAGCATCTGATATTACAAAACAACCTGGAACATCAAACCCAGCAAAGCAAAAAAAAGCAATTCCCCTGCCCTATGAGTTAATTCCCGGGGTTTTGGAAAGCATTAATAAATTTGAAGAATACTTGCAACACAAAAGATATAGTGAATCCACGATAAAATCTTATACAAATGCAGTTAAACAATTTCTTGTATGGGCAAATAAGCCGATAGAAGAAATTACAAACCAGGATTTGATAACTTACAATGCGCATTTGAAAGAAGCAGGTATATCAAGCACTTTTCAGAATCATGTAGCAAGTGGTTCAAAGCTCTTTTTTGACCGATTACACAATAGAAAATTTGACACTGAAAAAATCGAACGGCCGCTTAGGGAGAAGAAGCTACCCAGTGTTTTAAGCAAAGAAGAAGTTAACTTGGTTTTCAATGTTATAAAAAATAAAAAGCATAAAGCCATGCTTATATTGATTTATGCATGTGGGCTTCGAAGGGGTGAGTTATTAAATTTAAAGCCAAATGATGTTGATGGCAAAAGAAATTTTTTAATTATAAGGCAAAGCAAGGGGAATAAAGACAGATATGTACCATTATCAGACAAAACACTTGACATACTGAGAAGTTACTATAAAGAAGAGCGCCCACAAAACTGGCTATTTGAAGGCTACATTAGAGGAAAGCAATATAGTGCTACCAGTTTGGCAAATGTGTTTAAAAAAGCACTGGAGAGGTCAAAAATTAAAAGGAATGCAACGCTTCATTGGCTGCGGCACTCGTACGCCACACACTTGCTTGAGCAAGGCACAGATCTCAGGTTGATACAAGAATTATTGGGACATAAAAGTTCAAGGACGACTGAAATTTATACGCATGTTAGCAAAAAAAGCATTCAGCAAGTAAAATCTCCATTTGATGATATGGAGGTATAAAAAAGTTGGCAAGCATTAAAAATAACAGGAAACTTGGATTTAATTAAAAATAATCTTATCTTTGTTGTCTAATTAGGTAACATTATATGCCGACAATAAAAATTATTGATGCAATTAAAATCGACATTTACATGCGGGAGCATCCTCCACCTCATTTTCATGCGATATACGCTGAATATGAAGAATTGATAGAAATTGATACTTTGAATACTTATATCGGCAAATTACCCAAACAGCAAAGAAAAAAAGTAACAGATTGGGCGGTAGATAATAAAGAATATCTTTTGGAAATTTTTAATCAATTAAATCCAAGATTATGAGACAGACAGTTAAAATACCCAGAATAGTAAAAATTGAAAAAATAAGCGGACATAAAATCCAATGCATGTTTAACAATGGTGAGAGTAGACTATTGGATTTCAACAAAATATTTGATGCCTGGAATATATCAGAAAATGATTATGAATATCCTTTGCTTGACCAAAAAGAATTTAAGAAAGTTACCCTAAGAAATTATACTTTATCATGGTCAAACATTGAAATTAAAATAAAAAGTCCCGATAATGAAAATATGACTGTTCCTTATGAGATAGGGCCAGACGTGTTGTACCAATTAAGCAAAGAAGTCAAAAATAAATCGAAATACAGATACGGCAGAATAATAAGGGACGCCAGACTAAAAGCGGGTTTAACACAAGAACAACTGGCCAGAAAAAGTGGAACGACAAGGTTTTATATTTCACGTGTAGAGAATGACAAAACTGATTTAGAAATGTCAACTTTTAGAAAAATTGTAGAAGCCGGACTTGGTAAAAACTTGAAATTGAGAATAGAATAAATGATAACGCAAAACGTTTTTGACATAATTATTTTTCATAACTTGCAAAATATACAACAACACAAAAAGACAAAAAAGTATATTTACACAACATTATTTTGATATATTGTACACTTTTAGTGTATATATAAACAAGTTGAACTAAACCGCCCCCTTGCGGAGGCGGTAATTTGATGGTAATTTTAAGGTGCAAACTTTAAAAACATACCATCATGAAAAGCAACTATTCTTTACTGGTATGCCGGCTCATTGAAGA
>SLSZ01000071.1 GCA_007130125.1 Bacteroidales bacterium
GATAAAATTATTATTGAATCTTGACCAATTCAATCCCATGATAGTGCTAATGAAAATAGTGAAAAATCTTGATCAAGTCAATCCCATAATAGACCAGTTAAGCGATAGCCGCATTAGCGGCAAAAATATGGTAGAAAATATCATTGCAGAATCCCCAAAAGCCGCGTCAGCGGCGAAAATATGGTAGAAACCAGAAATTGCACACAATCCCCAAAAGCCGCACTAGCGGCGACAGTAGTTTTTATAAATTATATCCAAGAGTTTTTTATATTTACAACATAATTAAAAACTCAATTATTAACCCAAAACCTTAAACCATGGCAAATACATATACACAACTCAATGTACATACGGTTTTCTCCGTAAAAGGACGACATAATTTTTTAAATGACCAGTTGAGGCCAAAACTGTTTAGTTACATCAGTGGTATTGCAAAAAGCATTGATATTTATCCCCTTGCAGTTAATGGCTGGAAAGACCATGTTCATATGTTTTTTGAACTATCACCAAACATTACATTATCTAAAGTTATGGAGATTATAAAAGCAAATTCCTCTAAATGGATTAACAGTAATTGTTTTGTGCCGGGAAAATTTGAATGGCAGCGAGGCTATTCCGGTTTCACAAATTCACGTTCGCAAAGGGATGAAGTGATAAATTATATCATCAATCAGGAAAGACATCATAAAATAACTGAAAATACTTTTAAAAAAGAATACCTGGCATTAATGAATAAGTATGAAATTGATTATGATCCGCGATACCTTTTTGCTTTTTATGATTAATTACTTAAGTTTTAGTTGAAGTCACCATACTTTCGCCGCTAACGCGGCTTTGTGAAATATAGTACTGTTATAATTTGCTACCATATTCTCACCGCTAACGCGGCTTTTGGAATATTGCACTGTTATAAGATCACCATCAAATAGTTTCCGGTTATATCACCACAGCAAAAATTACCCCAACTTCCTCAAAATAACCCCTAACTCCAAATGTAGCCTTGAAAACGCAAACCACTTCTTGCCAAGATCTTTTAGGCTGGCACCGAAATGATAAATTTCTTTATCTGTTATCAAAAAACGGTCATGGCTTTTTGAGAATTCAATGATCTCCAATCCGCCAAATTGTGCATTGAATTTGTCCTTTGCTAACAGTAGCTTTTCGGTCAGGTTCTTTGTATATACATTTACAGAAACATTTTTTCCTTTATCGGAAAACAATTTCAAAGTGTTTTCGTCAACATAATTATCAATCAGAATAATTCTCTTTTTGGCTTTTTTGATTATGCCGGAAACAAACAAGAAAGCATCAAACACTTTTCCATCAAAGAAAACACCTTGTGCAGGGGTTAATTGTTTTTGCTCCATTGCTTTGAAAATCTTGTTGAAGTTTTCATCATAGACTAAAAACTTCTTATCTATCTTTTGAAATTTTTCAAACACCTCAAAGTTCTGAGATAAAAAGCGGCGCAGTTCAACGAAAGCACGCATAATTTTTACATTTACCTCAACAGCTTTTTTACTACGTAAAACTGATGAAAGCATTGCTACGCCTTGTTCGGTGAAGGCATAAGGTAAATATTTTCTGTGTTGACCTCTGCTTTTCTTTAAGGTCACATTTTGTGACCTTAAAGATTCATCTTCGTCTAATTGAAACATAAAATCTTCAGGAAAGCGTTCAATGTTTCTTTTTACAGCTTGATTTAATGCTTTAACTTCAACACCATATAATTCGGCCAGGTCGCTATCAAGCATAACCTGAACACCCCTTATTTCGTAGATTTTGTTCCTGATGCTTTGAACAGGTAAGTTTGGAGTCATGGCTATTAGTGTTAATTGGGTTTTTAACAAAGTAATTTTAAGTAATCATAGGATAACATCCTATATTTATTACAAATAAACAAAAAAATGATTTAATAAGGAAAATTAATTTAAAACAGCTTTAAGCACCGCCAAATACCCTGAAAGGGTTATCTGTCAATAGCCACCGGTTATCCGGTGGTTAAAGGATAGAAATAGAACGTTCGCCCTGAATGGGCCGACAGTGTTTTGTTTGAAAAACCATACACAGCCGGCTCCTGCCGGAGCGTTTACGATTTGCGTATCATCCTGTCCGTGAGTTTCACACACGGCTATTCACAGGAAAGCCCTTCAGGCTTTATGGGAAGCTTTCGTTTTTGGTTCTACCTCTGAAATCCGGAAGCTTCCAGTCCTTTCAGGAGCTGAAAGTTCCTCATGCACGAAAGAACTGGCAGCTCCCGGCAGGGACTGCCAGCTTCTGGATAGATAACCACAATATGAACATCCTGTTTTTGTAAGAAATCTCGTAGCACTTACAATTAAAAAAAAACAATAATTTATACATTTATGCTTTAAATTATTTTTATCTTTGAAAAAAATAACTAAAAGTTTATACGTCAAACTTCCAAAGCGGAGTATATTAACACTCTAAACATTTTTAATTTATTAGTAATTAAAATCAATCTTTGAAAATGTTTGTCAAAATGTACAAACTATTTAAACTATTATAACTAAATACCAACTATGCGAATACTGCTAATTTCCCCGACAATAGATTCCGAAAAAAGAACCAATAAAGAGCTTATGTTACCTCAGCTTGCGCTTTATATCCTGGAGGGACTAACTCCACCCGAACATGAAGTAAAAGTTATTGAGGAGGAAGTATCTGACATTGATCTTGAACATGAATGCGATTTAGTTGGAATAAGCTGTATGACAGCAAATGCTCCCAGGGCATACGAGCTATGCCGGGAGTTTAAAAAACGGGGTAAGACTGTAGTCCTGGGAGGAGTACATCCGTCAATACTACCTGAAGAAGCATTACAATATGCTGATTGTGTTGTGATTGGCGAAGCTGAAGGTGTATGGGAGCAGCTAATTAAAGACTTTGAGAATAATGATCTGAAAAAAAAGTATCATAATCCGGAACCCGATCTTGAAAAATACATCCCTAAAGATTTTAGTAAAATCATTAAAAAGAGGCTGTTTAATCTTGTTCCTATTATGACAACCCGCGGTTGTCCATATAATTGTGAGTTTTGTTGTGTTACTAATCTTTTTGGTAAAAAAATAAGGCATGTACCTATAAAAAATATAGTACGCGACATAAAGGAGTCCGGTTCAAAAAACATTCTGTTTCTCGATGATAATATTATTGGCCACCCCAAATATTCCAAAGAGTTATTCAGGGCAATTAAACCCTTAAATATAAGTTGGGTGGGTCAGGCATCTTTATCTTTGCTGGTTAAGGATGATGAACTGTTGCAGCTTACCGCAGAAAGTGGATGTAAAGCTCTCTTTTTCGGTATTGAAAGTATAGATGAAGCCCAAATAGAATCAATGCCGAAAGCAATAAAGCAAATCAATCAGCTGGAAGAAGCGTTGAAGAAAATTAAAAAAGCCGGTATTCTTATCCATGCATCAATGATATTTGGCCTTGATAATGATACAAAAGAAATATTTGATAAAACTGTACGATTCCTCAAAAAAAACAAAGTAAGTACAGTTTCTTTCAATGTGCTATCTCCATATCCGGGAACAAAAGTTTATGAAAACTTTAAAAAAGAGAACCGTTTAACAACTAATGACTGGAAATTCTATGACCATAACACTGTTGTTTTTCGACCCAAAAACATGACTCCTTATGAACTTCAAATTGGCAAAACCAATTCAAGAAAAAAGTTTTATTCCATTAGTTCAGTTTTGAGCAGATTGCTTGGTAATCTTTACAATCCGGTGCTATACCTGGCAATGAATTATGGGCATATGAAACAAGCCAGGCTTGAAGCAAAAAGGGTTGCTAAGCTAAAAACAACATTATTCGGTAACGACTAGTTATAGTAATGAAATCCGGGCTTTTCAAAATCCGGATATTTATGCATTCATAATTATCCGGATTTTAATTACGCAACTTTTAGATAATCTAAAAAGTATTTTCCCGATGATTTCGCAAATTTTCGCTGATAAACACAATTAATTATCAGGCATCTATAATCTGCGTATATCTGCGGAAAAACAATATTTATTGTCTTTTTATGTGGACTCAACTTTTTTTAATTATTAATTATTCATTTTCCCGTCAAACTTTCAAACTTTGTTAAAAGATGTTAGTTTTCCTGAAGATTTGCTGGATTTGCTAATTTTGCAAAGCAAATTCAGATCATAAAAAAATAGTTATTAATTGAAATGCAGTTGAAGAGTATTATTATAAGGCTTGTTTTAGGATTTTTATTATTAATAATAGTATCCCCACCTTCTTTCGCAAATAATCAAGACAGAAAAGTTGTCAAAGCAGTAAGAACTCCCACACCACCTAAGATCAATGGTTGTCTTCAGGATAGTGTATGGCAGAAAGCCAAAGCAGTTTCGGGCTTTCACCAATACGAACCACATAACGACCGCCCGGCATCATTTGAAACTTACATAAAAATACTCTATGACGACAATTCTATTTACATTGGTGCAAAAATGATTGACCCTAACCCTGACAGTATTCTAACAGAGCTTGGTTTGCGAAATTCAGGCGATAACCTCAATGCTGACCGGTTCTGGATAGAGATAAACCCTTTTGATGATGGCATCAATGGCTTCTCTTTCCAGGTAACTGCCTCAGGAGTGCAAACTGACATTAACATGGCCGGCTCCGGCAGAGGTTTTGGCAGAAGAGGTGATATGGATTGGGATGCTGTATGGATGAGTGATGTTAGTATCACAGAAAATGGCTGGATAGCTGAAATTGAAATACCGTATTCAGCTTTAAGATTTCCAAAAAATGACATACATCAATGGGGAATTAACTTTTGGCGTGAAATAAGACGTAGCAGGGAGACATCAAGCTGGAATTTTGTAAACCGCAGGATTGGCGATCCGCTTAGGTATATGGGCATTTTAACCGATATAGATGACATCACTCCGCCAATAAGGCTCAGCTTTTACCCTTATATGACAGGCTATGTAGAAAAAGACGATGTAATGCATGAATGGGGAAGCACATCCAACTTTGGAATGGACCTTAAATACGGTATAAGCCCCAGCTTTACACTAGATATGACCCTTATACCAGACTTCGGCCAGGTACAATCTGATGCTAAAGTATTAAATTTAAGCCCACACGAAGTTAAATACGATGAACAAAGGCAATTCTTTACAGAAGGGGTTGAACTTTTTGAAAAAGCAGACCTTTTTTATTCGAGGCGCATTGGCGACATGCCTTCGGGTTATTATAAAATACAAGACGAACTAAATGAGCACGAGATCGTTAAGGAAAACCCGCTGGAAACAAGGCTGATTAATGCTTCAAAAATATCTGGCAGAACTAGTTCAGGACTGGGCCTTGGATTCTTTAATGCTATGACATCTGCATCACAAGCAAAAATAGTGGATACAGTTGCAAGTGATCAAAGAAAAGTAACAACACAGCCTTTTACCAATTATAACCTGGTTGTGGCTGATCAAAGCCTTAGAAACAATTCTTTTGTAAGTCTCATAAATACTAATGTTGCAGGTTCAAAAGACGGTTATACTGCTAATGTTACAGGAACAGAATTCAGGTTTTTTGACAGCAGTAACATGTACAGTATCAGAGGTTCAGGTGCTCTCAGCCAACAATACTTTGCAGATGATGACAATAACTTCGGGTACAAATACAATATAAGTTTAGGAAAATTTGGCGGAACATGGCAGTACAACTATGAAAGGTCAGTAATTAGCGATACATACGAACAGAATGATATGGGCTTTTTAAGGCATAACAACTTCATTGAAGACGGTGTTTCTTTAAGTCATAATTTTTTCGACCCGTTCTGGAGACTATGGACACTTACCAACGAAGTTAGTGCCACCTATTCACGTATTTATGACCCGAATGAATTTACCGGGCTTAATCTGGGATACAACCTCAGAGCTCTTTTTGACACCAGGCTTTTTATTATGTTCAACGCAAATTATCAGCCCTTAGGCAAAAGAGACTATTTTGAACCAAGAGTCTGGGGAAGATTTTATGAAACAGACCAGGCCTATAACTTCCATATGATGTATTCAACAGACTACAGGAAAAGGGTTTATGTTGATGGGAATATTAGCTATTACTCAATTTTATCAGATTATGACCAGCATGGATATGTCTTTGATTTTAGGCCAACTTTCAGAGCAAGCGACAGATTAAACATGACATACGGTTTTAATTATGATAAACAAATTAATGATATTGGTTATGTAAGCCACACGGGTGCTGATTCCGTGTATTTTGGTATGCGTCAACCCACAACAATAACCAATACATTAAGGTCAACCTATATTTTCACAAATGAATTGTCACTTAGTTTTGACCTGCGCCATTACTGGTCAAGGGTAGATTACGACGGTAATTATTATTTGCTAAAAGAAAATGGCAGGCTTAATCCACTTGATCAGGCAAGTAACGTTGTACATGCTTCAGACATCAACTATAACGCTTTTACAATAGATATGATGCTCACCTGGCATTTTGCGCCGGGCAGCCAACTTACATTCATGTGGAAAAATATCATTGACAACAGGCGCAGTGATCTGACAAACAACTATTTTGATAACTTAAGCCATATCCTTGGCGAGCCGCAAATCAACAGTTTTTCACTAAGAATACTTTATTATATTGATTATCAATCAATACAACGATTAGCCCAAGGTGAAATTTTTTAATAAATGGTTATTAGGTACTGAGTGACTGCTCTATGCTCTATGCCCTTTTGCTCTTACACCGGCTAACAGTCATTACCAGTTAGTGCTATATCTGTGATTAAACACCTGGTAAGTTTTCTTTTCCCCTGTAATATCAGATCTGTATTCGATGTAGCCTGAAATCATTGCTACCCTCCTGCCGGCTGATGAAGTTTTATCAATCTCAAGCGGTTGATCAATGAACAAATCTAAAGAATGATTTCCCTTGCCTGCAAAGCCTTGATTTAAGTTATCTATAATAACAGGTGTATGCCCTGTCCACTCCAGTACTACTTTCTCTATGGTAAAAGGTGCTTCATATTGTGAGACAATTGTTATTCCCAACTTCGCTTCATCAATTATATTATCGCTTTGCGAAAGTGCTTCAAAATGAAATGGGTCATTAACAAAAATTGAGACTTTTTCTTCAGTAACATCAAAATAAAATGGCCTCTGCACATTTACCGTACCAAATCTATATCTAACCAAAATATTGTTTTCAGGATCTTCATAACAGTAATCATAATCATATTCGATAGTTGTATATCCTTCATGACTATCAATGGTTGTTATTCTGGCACATTCAGAACTGACTTGTGGCCTGCGGCTGGTATGTACTATATTATCGCCGAGGCGTAATGCATATGTCAACTCTCCAAGCCTGCTCTCAGTCTCAACAAGTTCTATGCTTTCATACAGCCGCCGGCACCTGGTTATTCCCAGTTGCGCCCTGTCTTTTCTGGCATCAACAAAATAGTCTGCCATAACTCTAAGTTCATCAATCTTTTTATCTATTTCTTCCACAGTGCTAATGTTCAAATCGTCTATACTTCTGAGAATGTATTCCAGATCTTCTGTCATTTCTTTATCACGTCTGCGAAAGTCCATTACCAAACTTTGTAATTCAAAATCAGAAAAGGGGTACTTAATATGATAATTGTATTTTACAGAACCATCCCTTCTGTTCTCAACCTTTTCCCAATAATAATCCTCAACCTGTGCAAGTGTGATTCCTTGCAAATAAGGAACCGGGCCTGCAGTTGTAGATGTAGTGGTAGCGAACTTTTGCATGAAAGTATTTACGTTGTTATTAAGGTTTGCTTCCTCAGTGTACATCTCCGATTCGGTTTGCACATTAACAGCAACTGCATTAACAATATTTTCTCTAACCATGTTTAGTGCATCCCGCTGTGCTGCCTGAATTGTGGAGCCTGTTCCAACAGTAATTATATAGTCACGTTCGAGACCATTCACCCAACCTGGTGTACGGCGGCTACTACTTTCTATTACCCTGGTTTGTGAAACACATGCAACCAAAGGCAGCATAAATAAAATAATGATGATATTAATTTTATAATAAAACTTCATCTGTATAAGTTTTTAATTTTTATAAAGCCAACTCCAGTCAAAATAGCGTGCAGCGCCATAATGTGCCCATGAACGTGCTACATCTCTTCCTGCTTCAATTTTCAGTTTCTGAATATCAACATCATCTTCATACTGTTGCATTTTGAAATCCCATGCACTGGCGCCTTCTGCCTCTACTGCTGCCGTTACCTGTTCTACCAATGCTTCAGCCTGAGGATAGCAGTCCATGTCAGGAGTAATTTGGGCCAGGTTATCTCTGACAGCATTCAGGTCTTTACTAGCCCATGCTGCCCTGGCAGAAGAAAGAAGCTCTTCGCACTTCTGATTGGCATATTGTTCATAAACATCTATGGAAATATCCATACACATATGATAGCATTGACGGCTCACGTCGGGTACTGACATTAACAAAAACAATGCTTCACCATATTGTTGCTGACCGGCAAGTGCTTGTGCAGTTGATATAATCTTGTCACACTCCGAATTATAATATTCAATGATTTTCTGTTTGCCGTTTTCAATAAAGCCCCTGTATTGCCCTTGTCTTGGCCTGATATTATTAATTGCCTGATTATAGGCTGCCTCTTCACTTCTATCAACACCTCTAAGGTTGATTGTTATCTGGCTGAAAATGTTTTGGCTCATCACGTCTACAATATATAGTGATAACTCCAGATTTAGCGCTACCTGTGGTGGGGCAGTAGGCGTAACATCCTGTGATATTACGGAGATCATGGGAACCATTGCGAATTGAGCTCTATCCTGTGTTGCGCCCAACCCATTCAGAGTTGCAATTTGCATCATCCTGTTCTGCAGGTTTCGCTGTGCATTTCCTGTTATACCGGCTTCATCAGGTACAATTGCAGCAATTGAAATACGTCCCATATCATCTGTCTGGCCAAATCCACTTTGACCATATCCGTTTGCAACAAACAGGAAAGTAATAAACGTTATTATTGCTAATCTTTTCATTTGTATAAAGATTTAAAATTTTGATTTCTAATAACTTTGTAACGGGTAATGGGTTGTCAACTGATTACTGATTACTGATTACTGATTACTGATTACCGATCAACCCATCAATCTCCCAGCATCAACCAAGCATCACCCAGTCCTCTCTGGTGAATCTGCGAATTAATATTGTGCTCCTGTCTTAAGTATGATGCCAACTGGCTGACAAACCTACGTGTATCCATTGCTCTTTCTCTGCCACGTGGGTCAGTATAATACATTGGAATTCTTACCTGCTCAAAACTAAGAAAGTTATATGAACCATCGGATAAAGAATACCTTCCTTCAACAGTATTATCTTCAATCCAGTACTCAACGATATCAATTAATTCCATGTCCATGCCTTCGTAAGGGAAAAAGTCATAAAGGTCAAAAGTAGCATCGTCCCAAACTCTAACGGTAAGGTTCACCTCCCTGCCAATTTCGAACATATCCTCGAAGTGCCTCATAAGCCTTCCGTTAAATTCATCCATGTGGCTTAATACTGCCTCTTCCAGCAGCAAGTCTGCAGGTGCGGCAGTACTGGGGTTTCCTGTACCGGCAGCACTGGCTATATTTTTAGATGTATATGCATCTAAACCTCTTAAGTTAAAAGTTATATACTTTCGGGGGCCTTCCTTGTTAATTGTAAAATCAAGGTCAAGGATAATATCAGCCTGTGCAGTTCTTTTCAGCCGGTCTATAGGGCTTTCTGCAACTCCCGCAGCACTTTCCCTTGATTCCAGCATTGCCAGCTCGGCAGACTCCCGTTCCAGGCTACGTAATTCCTGTTCAAGGTCTTTAAGCGGAAAGCCTCTGTCCGCCATAATACCACCCATTTTAGTAATTACCAGACGAAGGTCAGCGTCGTTCTGCATAGCTTGCCGGTAGTCAGGTATGGTTTGCTCAACACCCTGACTTTCAAATGTCTGTGAATATCCTTGAGATATACAATAACGATCACTTGGCACTACCATAATAGTGGGGCGGCGCGCCCGTTGACTCAAAAGCACTGTAGAAACAGTAATCAACAATAGAGAAAGTAAAATAATTCTTTTCACGGTAATTAATTTTTAGTTTATAATTTGCTCTTATTATTAGTTTAATCGTTGCTTCATTGATATATTTATTCATTTCATAACACCCAAAACCTATCAACCTATCAACAAAAGCATTAAATTTCACAACCTTTACACGATGCTCATAGCGTTATGCAATCACATATCGTGCCAAACCACTAAAATCCATGGTCCAATCTTCTGGCAATTCCTTCCTCTTCCAGTTCACGCCTGAGGTCATCATACATTACCTGTGCGTATATTCCAACTTTATAGTAATTTCTTTCAATACGCAGGCGGTCTTGTCCTGAAGGCGGCCCTTCGGTTGACAGCGAAATAAAACGCAGATATTTGCCACCTACTTTAAAAAATTCTTCAAAGAAATCAGCGTGTTTTTCATGAGCATCCCTGTCGGTGACAATTGCTGGAGTACGGCCTACACCGGGTCCAGCAGGAATTCCATGAAAAATACATGCCGCAACGGCATTTCTTTTGGCTATCTGAACAGCTTCTTCAACACTGGGACCATAACCCCATACTTTTACTGCCTTCGTACCATTGCTTCCAACCCCTGCGGGCTGTATTTCATAATTATAGCTGCTGCTATACAAAATCTTGCGTTCTCTTGGTCCTAATTCACGTTGTGAAGAGCATGCATTTAACAATAAAGCTGCGCTTGCTAATATTAAAACAATTAATCTTGCCATAATTTTATAATTTTAAATTAATAATATTATCAGAATTTAAATCTAAGCCCCACAAATTGCGCGCCACCTTCTCTGCTATCAAAAATTTCATTATACTTATAATCAAGTGCATCTTCATCCTGATAGGCATTTCCAATCATTGCATAAAAATTATAACCAGCAACTATCTGGAAATTATAGGTAATATTTAAAGCCAGATTAGCGCCTGCCTTTAAAAAATGAGCGGTTATATCTTCATCTAAAACATCATTGCTGGCCTGTTCCTGCCCGTAAGTCAAATAAGGTCTAAGTTCAAAATTTCTCAAAAAGTGCATCCCCTTAGAAAGCCCAATATCCCATCTTAAAAATGCAACATTGCCATCAAACAAATATTCCTGATCTCCGGGATCATCTGGACTAAATTCAGGATATTTCTTGCTGTTAATGCCCAGGTTTGCAGTAACGTAAAAAGCCCTGATTCCAACTGACCTGCCAATTGCATAATCAAGACCCACTGAGCCACCACCTATCTCGCCTCCAAAATCATAACCAAAATGAATACCAATGCCATAATCGTTACTTTGCTGTATAACGTAACCTTCGTGTAGTCTTCTGCCGGCAACCTGGTAAAACTTGCTTGGTTTTGTCTCCCCAGAAGCAACACCACGGTTATCTGTAATATCAGATGTAGCCCTTATAACGCCTCTCCTAACCTCTTTTATTGTTTGGGTTGCAGGATCATAACGGTGTTCATATACGAAAAAGCGCTGATCTACTTTTAAGCCCTCCCGTTTGCCAATTTTTGCACCAAGAGGCCTGGTAGAATACAGTGGAGTGATCACATTAAAGTCATCATATTCCCTTTCAAGCTCAAACAATACATCATCATAACCACTTTGTACAAGGTCCGCAAATAATTCATCCGTAGATTTTGTAGGAGTAATACGACCCAATACAGTATGCTCTTTGTAATTGTATGAACTTGCTGTTGTGTTTATTGTCGTCACATATTTTAAAGGAGGGTTTATAGTTTCAAACAACTCACGTTTCTTTTGTTTCTCTTCCTCTGGATCTTCCTCTAAAACCCATGCATCATAGATTCGTTCTTTATCTTCTTCTGAAAGATTAACCCTGAATAAAGAAGCTGCTATTTGAGCCCTGTAACCTTCATAGTTATCTGTATTTACCCTGTCGACTGAATAAAAGTCCAAAACCACAATATAACTTTTATCAATAAGCCTGTTGCCATAATCCATCAAAGCCCAGTTTCCCCTTGTTGTAGATTGTTGGCGCATAACATCAGCGTCAGTAGCATTTTCCAATCCACGCTGATGTATCCTCTCCATATCCATAAGCCCGTCATCAGTCCTGGAATACCAGTGTGATATTATTTGACGAGATACGTTAAGCTCCTCAAGGTTATTTTGAATATCTTCTACAGATATCATATTACTTCCCCGTGTTCGACCTCTGCGCATTTCCAAAACTTCATTTTCCAAGGGGTTAAGAAAAAATTTATCACTATGATCAATGTCTGAAAAGTGTTTTCTTATTCTTGATAATTGAGAATCACCCCTGCTATAAACAAGCACCCATGACAAAGAACTACGGTCATAAGCTTCAGGTATAACAGAAGGGCCTCTCTTTAAGGCATCATCAGGATCCTGGCCCTGAAGGCTTTCGCCTGAGAATAAAATTACTGAAACTATTAATGCCAAAGTAAAACAAGCATATCTCATAATTATTGTATTGTTTTAGTTAGTTAATTAATTCAAACAAAATAAACAGATTAGAAAAATTGCCTTTTTACTAATCTTACTCTTAATTATATCATGTTAAATGCAAAAGTATTCAAAAAACAAAATAAATTTCAAAAAAAGCACTTTTTTTATAATGCGTAGATAAAAAAACCTTTTTTACTGTAAAATATTAACTATTAAATTATTGAATAATAGAAATTAAGTAATTTTTATTTCTGGTATAATAATTGTTAAGAAATAAATAAACTTTGTTTAAAACTTTTTTGTAAAAAATAGCTTTGGGTTTTACCTTAATTTACAAAAAAGTGGTACAAAGTTTGTTAATGTTCAACTAAATTTTGTTTTTTATTTTATATCACAAACTAATTTTAATTTTATATTTGTAAACTTTTTAAAGACAATTTACCTTATATCAATATTTATAGCAACGTATTTTCAACCAATAATTAATTATTTATCAATTTTTCTAATTAAATTCAAAAATCATGAAAAAACAGAGATTAACATTAGTATTGACCCTTATGGTAGTTAGTGCAGCGTTATTGCTGACACAATGTAGATCCAAAGAGGAAGCAACTATGCCGGAAGGCGAAACCCGCGTTGAAGTATTGTGCAGTGGCCCGGAATACTGGTCTACAGATGAATACTTCAGAGCTAATAGTGTTGCAGAAAGCCCTAACCAAGCTAATTCCAAAAGAATGGCTTTAAGTAATGCCAGGGCGGAATTAGCAGGACAAATTGAGGTAACAGTTAAAGCTGTTATTGACAATTACGTTCAGGATATTGCCGTTGGCGACCGCCAGGAATACTCTCAAAGGTATGAAGGCCTTTCAAGAGAAGTAATTAATCAAAAATTAACCGGCACGAGAGTTATTTGCGAAGAGTTAACAAGAACTCCACAAGGCAGATATAAAACATATATTGCTATTGAACTTGCAGGTAATGAAATTCTTAATGCCATGAACGAAAGAATCTCTCGCGACGAACGCCTGAGGCTTGATTATGACTATGAGAAGTTTAAAAATACTTTCAATGATGAAATGGATAAAATGGAAAGAGAAAGATATTAATTCCTGAATCCACTGCCTCAAAAAAGACTGTCTTAAAGTATATGACAATATTTTGTAAGACAGTCTTTTTTGAGGTTTTTTATTTCAATTTTTTATTAAAAACATTTTAAATATTGCCCATAACAAACTTAAATACCAGTAGAATCAAACAAGCAAATCCAAAGCATTGGTTCAGGATTCTAAAGACCGGGTTTTAATAAATACACACAGAATGAAATTACGAAACTTATTTATTATTCTTTTACTACTGTTTCCCCTTAACCTTTTATTTACCCAAACCCAAGATAATCAAAGAACAAGCCAAACACAACAAGATCGTGATCGTTTTAACTTGCTGCTTGAAAAAGAAACTTCTCGAACTGAACGCGACACGTACTCTCCTGCCTTTTTTACACTGGTTCCCGAAAGATTACCTGCATGGATAAATCAAATACCGGCTCCTTCAAATAATAAAATTTACATACTCGGCATATCAGATCCGGGAATGGACGAAGAAACAGGACTCATTGTTGCAAAGCTAAGATTAAAAACCATTTACGCCCTGCTTACAGGAATAAGAGTTAATAATATGCGTGACTTTTATATCAGGGAAAGACAAACAGGCTACGCAAATGCTTTTATCGATTACACACAATTTACAAGTAAAATAAACGCAGATTTCAGCGAAATAAACATTATCGAGTCTTATGTAACCAAATATGATGAAACTATCCTGCTCGGAGAAGTTGATCTGGGTGCAATAAAAACAAATGATACTCAGGATGCAAATTTGCAAATTACTGCCGCTATAATGTCAAATGCCAGAAGAGTGGGTACTCGTACAGAAATGGTAAGTAAAACCGATTTAAAAACCAAATACAGGTGTGAAAAGTTAAACAAAGTTATTGAGCTTTCTTATGAAGCTAATGCAATCAGCAGAAGAGTAAACACAGAAACACAACTCAACGGTAAAAAGATATCATCTCTGCCTGCAATAAATTTAAGATATGTTGTAGAAAACGAAAATACTCAAGATACGATTAGAACCGAACAGATGAGTTATAGCTTAAGAAATGGAATATGGTATTCTTACCTGACCGCAATAATGTTTGAATTAGCAGATATGGCTCACGGTAATGCCTTTAATGTGGCTAATATTCATGAAATATTTGATGATATTATGCAAAACCTCACCCGCGAAATAGTTTCAAATTATGTTAGTTGTGAACAACTACAATTAATGATAAGATCCAACAATCTTTTCTTAAATTGTGGTTCTTTTATGCATCACAGTTCATACAAGCCTGAACAACAGATGGAGTAATGGAGTAAACACTAGCAGCTGATTACATCATGATAATTTCATAAACCGTGGTAAACATGATTATTAATTAAACTCCTCATCAATGTCTCTGTCAAACTCCCTGTCGTAAACATCCTCTCTGAAATCCTGATAATCCTCTTTCGGATCTTCAATAGGCTCCGCAGCCCTTTCAGGACTTTTACACTGTATAAGCAATAAAGGTATGCAAAACAAAACAATTAAAACGATTGATAGAAAATTTCTTCTCATATTAGTAATTTTACCATTATACTTTTATAAAAGTACAAAAAAAACAAACACACGCTATAGTATTAAAATAATTGCTAAGGAAGAATCATATCCTTAGCAATTATTTCAATCCTTCTGGATTATTTCAAAATTCGCTTCACGCGGAAAGTATGTTTACAATCAAACCTTTCTACTGCAAGGTTTTGCAGCTTTAATTGTTCTATCTGATTGGCTCGCCGGGCTTTCTCCATCTTACATCATAGTAACCCGGCCTTTCTTCTACGGCTCGCTCCAGGTAGTCCTTAGGATAGCCAACTCCTTCGGGCCATCCGCTCACTTCAAAAGTGCTGCGTTTATACCTGTCGTTATACTTGACAAAAATGTAATGTCCCAGGTCTCTCCAGCGGTCGACTGTATATTCGGCATTATTAACGCTAAAGTCAGTCAGATACTCTATCATTGTCTCTTTATCGGTTTCATACAAAGCTTTTGCAGCAATATCAATTGCATCGGTCATTGTATGTGAACGGTTTTCAACTTCTTTTTGAACTTCCTTGATATCTTCAATAATGAAGCTATACAGTCCATATGCATAGTTGTTAACCAGGTTGAACACCCAGAAAGCCGAGTCCCAGTCAAATTCAAGCATACTACCACCGGCAAGTGAAGGTGGTACTTCATTCATTCCCAGGTAAAGAGGCATAAAGGCATTGGAATAGGTATCATCAACAGAGTACCAACATATACCACCGATCTCGTCGGGCAGCCAGTTGCGTGCCTGTGTAATAAAAGAAAAGGCTGTTTGAACCTGCGAGATAGTACGTTCCCATGAGTAATTAATATCCTTCTCATCATCTTCTAATTCAAAGATCAGCGGACGCCAGCGGTAGGGGTTATTGTAGGGCCCTGCAGCAAAACCGTCTCCTGTGTAATATGGTGTATCATGAAAATGGTCACGCACAAATGCTATCATATCTTCAACAGTTATTTTCTCATCGGGTTTGATAAATAAAGGGTAAGGCTCGGCACCTTCTACAGCACGCCAGTAATCTTCAGAAAACTCCTTTGAGGGCGCTGCCCTGCGATAAACACTCCATACACGGCCTTCACAAAGCAACAGTGAAGTTGGTGTAACCGGGTTATAAGCATCAACAAAGCTAAACTCTTCTTTAGGGCCATCAAACCAGCCCATTTCACGTGCGAAGTCGACTACATCGTCAGCCCACATCCAGTTTTCAGTATCATCCCAGTCTACCTGGCGTATACGCGCCTGGTTGGCATGTGCAGCGATATAGCCTTCCGGTACCCGGGCTGCAACCCAAACTGCACCTTCCCCATGCTCTCCTTTCCCTATAAAATCAACCACCCATGCTTCATTTTTATCAGCTATCGAAAATGATTCACCGGTATCTTTATATCCGTAAGTGCGAGCTAATTCATCCATTATCTTTATAGCTTCCCTTGCCGTGCGGGCACGCTGAAGTGTTACCCACATCAGGTTACCATAATCCAGAAGACCGTCACCACCATGAAGCTCCGAGCGGCCTGTAAAAGTAGTTTCCGCAATAGACACCTGGTGCTCGTTCATATTACCCACATAGCCGTATGTGCGCTCAACCTGGGCAATCTTGCCCATATACTCACCCTCACGAAAACTGTATAACTTAAGAGAATCTCCGGGCTCATATTCACCACCCTCATAAAACTGCAGTGGAGCCATAAAGCCCGCTACATCATAAAGATAACTGGTCATAACACTACCATCAGCACTAGCACCCCTGGATACCAAAACACTAGTACAAGACTTAACCTCAAATCCAATAGTTGTGAAAAGCAGTGCAATAGTTGTCAGAGAAATTAAAATGTTCTTTCGCATATTTAAATTTTTTAGTTTATAGAATTACTAATTTTCAATAAGCAAAAATAGTTGAATTATTTTATGCGCAATTTTTATCAAAACAAGTTTTTGATAAAAATATCATGATGCGTTGCACCTTATGAGGGTATGGCCGGCATTCTTTTCTATAACTTCAGCCGGTGCGCTGCACCTAAGACAGTTTTTTTGTGGTTTGTAAAAGTGTGTAACCCTTCGGGAATTAATTTCCGGAATACATTATACGTGTTTTACTGCAAGGTGAAAAGCATCGTAACACTTGCAGCAATTTTGTAGCTATAATAAATTTTTATCTTACAGTAGCGATATTTTCTACCGACAATAGCGGAAAAATTACTTAAATTTGCTTTCAAATAATGATTAACATGAAATACCCAATAACCTTTCTTCTTTCATTATTAATACACATCTGTGCTTTTTCACAAAGTACTGGCGTGGGATTACAGCTTTTCGGTGAATGGCAGGGAGCCCGCTTCAGCAATTACGAGCAAAGGGTTGCAATCCAAGATACGGCTTATGCTTCAACGGTAAACCGCCTTGCCAGCCTCTACAGGTCAATGGGCAGCTATGAAAAAGCAGAAATACTTTATTGGCAAGCTCTTAACATACGCGAAAGATCCCTGGGTAAAAAACATCCTGATTATGCTGTATCCCTTAACAACCTGGCCCTGCTTTACAAAGATATGGGCAACTACAGGCAGGCCGAAGGCCTGTACCTGGAAGCTATAGAAGTCATAAAAAACACTTCCGGCACAAGTAACCTTTCCTATGCTACCACTCTCAACAACCTTGCTACCTTATACCGCGACAACCAAAATTATAAAGAAGCAGAACCGATATACATGGAAGCTCTGACAATATTCCTGAATATTTTAGGAGATAAAAAACATGCAAGTCATGGAATTACACTTAACAATGTAGCCGTAATGTTCAGATTCACCGGCAATTATACTGCAGCAGAATCACTACAGAACAGAGCTATAGAAATTATCAGGGAAGTTCCTGGTGAAGACCATCCATCATACGCTACCGCAATTAACAACCTGGCACTACTGCATCAGGATACAGGCAACTGTTCAACTGCTGAAGAATTATTCGGGGAAGCACTAGCTATCCGTAAAAGATTGCTGGGACAAAACCACCCTTCATATGCCAACTCGGTTGGAAACTTGGCAGACTTTTATCATCATATCGGAAATCACGATAAGGCCGACTCTTTATACCGCATTGCTAATGATATTTTATTTTTTAATATCAATCAGCAATTTGGCTTCATGTCGGAAAAAGAAAAAGAACTATATCTAAAAACACTTACAAACAGGTTTGATGCCTTTAATTCTTTTTCTCTTGAAAGACAAAACACAAACCCTTCAATAGTTGGTAAAACATATAACAATATATTAAAAAACAAGGGTTTGTTGTTAAAGTCCGGCACGGCAATGCGTAACGCCACCCTTTCCAGCGATAATGAAGAGCTGATAGAGTATTATAAAAACTGGGTGCAGGTTAAGCAACAAATTACCCATCTTACTGTTTCCGGCATGGCTGAAAAAGATCCAAACTTTTCCGAGCTTCAGAAGCAAGCCAATGAGCTGGAGAAAAAGCTGGTCAGGCATTCAACAGAATTCAGCGACCTTGAAGAATTGCTAAACATCGATTGGCGATACGTAAAAAGTAAATTAAACCCTGGTGAAGCAGCTATTGAATTTACTCACTTTCAGCATAACCCCGACAGTATGCTTTATTGCGCACTGATTATAAAACATGACAGTGACTACCCCGTCATGGTGCCTGTTTTTGAAGAAAATGAGCTCGAAAGAATTTTAATGAAACGCTCAATGAACAACTTCGATTATATAAATTCAATTTATGGCCGGCATACAATACCGAATAGAAGATTGCACGAACTTGCATGGCAGCCACTTGAGAAGCATCTTAAAGACGTTAAAGCAGTCTACATATCACCTTCAGGGTTGTTGCACAAAATATCCTTTGCAGCGATAAACACCGGCAAAAACAAATATTTGCTTGATGACTATAACATACGCATGTTAAGTACCACTGCAAAAACGGGAGTGTCCACCAAGCTGGATTTCTCAGACAAACCAACAGTTGCACTTTTTGGAGGAATACAATATTCCATAGATTCGGACTCCGACAAGCCGTGGGCATATCTTAAGGGTACCCTTACAGAAACTGAAACCATTAAGAATGAACTTAAGAATATAGCAGACGTCAAAATAGTCTCAAACACCAAAGCAACCGTGTCTAAATTTAAAGAATTGGCAACAGCGGCAGAAATACTTCATATTGCTACTCATGGCTTTTTCTTTCCTGATCCTGATAAAACAAAGGATATAATAGCCCGGAAAGAGCTGCATGATGAGATTGACTTTCGCGGTGGCGACCCGGGAGTTATGAACCGGTTTATTAATAATAATGACCCACTTATGCGCTCCGGATTAGTATTTGCAGGAGTTAATGATTACTGGAATGGTAAAAAAGCTGTTAATGACGACGACGGAGTGCTTACTGCTTTAGAGGTAATAAACATTGACCTGCGCAATAATAAGCTTGTGGTAATGTCGGCTTGCGAATCAGGCCTGGGAGATATTGTCGGCAGTGAAGGAGTATACGGCCTGCAAAGGGCTTTTAAAATGGCCGGAACAGACCACCTGATAATTAGCCTTTGGCAAATTCCCGACAAAGAAACAGCAGAATTCATGAAAACTTTCTACGGGCTGCTTACCGAAGAAAACGACCTATACAAAGCTTTTTCACAAACACAAAAAACCATGAGAATGAAGTATGACCCTTTCTTTTGGGCAGGATTTGTTCTGACGAAATAGCCATAAATACTCTCTTTTATAATCTCCCCTGGCTTCACAAATAATTATCTTTGTAATAATAGATATTGACTGTATTAAAGATTGATGATAAGTACTAATCTAAAAAGGTAACTTTGGTATCTTTTTTGTTAATAAATCGTAAAAACATTTAAATACAAAACTAGTAATCAGTAAAATAAAGTTGTAACCAAACTCAATAACAAACAAAAACAAACACTTAATTAAAAGAAATTATTTGTAAATTAGCAAAATAATACGACAACATTAATAACCAAATATTACC
>SLSZ01000054.1 GCA_007130125.1 Bacteroidales bacterium
ATCAGGATATAGGTTCATGGGACGTAAGTATGGTTGAAGACATGTCATATATGTTCTATAATGCTGAAAATTTTAACCGGGATATCGGTAGCTGGAATGTGGAAAAAGTAAAAGATATGTCATACATGTTTTATGATGCTATTAGTTTTAATCATGACATAGGCAATTGGAATGTAGGTAATGTAGAAACCATGGAAAATATGTTTCGCGGTGCATTATCATTCAACCAGGATATCTCTGGCTGGGAAGTTGGAAGTGTTACAAATATGCAACATATGTTTAATCTAGCAAGCAGTTTTGAACAGGACCTGGGAAACTGGAATATGAGCAATGTTAGTAATGTCTTGGGTATGCTTGCTTCAACAAATTTAACAACAGCTTTTTATAACAATATCCTTATTGGCTGGGCTGTACAATCTTTACAAAATGATTTAGAATTTCATGGAGGCTGGGACAATCAATATTCACCCGGTGATGCTGAAGATGCAAGGCAAAGTATTATAGATAACTTTGGATGGGTTATATACGATGGAGGACTATCTGTACTGCCAGCAATCATCACTAACGAAATATATGATATTAACGGAATTACGGCTTTTTCTGGTGGCGAAATAACTGCGGACGGGGGATATTCGGTTGATGAATTTGGTGTAGTGTGGAATGCCTTAGAATACCCAACTCTGGATGCTTGTGAAGATTATACTGTAGATGAGTATATTGAAGGAACTACTGAATTTATAAGTCAACTGAATATGCTTCATCCTCTTACAAAATACTATGTAAGAGCATACGCCACAAATAGCCAGGGAACAGCATATGGAAATAGCTATATTTTTACTACAGAAAAGAAGAAATTATCAATCACAGGTACATTTACTGTTTTTGATAAAGAATACGACGGAACAACAGGGGCTATTATTGATATTAACAATTTAACA
Source organism: Bacteroidales bacterium (assembly GCA_007130125.1). Lineage (GTDB taxonomy): Bacteria > Bacteroidota > Bacteroidia > Bacteroidales > UBA7960 > PUKZ01. The sequence goes on from SLSZ01000054.1 coordinate 939, forward strand.
CTATCAGGTATAGTAAATGATGATGATGTTAACCTGGTGAATGTGGTTGCAGAATTCACTACGGCTGAAATTGGCGAAGATATTATTGTTATTATAACCAATGCCGGTATTGAGGGTAATGATGTTGATAATTATATTTTATCACTTGATGATGCACCAACCACAAAAGCAAATATCTTTTCAACTACTTTTGTGAATGAAGAGATTATTGACCAAATTAATATTTATCCTAACCCTTTTAATGAATCAATTAATTTTAGAAATACTGATAATGTTTCTAAAATTATTATCACCAATATTTTTGGTCAAAAGGTTTTGGAAAAACAAATTAATGATAAAACCAGGATTGACACAAGTAATCTGAACAGTGGTATTTATATTATGGCTGTTGAGCTTGATAATGGTCAGAGATACGTGCTTAAAATGATAAAAAAGTAGTTGTTAAGTAATTGTTATCCTGATTTGTTTCTTTATGGTATCCGGTAATTACTTATTACCTGGTGAACTCCTGTAATATTATGATTATTTAAGCCTGCCTGCTATTGAGGGCTAATCGCCGTCAATTATTTTTTGAATGGACTAAATATTATCTTATCCCCATAATTAATAGGTAAGTACATTGACAGATGTTGAGTTTTTTTAAAAAAAACTAAAAAAATAGTTGCATAACTAAGAAAATAGTTGTATGTTTGTAATCCAATATGATAAAAAAAAAAGATATTATGAAAGAACTTACAAAGGCAGAAGAGCAAATAATGCAAATTTTGTGGGATATTGAAAAAGGTTTTGTTAAGGATATCATTGCAAAGATGCCCGACCCCAAACCTGCATACACTACTGTATCAACAATTGTCCGTATTCTCGAAGATAAAGGGTTTGTCGGGCATAAAGCGTATGGTAAAACTCATGAGTATTTTCCTGAAATTGACAAATCAACTTATACAAAACACTTGATGAAGAGTGTTTTAAGTAACTACTTTGGTAATTCTGTAAAACAACTTGTGTCTTTTTTTTCAAATGAGAAAGGGCTTACTGCCTCTGAGCTGGAGGAACTCAAAAAAATAATCGATAAAGAAATGAAGGATAGAGGAGAAAAAGAGTAGCAAATTGTAATTAGTAAAGAGATAAAAAATACAACTAAAATTGGCATTAAATAATAAATAAAAAACAATAAATGGAAAACATCGGCAATTATTTTTTATGGACTTCAGTTTACATGGCTATCTTTGGATTAGTTTACTTCTTTGCAATCCGGAAATCGGCTAATCCCGCCCAATGTCGCTGGTTTATAATCACCGGCTTCCTGGCATCATTGGTTTTTGGAGCTATAGGCCTGATACCTTTTCAAAGAACTGCTGAAACAGTTGCTTATAATGTAATTGTTATGCCTGAATTTGTGCTTGACGCATCTTCTGCAATTGATAATACCGGCAAAAGTTTGTTTTATGCTGTTAGCACCCAGAGTCTTATTTTACACCTCAGTATTGGTATTTCAATCCTTTTGGCTTTACGTTTGCTTGCCAGTATTGTATTTTTAATGACTCGTATTCGCGCTGGTAAAAGGATAAATAAATTTGGATGTAATGTTTTACCTGTGAAAAAAAATGTTGCGCCCTTCTCGTTTTTTAGTTTTGTTTTTTTACCGGAATCCATGCTTGAAGATGAATGCCTGAAGCCTGTTTTAATTCATGAGAAAGCTCACATTGTAAAAAAGCACTCACTCGACCTGATATTCGTCGAGTTACTGACTTTGGTTTTTTGGTTCAATCCGATAATATGGTATATGCGTAGAGAGCTCAGAATGCAACATGAATACGAAGCTGATCGGTTTGTGCTGCAACAAAAAATAGAGAAGACATCATACCAAAAATTACTTATTGATATGTCTTTCTCCGGATTAAGTTATTCAATTACCAATCCTTTTAATTATTCACCATTAAAAAAACGAATTATTATGATGAACAAAAACTTCCAAGGCAGTCATGCGAAAGCGATATTTGGCATGCTTGCAATTATCCCGTTATTTGCCATAGCTATTGTACTGCAATCATGTGAACATCATCAGGAAACTGAATTAGAAGGAACTGAGGATATTACAGTTGATCTGAAAGATGATATTGATACAATATATACAAAGGCGCCTGTGAATCCTTCATTTCCGGGAGGAATGAATGCTATGTATTCTTTTTTGCAAGAAAATTTAACATACCCTGAAGAAGAGAGAAAAGCCGGCATTCATGGTAATGTATTTATTTCTTTTGTTGTAAAGGCCGATGGTGATATAACTGATATCGAGGTAGTTCGGGGTGTTAGTCCTGGGCTTGATAAGGAGGCGTTACGCGTTGTTGGTTTAATGCCTGACTGGGAGCCTGGTAAGCTGGAAAATGGTGAAGCCGTAAATGTCAGGTTTAACTTGCCAATTAGGTTTGTACTTGATTAATAATTTATTTTAATCTAATATTGCATTTTATAGCTTAACCTTAAACTATTATATCCAATTATTATTTTTAAATTTATGCCCTTATAGCATTCGTTAATTATAATGACCCGTTTGGATATGACACTTATCAATAAGAAGCTTAACTTAATTAACAAAGCAACTCCTGTTGAGTTTTTGCCCAGGTTAACCGAATATTTCGGAGGCCCCGATATTTATATTAAGAGAGATGACGAAGGGGGCAGGGGTGAAGGCGGTAATAAACTCAGAAAGTACGAAAGGATTATTGCCGATGCCATAAATTCAGGTTGTGATACTTTGATACTTGCAGGCCATTATCAGTCGAATGCGGCAAGGTTGCTGGTCAGCTCGGCCTGCAGGTTGGGCCTTAAGTCGATCGTGGTTTGTAAAGAAATGGTTTCAAAGCAAAACGTGGCTTTTGATAAAAATGGCAATGCGCTTCTTATGAACCTTATGGGTGCTGAAATGGAATCCATTGAATCAGATGATGATTACCAGGAAGCGATGAGCAATGTTGCCGAAAAGGTTATAAAAAAAGGTGGAAAACCATATATAATCCCGTTTGGCGGTTCCAACCTTTTGGGTACACTTGGATATGTTGATTGTTCCGAAGAGATCATTGCCCAAATGAATGACATGGTTGGGAAAACCCCGGATTACATTATTGTCACTTCAGGTACTGGTGGAACACAGGCCGGGCTTGTTGCCGGGCTCCTTCACAAAAATATCGACACCAGTGTTATTGGATTCAGCATTTTACATAAACAGCAACAAGCTAAAGAAATTGTAACAGAGCTTGCTAACAGAGCATTGAAACATCTTAATTCTGATAAGGTTATTAGTGATCAAGTAATTATTGATGACAGTTATCTCGGACAAGGATATGGAATTGTGTCGGATGAATGTATAAAGGCATCAAGATTATTTGCCCGGCTTGAAGGAATGTTTCTTTGCCCTGTTTATACTGCTAAAACTATGGCAGGGCTTATTGATTATGTTAAGGCAGGCAAAATTACAAAAGATAAAACCGTTGTTTTTGTCCACACCGGAGGAACTCCGCTTGTGTATGCTTATTATGATAAGCTTTATGAAGAATAATGCACCAATGTGTTAATGGGCATAGGGCATTGGGCATGGAAACTGCAGACTGCCGATGGGGCGTTAGCGAAATCCAGATCTCTCGCGAGTGCAGACTGAGAATTGGCTCTTGGGATTTATATTAATTTTGAAACAAACAATTATCAAAAATTCAATATTATGAAAACAATTTACAATTATCTGTCAGCAAAAAATGTTGCAAATCTTTTAATGATATGCATCATGTTTTTGTTTTTTTCATGTGAAACCGGTGTTAAGAAACACGATCCGGATAGTTTTACCTACCTTGAAATGGATATTACAACCTTACACAATGGCTATCTCGATGGTAAATACACTGTCGGTGAAATTATAAACGCATACCTAGACAGGATTGAAGCTATTGATAAGAATGGTCCTGCACTAAATGCTATCATTACGGTTAACCCTGATGCTTTAAAAATTGCAGAGATGCTGGACAAAGAGATTAAAGAAGGAAAGGTCAGAGGTCCTTTGCATGGGATCCCCGTTGTATTAAAAGACAATATTGACACCCATGACGGAATGCCCACAACAGCAGGTTCGCGGGCGTTAGAAAACTCTTATCCGTTGCAGGACAGTTTTGTTGCCATGAAGTTACGGGAAGCAGGCGCTGTAATTATAGGCAAGGCCAACCTGAGTGAATGGGCTAATTTCCGTGGACAGCTTTCCAGCAGTGGCTGGAGCGGGGTAGGAGGGCAAACTAAAAACCCATACGTGCTTGACCGTAATCCCTGTGGCTCCAGCTCCGGCTCGGCGGTAGCCGTTTCTGCAAATCTCGCAATGGTTGCTATTGGCACCGAAACCAATGGTTCGATTGTTTGCCCCTCACATGCAACAGGCATTGTAGGGATTAAACCAACTGTCGGATTAGTCAGCCGCTCAGGGGTAATACCAATTGCATACTCTATGGACATAGCCGGGCCAATGGCTAGAAACGTTAAAGATGCTGCAATTACACTAGGTGTATTAACAGGCATTGACAATGATGATGAAAAAACACTAAAAAGCCAGGGGAAGTATTACTCCGATTATACCAAATTTCTTAATGAAAACGGGCTTGAAGGAAAACGGATCGGTTTTTATACAGCATCTACAGGTAGAAATTTTAAAGTTGATACTCTTATGTCACGTGCTGTTGAATTATTAAAAACTAAAGGTGCTGAGATTCTAGAGATCAATGAAATTACAGCAGCTAGCACAGGGCAACATGCATACCAGGTTATGTTATATGAATATAAAGACGGGTTGAACAAATATTTTGCTTCTCTGGGGGATGAAGCTCCTGTTAAAAGCATTGAAGAGCTTATCGAGTTTAATCGTAACGACTCAATAAGTCTTAAATATCATAATCAAAGATACCTGGAGATGGCGCAGGAGAAAGGCGACCTTAGTTCACCCGGATACAAAGAAGCTCTCACTATGATGCACG
>SLSZ01000211.1 GCA_007130125.1 Bacteroidales bacterium
CATTGCCTGAGTCATCAGTAAAACTGCTTTCAAACACTTCCTTAATTTGATAATATGAGGTATCAACTTCACCTGTAAAATCATCATAAACAACAGCATCAACGTCATATATAATCCAATGACCAACTTCAGCAGGATAGTATTCATGAAAAAGTTCTTCTGTTATAAGGTTTTGTTTATCGCAAAAGGTAAATAAGCTGACTGTGAACAAAATCAGAAATTTAAAATATATGTTTTTAGTTTTTTGTTGCATTACTGTAAAAGTATTAATAAACTTTCATTGTTTACATTAGAGTCTAAGAAATTTATATCAACTGTCAATTGCCCGCTTGTAGAGACAAGGCATGCCTTGTCTCTACGCATGCCTTGTCTCTACTTAATATTGCCGACTATCGACTGCCGACTGTCGACTGTTTCTTCCACCTCATCAATAAACCCACCTCCTACCACATCATCATTTTCATAAAAAACCGCTGATTGCCCGGGTGTTATGGCTTTAACCTTTTCATCAAGCTCAATTTTGGCCCTGTTATTATCCAACTGCCAAACCTTGCCTGGATAAGCCTTACTTTTATATCTTATTTTAATTGATAGTTCCATTTCCCGGTCTATTTTTTCGTATTTTATGCAGTTAAGGCTATTAACGGTAAATATTTTCTGATACAGTTCCTCTTCTTTGCCGAGGACTATTGTATTTGTTACGGGTAAAATTTGTTTCACATACATTGGTTCTCCCATTGCTATATTAAGTCCCTTTCTTTGTCCTATAGTATAGAACGGGTATCCTTTATGTTTTCCAAGTACATTTCCTTTTGTATCGACAAATTTACCGCCATCAACTTTTTCTTCGAGTCCTTTCACTTGTCTTTTGAGGAATCCGCGGTAGTCATCGTCGGGTATGAAGCATATCTCATAGCTTTCCTTTTTGTTTGCAATGTCTTTAAAGCCGGCTTTAGAAGCAAGTTGTCTTATATAATCTTTAGTGTATGATCCCAGTGGAAATAATGTTCTTTTTAGGCAATCCTGTGATAATCCCCAGAGGACATATGTTTGATCTTTATTCTCATCTTTGCTTTTCGAGATCACATATCTGTCTTTATGTTTTTTTATTTGTGCATAATGGCCTGTTGCAAGAAAATCACATGAGAGTTGATCGGCACGTCTGAGCAGTGCATCCCATTTGATGTGTGTATTACATAATATGCATGGATTAGGAGTTAGGCCTTCAAGGTACCGGTCAATGAAATCTTTAACGATATATTCATTAAACTCATCTCTTATATCAAGCACGTAATGTGGAAATCCGAGTGAAACGGCAATTTGGCGAGCGTCATTGATAGATTCAAGGCTACAACAGCCGGTCTCTTTTTTGCTACCTCCGGATTGTGCATAGTCCCATGTTTTCATTGTTATCCCAACAAGGTCATACCCCTGCTCAATGAGCATCATGGCGGCAATACTGCTGTCAAGTCCGCCGCTCATCGCCATTAATACTCTTTTTTTGTTATTCATTAATAAAAAATGTGTTTAGAGGTGTGATTTCTAATTTTGTAACGGGTTGTTTTCCCGTATATTTCTCATGTTAAAGAATATCTGAAGCTATGTAATTCATTTTACCGGCTGGATTTCTAAAAGAACCCTTCGAAAATATCTTCATATGGATCGTTGCCTGGTCTGATTGCCGGTGCATCGACATCTTCACGTTCTATGAATATTTGTTCATCAATTATTTCACCATTATCATATTCGACTATTTTTTCAACTTCACCGTTTGGGGCAAAGTGGGTCCATGTTTTGTGTTCGAGGTTGTCTTTATAGTATCCGTCGACCATTTTTCTGCCGTTCTCGTGATATGCCAGGTATTTGCCATTTAGCATATCATTACTGTAGTTTGCAGATATCCTGATGTTGCCGTTTTCATAGTATTGTTTCCATTCGCCTTCCTTTTCGCCATAATGATAAGTAACAACTTCCATGATATCACCCGACCTGTAGAATGTTTTCCACACACCATGGTTTTCATCTTCATGGAAATAGTTTTTCATCACCAGGTCGCCTCTTTCATTGAAAAATCGCCACAGGCCTTGCTTTTTCCGGTTTAAAAATTGTCCTTCAGCCATAGTGCTTCTGGAGTCGCGATGGTAAAATGTGGCTTGAACGACTTTGTCGTCCTCAATATGAATAAGTTCAGCTCTTTTTCTGCCTTCAGGAAAATAGTATGTGAATTTTCCAACCGGTTGCCCATTTTCAAAATAACCTTCATACCGTGGGTTGCCATTTCTGAAGAGGTCTCTCCAATACCCTGTGCGCTCGCCATCTTCGTTATACTGATTAATAGTATCGTTTTGTTCTTGTTTATGATTTAGGGTTGGTGGAGGACTAAACCTCTGGGCATCCATTACCTGGTAGACGAGAATAAAAATTAATAAGCTGATTATTGTTTTAAGCATAGTTGATTGATTTTTCAAAAAATTTCCATAAAAAATAACGAAAAAATTGGGGTGATAATATACTAATTCTTAGTTGTTTTTTCGATCCATTCTGTAAATTCGTTTAAAGAATTAAAATGCATATCCCACTGCTTTGTCTTTTGACTGCTAATGTAATCAATATCTTCGGTTAATAAAACAGTAAACATATTGAGTTCTTTTCCAAAGATCATATCCTGCATTGTATCTCCAACCATGATGGATTTTTCGAAGTTTATTTGCGGGTAGTCCTGTTTAGCTTTCAGTCCCATACCTGTCTCCGGCTTTCTGTATTTACTGCCGTTTTTGTCAAGATCAGGGCAATGATATATTTTGTCTATTTTTCCACCTGCTTGTTGAATATTTTCACACATGAATTTATGTATTTTTTCCAGGTCTTTTTCTGTCATAAGCTTTTTGCCTATACCTTGCTGGTTTGTAACGACAAAGATCAAGCCGAATATATTACTCAGGCGTGAAATACTTTCAGGTACACTGTTGAGAAATTCAAACTGATTGACAGACCTGACATAATCGTTCAGCGGCCTTTTATTAATGACTCCGTCGCGGTCAAGAAATAGTGTCCACGATTTGTCAGGTTTAATTTTTTTATTCATTTCCAAATAAAGTTCTTTCAACCCATTCACAAATTATATGTCCTGTCAAAATGTGTGCTTCTTGTATCCTTGGGGTATCGTCTGACGGCACATTTATAATGATATCGCAAAGCGGGGTCATTTTTCCACCTGATTTACCTGTTAATCCAATGGTATGCATTTTGGTTTTTTTAGCAACTTGCAATGCATTAATAATGTTGTTGGATGTTCCGGAAGTTGAGAAAGCTATCAATACATCGTTTCGATTACCTGTGGCTTGTACCATGCGTTCATAGATAACATTGAATGAATAATCGTTAGCTACGGCAGTGACATAGGATGTATTGCAGTGCAATGCTTCGGCATTCAGCGGTGGGCGGTCAAAGTAAAATTTCCCTGACAGCTCTGCGGCTAAATGTTGTGCATCGGCTGCACTTCCACCATTCCCGCACAGTAGGATTTTGCCCCCATGCTCGTAACAGCGGGTTATCATCCAAACTGCTTCACGGACCTTTTCAAGATAGGTCTCATCTTGTGAAAGCCAATCAGTTAATGAGGCGGAAACCTGGAGAGTATTACGAATTTGTTCTTTCATTTTTAATATGTAAAATGATTATTGTGTAAAGGGTTAAGTTATTGTTTTTTTGAAACAGATAGAATTGTATCCACCATCTTATTCCATGAGAACTTCTTTTTATGTTGCTTAATGTTATTAATAAACTGCTTTTCCGTGTTTTTATTTTTGAAATAATCTGCAATCTTTGAAGCTATTTGCTTTTCATTTCTTTCTACCACATAGCCTGTTTTATTGTCAATAACCGTTTCAGCCAAACCACCTACATTCGTAACCAGCATAGGTATTTCAAAGTGGTAAGCTATTTGAGTCACGCCACTTTGCGTAGCGCTCTTGTAGGGTTGAGCCACAAGGTCAGCCGCGCAAAAGAAAGCCGACACCATTTCATTGGGGATAAATTCGGTATGAAGAATTACCTTATTATCTATATTAAGATCTTCAATCATTTGCAGGTATTTTTCAGAATTTGAATAAAACTCCCCTGCTACCAGTAGTTTGATGTTTGTTTTGTCAATGGGTGATTGTGCGAATGCTTTAAGCAATAGGTCAAGCCCTTTATAATCACGAATAAACCCAAAGAAAAGCACAAATTTATCATTTGGTTCAAGGTTGAGCATTTTCCTTGCCAAAATCTTATCAATTTTCTGGCCGAAGTTGTCGTATAAAGGGTGATGACAAAAAGCTACGGGGATGTTTTTTTTATTGAACTTCTCCAGGTCTTTCAAAACCGTTTTAGACATTGTAACAAAACCATGCATTTTGGATACGAAATACCTTGTTAAGATTTTGTCGCCGGGTCTTTTTTCGTGAGGTATGATGTTATCGGCGATGCTTATAACGCGGGTATGTTTATTTTTCCGGGTTATCTTGGCGATAGTTCCGAGGCATGGTGCCATAAAAGGTAGCCAGTATCGGATAACGAGGACATCAGGTTTTGCTTTTTTCAACTCCTTCCCTACTCTAATCCAGTTAAGCGGGTTTATGCTGTTAACTTTAATTTTGATATCGAGGTTTTCGGGTTTTGGTTCGTCGGAATATTGTGTTTTTCCGGGGAAAAACAAAGAAGGATATTGTAATGAGAATGTATAAATTGATACTTTGTGCCCCATTTTCTGAAATGCCTGTGCGAGCCTTTCGTTAAATGTGGCTAATCCTCCGCCTCTTAGCGGATAAGCCGATCCTAGTATAATTATTCGTGCCAATTTTTTTCAGTTGTTTTTTCAATTAAATATTTGTTTCTGTCCTGTCCGCTTCTTGAGATGAGTTCACCTAGAAATCCTCCAACGAATAGTTGTGTACCGAGAATCATTGCCAGTATGCCAAAATAGAACAGCGGCCTTTGAGTCATATGGTATTCTGCGTGGAAGAATTTAGCATAGGCAAGATATATGGCAGTTAGGAAACCCATAACAAACAAGATTGTACCAAATAGTCCGAAAAGATGCATAGGCTTTCTTCCGAAGCGGGTAACGAAAGTAATTGAAAGCAGATCGAGGAATCCGTTTATAAATCTTTCAAAGCCAAATTTTGTTTTGCCATATTTCCTGGGCCTGTGCTGAACGACTTTTTCGGCTATATTGTTAAAGCCGGCCCATTTTGCAATTATAGGAATATATCTGTGCATTTCGCCATAAACCTCAATAGATTTTACGACATTTTGTTTATAAGCTTTAAGCCCGCAGTTGAAGTCGTGCAGCTTTATTCCACTAACGAGGCGTGTTGTAAAGTTGAAAAGTTTTGTAGGCATCCTTTTTGAAATCGGGTCAAAGCGTTTCTTTTTCCATCCGCTGACCAGGTCATACCCCTCTTGATCGATCATCCGGTATAATTCAGGAATCTCATCCGGGTTATCTTGCAAGTCACCGTCCATTGTTATTACCACCCTACCCGACGTTCTGTAAAAACCCTCATTAAGCGCTGCAGACTTGCCATAATTACGCCTGAAGCGTATGCCTTTGATATTTGAATTATTTACTGATAGTCTTTCTATAACTTTCCAGGAGTCATCATTACTACCATCATCAACAAAAATTATCTCGTAATTGAAATTTTCCTTTTGCATAACGCCTTCAATTTCGGTGGCAAGCTCCTGTAAAGAACCTGCCTCGTTATATAAAGGTATCACTACTGAGATGTCGGGTATCTGTTGTTTTGCCATAATTTCAAAAGCTTATGAAAGAAAACAAATTTACAATTTTTTATTTTGATATTAGTTTTTATATGTTTTTTACTGCTGATTAAGGTAATTTGATATGATATTTGAACTAAGATGTTTTGACACTAGTGTTGTATGC
>SLSZ01000125.1 GCA_007130125.1 Bacteroidales bacterium
CCGGCAAACATATTCAAATATGTTTTTAAAGGATTCTTTATAAATATACTAAACCCTTTTCTTATTATCTTTTGGTTAAGTGTAGTAAGCCTTGTAAGTGCCAAATATGGAGTTAGATCACCTGAATTAGCAATATTTTTTGCCGGCACACTTGGTGGTGTGTTTTTGACTGATACGGTTAAGTGTTTGATAGCTAACAGAATAAGAGATTTTCTTAACTTTAAAGTTTTGACATGGATTAACCGTGTTGTTGGATTTATGTTGATGGCTTTCGGTGTGGTGCTTATAGTGAGGGTCATAATAATGTTTGTTTAATGTTTATAGTGGGTTTTTATAATATAATGTTAATCCATATAGCTTTATTAAAGATACATTATGTGTTGGTGATGATTTTAAGTTTTATAAGTTTGGTATATTGCATAATAAAAAAACTTTAGTTGTTTAATTCGAATAACTTTGTAAAATTAAAAGAATATAAAAAGAATTTGACTTTGACTATGGCAGAAGACAGAAAAGTAAGAGTGCGCTTTGCTCCAAGCCCCACAGGGCCTTTACACATTGGAGGCGTTAGAACGGCGTTGTACAATTTTCTTTATGCAAAAAAACACGGAGGTGATTTTATTCTGAGAATAGAAGACACTGATCAAACAAGGTATATAGAAGGCGCAGAGTCTTATATAAGCGAAGCTTTGAATTGGTGTGGTATAACCTGGGATGAAGGTCCTTTAAAAGGAGGCCCTTATGCTCCATACAGACAATCTGACAGAAAGGAAATTTATCATAAGCATGTAGCTATGTTGTTGGAGAAAGGTCATGCGTATTATGCTTTTGATACCTCCGAAGAACTTGAAGAGATGCGTAAACAGATTGAACGTGAGAAGTCGGGAAACCCCCAATACGATGCTGTTACAAGAAAGAAAATGCGTAACTCTCTGACCCTTTCCGATGAGGAAACAAAAAGATTACTTGAGTCGGGCAAACCATATGTTGTACGTGCCTTAATACCCGAAAATGAGGAGGTTGCCGTAAACGATATCATAAGGGGCAGATTAAAAGTCAACACATCTACTCTTGATGACAAGGTGTTGATGAAAGCAGATGGTTTACCTACTTATCACCTGGCAAATGTGGTTGATGACTACCTTATGGCAATAAGTCACGTTATCAGGGGCGAAGAGTGGTTGCCTTCAGCCCCATTGCATGTGTTATTGTACCGGTTTTTTGGCTGGGAAGATCAGATGCCAGAGTTTGCTCATCTGCCATTGATATTGAAACCCGACGGAAAGGGCAAGCTGAGCAAAAGAGATGGCGAAAGGCTTGGTTTCCCGGTTTTTCCCCTTAAGTGGAAAGACCCCGAAACCGGTGAAGTGTCAAGCGGATACCGTGAATCCGGATATTTCCCTGAAGCTTTTGTCAACACTCTTGCACTCCTGGGATGGAATCCGGGTACGGAACAGGAAATATTTTCGGAAAAAGAGCTTATTCAGGAATTCTCGCTAGAAAAAGTAAGTAAAGCAGGGGCAAACTTTAACCCGGATAAAGCCAAATGGTTTAACCATCAATACCTCCTGAGAAAAAGCAATGAAGAAGTTGCCAATCAACTACATAATATTGTCAGGGATAAAGGACATGATATTGAGCCTGAAAAATTAACAAGAATAGTTGCACTTGTTAAAGACAGGGTGAATTTTGTAAACGAACTTTGGGACCAAATATCTTTCTTTTTCGAACCACCGAAAAGTTTTGATGAGAAAATCGTTAAGAAGAAATGGAAAGAACAAACTCCTTCAATATTGGAAAAGCTTACCGGTGTTTTTTCTGCAACAGATCCATTTACCGCTGAAAATATAGATAATGCTTTAAAGAGTTTTATGGAAAAGAATGATGTAGGTGCCGGTATAATTATGATTGGGTTGCGAATCTGCATGGTTGGAGAAGCGAAAGGGCCTGATATTAAAGAGGTTATGGAAATCCTGGGGCGTGAGGAAGTAATTGAAAGAATTAATTATGCTCTAAGAACCATTAATTAATATGCTTATTACTGTTTTTTTACCTTAGAACTGCATAGTAGTTTATAATATTCTGTTTTTTACGTATGGCTTTATAATAATTTTCAGTAAACTATAACATATGAACAATCCAAAACCTCCAAAGGCTTATAAAAATCTTAAGTTTCTAATGTCTCCTGCAGCGCGGGAGATTAGGATATTATCTGAATTCCTGGAGCCAAAATCGCGGTTTATGCAGAAAAAGATAAAAGATACAATCGTATTCTTTGGCTCTGCAAGGATAATGCCCAAAAGCATAGCTCAAAAAAATCTTGAGATATTAAAGAAGAGCAAAAAACCTGATCCCGGCCAGTTAAAGAAGTGTAAAATTGATCTTAAAAATTCCGCCTATTATGAGGATGCAGTTGAGTTATCGAAAAGGCTGACCGAATGGAGTATAAATCGTTATGGTAAAAATAACAGGCTGTTAATTTGCTCTGGAGGCGGACCCGGTATTATGGAGGCTGCCAATAAAGGCGCATCACTAGCGGGGGGAAGTTCTATAGGGTTGAATATTAGCCTGCCATTTGAACAAACTTCTAATCCTTATATTGATGAAGAGCTTAACTTTGAGTTTCATTACTTCTTTATGAGGAAGTTTTGGTTTGCATACCTTGCAAAGGCAATGGTTATTTTCCCCGGTGGCTTCGGCACTTTGGATGAATTGTTTGAAATACTTACATTGATTCAAACAGGAAAGATTAAAAAAGGTATTAAAATAATTATCTATGATACAAAGTATTGGTCAGAAATCATTAATCTTAAAAAATTATCAGAATATAAAATGATAAGCGAGTCGGACCTTGATTTATTCAAATTTTGTGATACCGTAGATGAGATGGAAGAACAGCTGATTTCTTTTTTTATAGAGCAGGAAAAACTTTCTAATTCGAATAATAATATTTGAAAAGGTTATCCCGGGGTTGTTTTTACTGATAAACACAGAGGAGTATAATTTAGTTTTAACTTTTTTTTTCATAATATTTTGAATTCTTTTCCTTTTAGTGTATGTTTTTTGACATAATAAATAATTAAAATATTATTAGCTACCTTTATATTTGTTTTCAAATAACTAAATTTGTAATAAGTGTAAAAAAGTTAGTTGTTTTATAAATCAAAAAACTAAGTCCTATGTTTTTCTCATCATATAAAGTGATCATTTTTGCTGTTTTGTTTACAGCTATGATTTTACCGGACATCACCGGACAGTCTGCCTTGTATCAAGCTGTGGAAGAGGATAGGCGCAGAAGGGCTGAAAGGCTTCTTGACAGGGGTGCTAATCCTGATGGTGATGGTAATCCACAGCATATACCTTTAATGAAAGCTGCCGAGTTGAATAGATATCATATTGCAATGATGCTGCTAGAGCACAATGCCAGTGTTAACATACAGAACAACATTGGTTTTACACCACTTATGGAGGCAGCCTTTCAAGGTAACAACAGGATTATGCGCCGGTTGATTGACCATGGTGCTGATCTGGAAATACAGGCAAATAATGGTGCAACCGCACTAATGATAGCAGTAACAGCTAGCAATAACCGTACAGCAAGAATCTTGCTGGAAGCCGGAGCTAATATTGAAACCCGGGATAACAATGGTCATACACCAATTATGAGTGCTATAGCGGATGGTTCTGACATCAGGTTGTTGGAGTTGCTAATAGAATATGGTGCCGACCTTAATGCACGTGATGAGGAAGGAAATACTCCGATTATGATCCATAGATTCAGAAACAGGGAGCCAGCAGTAAAGTTTTTGGTGCAAAATGGTGCTGAGGTCAATGTAGCAAACAACGAGGGTGTAACTCCCCTTATGAGGGCTGTTATGGAAGGAAATATGGAAATGGTTGAGTTCCTGGTAGAAAACGGTGCAGATATTCTCGCCGAAGATAATGAAGGGACAACGGCAGTTGGCTATGCAGTTACTCAAATGCATATAAGACAATATCTGCGCGAACAGCTCAATGATAATTAATAAAACATTTTTTAAATCTGTGATAAAACTCACGGATGACGGGGTATAGTTAATCCGTAGCATGAGTGCCACGATTATTGCCTTCATACAATTTCTATACCTTGAGCGAGAATCGGTTAATTTTGATGTTATAGCAGTCTTAAAGTAGAATTAAATAAACTTATGTAATAGTGAAAATTATCATAATCGATAATTATGACTCCTTTACTTACAATCTTTACCATTTGATTGATTCTTTGCTTTTATCCGGAGATAGTGTTAAGGTTTTTCGCAATGATGAAATTGAGCTTAGCGCACTTGAAGATTACGACAAGATCATATTATCGCCTGGGCCGGGCTTGCCAGCAGAAGCCGGTATAACTTGTGATACAATTAAGTTGTATGGAGAAAGGAAAAGCATCTTAGGTGTTTGTCTGGGTTATCTGGCGATAGGATTGGTTTATGGAGCTGAACTACACAACCTAAATGATGTAATGCATGGCAAGCAAATTGACACACATATTTTAAACTCAAAAGATCCTCTCTTTAGAGGTATTCCTCAAACATTCCAGTCAGGAAGATATCATTCATGGGTTTTGAATAAAAACTCTTTACCCGGCTGTTTGTCGATAAGTGCAGTTGATAACCAGGGGTATATTATGGCGTTACGCCATAAAGATCATAATATTTATGGTGTGCAATTCCACCCCGAATCTGTAATGACAAAGTGGGGCAACGTTATGCTCAAAAACTGGGTCTATGAGCTTTAGTTCCAATAATGGCTGCCAGTTAAAAATGCTTTTGTGTCTCAACTATTACTATCCTTTGTTCATTATTTTAAAACAAATTATTCATGGAAATACACTCTTTTGACCCTTGCTGAGACATTGGTCAGAATTTCATAAGGTATAGTATCAAGCTGTTTGGAGATCTCAGTTATTGGATATTCTTCACCAAAAATAATTACCTCATCGCCTTCATTAGCATCAACCCCGGTTATGTTGACCATGCACATATCCATACATATATTTCCAATAATCGGAACAAGCTTGTTTTTTATTAGCAGTTTTCCATTGTTGTTTCCTAGTTTGCGGTTAAGCCCATCAGCATATCCAACAGGCACAATTCCTATTGTAATGTCGGTGTTTGCTTTGCCTCTGAGATTATAACCAACAGTTTTTCCTTTTTTTACAGTTTTGCTTTGTGATATTACCGATTTAAATGTGCTTACATTTTTAAGTAAAGGCTGAATATTTTTATCTGCTGTAATTCCGTATAATCCGATCCCAAGCCTTACCATATCCATTTGCGCTTCCGGGAATCTGGTTATAGCTGCGGAGTTGCAAATATGTTTGATGAACTTGTATCCAAGGATCTTCTCAAGTTTGTTGCAAGTGCTAATAAAGGTTGTTAATTGCTCTTTTGAGAATGAGTCAAATCTTGGCTCATCGCTGGCAGCAAAATGAGAGAAAACAGACTGTACTTTAACAAAAGGCTTATTGCGAAGTATTTCGGTTAATTTAATAATATCACCGGGATTAAATCCCAGCCTGTTCATGCCTGTATCCAGCTTAATATGGATTTTTAAGGGATTTAATTCAGAAATACTGGAGTTTTGTTCACAGCCTTCCAAAACAGCTTTCAGTAGCCTGAAGCTGTAAATTTCGGGTTCCAGGTTGTATTTGAATAAGCCTTCGAAGCTTTGAGCTTCCGGGTTCATAACCATTACAGGAGCGTTTATACCTGCTTTGCGAAGCTCTTTTCCTTCATCGGTATAAGCAACCGCCAGATAATCGGTATTATGATACTGAAGCAGGCTCGCTATTTCATCGCTTCCGCTGCCGTATCCAAAGGCCTTTACTACTACCATAGCTTTGACACCGGGTTTTAAATACGAGCGAAAAACATTAAGATTATGCACCATTGCATCAAGGTTTATCTCAAGAATGGTTTGATGGTCTTTTAGCTGGAGTGTAGAAATAATTTTTTCAAAGCCAAAAACCCGTGCACCTTTAATTAGAATAGCCTGATTTTGGAAGCTGCTGAGATCATGGGTTTCCAAAAAATCTTCAGTACTTTTATAAAACTGCTTTTCAATATCAAAAAGCTCCGGATGTTTTGAGATTTCAGAGCCTATTCCAACAAAACGGTTTATGCCTTTTTCATTTATCAGGTTTGCTACCTGCTTATAAAGGATCTTCCCTTCAATTCCGGTTTGAAGTATATCTGAAAGTATTAGAGTTTTTTGTTCATTCTTATGTTGAGTTGCAAGAAAATCAAGTGCCAGGCCAAGTGAATACACATCGGAGTTGTATGAATCGTTAATTAAAGTGCAGTTGTTTATACCATGTTTGAGTTCCATACGCATTGCTACCGGCTGAAGCAAAGATATCCGTTTTTTTATGGTATCTTTATCGTAATTGAGCAGGAGCATCAGAGCAATACACTGAATTGAATTTTCTATGGAGGCATAATCTGAAAAAGGAAGGTTAACAGAAAAAGAATCTTCTTTTCTGACTATTTTGAGGCTTGTTATGCCATGAGTTGTTTCTGTTTTGATAACCTGCAGTTCAAAACCCGGCTGTTTTGACCAGGGAAACAGTCTTACTTTTGGGTGCTTTTTTGCCCAGTTTTTTATTTCTTTCGCAACGTCTTCCTGGTCGGCATAATAAATAAGAGATCCGGAGTTTTTAAACAATTCTAGCTTTTCATTTATCTTTTCTTTGCGATTGCTGAAGCCTTCATCGTGTGCCGGGCCAATATTTGTAAATATACCGATATTGGGTTCCAGTACTTTCTGAAGCTTTTGCATCTCGTTTGTTGTTGAAATACCTGCTTCAAAAACCCCCATTGTGTGAGCTTTGGTAATTTGCCATACGGATAATGGCACACCTATTTGAGAGTTATAACTCTTTGGGTTTTTTACAATATTATTTTCCTGAGAAAGCAGATTGCTAAGCCACTCTTTGATTATTGTTTTGCCGTTGCTTCCTGTTATTGCAATTACGGGGATATCGAACTGTTTGCGGTGAAATGCAGTAATTTTTTGTAAACTTTGCAGGGCACAATCAACTACTATAAAAGTTGCATTTTCCGTTTTTTTGGCATATGTTGGTAGTTTTGAAACCACAAAGCATTCAACACCTTTATCAATAAGCTCTTTAATATAATGGTGCCCGTCATTTTTATTTGTTTCAATTGCAAAAAACAGTGTTGTTTCAGGAAATATCAAACGCCTGCTGTCAGTCAGAAGGTGTTGTATTCTTTTATTTAAGCTAAGCTTATTGAAAAGCTTACCGTTAATTATTTTGGCTATCTGCTGTAATGTGTAGCCCTGTTTTACTTCCATTGATCAGGTTCTATGTAAACTTCTGTTATAATGTTTCATTTTCATTATATTCGTCTTTCAGGTCTTTCAGTAGATCATTATCACTATCAGTATCTTCTTGAAGAGCTGAAACTTTAAGAGGGTTCCGATTAATTTCTTCGTAAACTTTTCGGTTACGATAGCAGTCGATTGCAAGGTATAAAGCTTGTCTGAAAGCCTCTGGTGAGGCGAGATTTTTCCCTGCTATGTCAAATGCTGTTCCGTGCGCCGGGGATGTTCTGATTATCGGGAGCCCAGCGGTGTAATTCACCCCGCTTTTGAATGAAAGAGCTTTGAAAGGGATTAATCCCTGGTCATGATACATTGCCAGTATTCCATCAAAATCATTATAGTTTGTGGAGCCGAAAAAGCCATCGGCAGGGTAGGGGCCAAAAGCAAGAATACCATCATCAAAAGCTTTTTTGATTGCCGGAATTATTACTTTTTCTTCTTCATTGCCGATTACACCTTTATCCCCTGCGTGTGGATTAAGCCCCAACAAAGCGATCTTTGGCTTGCGAATAGAAAAGTCCTTAATCAAAGCATCATTAAAAACTTTAATCTTTTGAAGTATCAATTCCTGGTTGATAAGGCCGGGTACTTCACTTAAAGGTACATGGCCGGTTATTACTCCAATCCTCATGTTTTGGCTGATCATCAACATAAGGTAATCATCAACATTGAATTTTTTTGCCAGGTACTCTGTATGTCCCGGGAAATCAAAGTCTTTGCTTTGTATATTTTTTTTATTAATTGGAGCCGTTACCAGGGCATCTATATGGCCCTTTTTTAAATCCTCTACTGCTGCTTCCAAAGCAATATATGCTATTTTGCCTGCAATTTCAGTGCAGTGACCCAGGTCTATTTTTATTTCTTGTGGGTAGATATTCACAAGGTTTGCTTTATTCTCAAGCGCCTTATCAGCTGATTTGATAATATTAAAATGAAAATCGGGAAAATCAAGGGTTTTTCGAAAATATGAAGCTACTTTAGATGAACCATAAACTACAGGTGTAAACATATCAAACATTCTTGAATCCGAAATGGCCTTCATAATTATTTCATAACTTATGCCATTAACATCTCCATGAGTTATGCCTATTTTAACAGGTGTAGTATTATCAACTTGTTTATCCATAATATTATGTATGTTATTTGTTTTCTTTATTTGTCATTTGTCATTGTTTACAGTGTTGCCGATTGCTCTATGCCCCATGCTCCATGCCCCATGCCCCATGCCCTATGCCCTATGCCCTATGCCCGAGACCCTTCACAAATCTGTACAACAATCTAACCCCAATTCCTGTTGCTCCTTTCCCACGGTATGATTCTTTTTCTTCCACATAAGCCACTCCAGCTATGTCAAGGTGTATCCACGGGTAGCTAATAAACCGGCTTAGGAATTTGCCGGCAGTGATAGCACCTGCATTATTGCTTTTTCCTATATTTCTGATATCGGCAATATCTGATTCTATTTCTTTATCGTATTCCTCCCAAAAGGGGAGTTCTGCAATTCTTTCATAGACTTCCATACCTGTTTCTTTTAATACCGACATATATGTTTCGGCATTTGATTCTACAGCAACTACACCATGCTTTCCGATAGCACGTGTGGCAGAACCGGTTAGTGTAGCAATATCAAGCACCAGGGAAGGCTTATATTTTGCTGCATATATAAGGGCGTCAGCAAGGATAAGCCTGCCTTCAGCATCGGTGTTCAGAACCTCTACTGTGATATTGTTACTCATTTTTATAACATCACCCGGTGCTAATGCATTGTTTCCAGGCTGATTGTCCGTTGCAGGTATCAGGCCGATAACATGAACAGGAAGTTTTGCTTTTGCGATGGCGTAAATTGCAGCAAAAACAACACTGCCACCAGCCATATCAATTTTCATGTCTTCCATGGCTGAAGGTGGTTTTAGGCTTAAACCACCGGTGTCGAATACTATACCCTTACCGACTAATACCACGGGCTTTTGATCTTTACTGTTCTCAGGACACCACTCCAGTTTAGTAAAGGTTGGTTCAATTTTGCTGCCACGGTTAACAGCAATTAAACCTGCCATCTTTAAAGATGCGATTTGTGATTTATTTAAAACCTCTGTTTTTACACCCAAAGGGCTACATAGCCCGGTTATCTTTTTTGCAAATTCCTGTGCATCTAATTCCTGAAAAGGAGTGTTTACAAGGTCACGACAATAATAAACAGCTTCTGTTATAGCTTCAAGCTCTATGAGATCGTTTGATGTAATATTTGCGGATGTGAATTTGATTGTTTTTAAAGAATTTGGCTTTTGTTTGCTTTTATATTTTGTAAAGGTATAATTGCCCAAAATCAAGCCTTCAGCAAAAGCTATTATAGTACTTGCATCAGTATTAGCAGCCTCTTTTATAATCAATGACTGTTGTTTGTGTTTATTGAGAAAATCTGCAGTTTTTTGTCCTTCCTTGCGTAGAAGTTCAAGAGTTTTATAAATTGAGGCTTTGTGCTTAACAAATATGATTATTTGGTAGTGAGTGAGGCGATTAAAGTAAAAAAAGCATTTCTCATCTTCCTTTAATTTGTCATTTATATAACTGATTTCATCCTTACTAAGATCACAAAATTTAAGATGTTGTTCATCATCAATCAGATAAACAATGGTTTCTTTCCCTGGTATTTTATCAATTAACTTTAGTTGCATAACTCTATATAATGATTTATTCATCAAAGTTAACAATAATTTCACCAAAATGTAATGTAAAATATTATCTGTACCCTGTTGTTTATTAATTTTAATAACAGAGTAGTAAAAAAGAATTACTTTTGTATAAATAAGAAAAACGGTTTTTATAAAATAATTAAAACATTAAACTTTAATACTGGTGAGACTTTAAATTAAATAAAATTTTTAAAATATGAAAAACTTGATAAAAAGGATTAGCATTTTATTACTTTTTCCATTGGCCTTCACTTGTTGTGATTTGTTAGATTCTGAAGATCCACCTTCAGCGGAAGAAGAACTGCAAAGAATGATGCCTTATACACAGTATTTGATATCATATTGGACCGGTACTGATAATGCCAGGTTTGCATTGCAGTGGACACAGCAAATTGGTGGAGTACGTGGTGTACATCTTGACGTTGATAAATATGATTTAAAGCCTGAATATCTAAATACAGTTTGGGATCTTTATTATCAATATATATTTGCTGACCTGGCAACAATGATTGATCATGCAACCAGATCCGATTCTAAAGCTTACAGGGGTATTTGCAGAATCCTTAAGGCATATTCAATTGGTATGATGACAGATGCATGGGGTGACATTCCTTATGAATATGGATTAAACAAGTATGGGGCTTATGATGAGCAGCAATTTATTATAATTACCATTTATGAACTATTAGGTCAAGCTATTGTTGATTTAGATGCGGCGGAAAACTCTCAGGGCTTTAAACCGGGACCCGATGAAGATCTGATTTATGGCGGTGATCTGCACAAATGGAAAAGGGCTGCAAATGTAATCAGGTTAAGATATTTATTGCGTATGGAAAGATATAACGATATCTTAAACCATATAGGTGCAGATGAACTTTTTACAAGCAATAATGATAATATGCTTTATTATTTCCCCGGTGGAGACAGGGTAAATCCACACTACTATTTTGACAATAGATTTAAAAACACCAGGGCAGGAAAATATATTGTGAATTTGTTAAAGGATAATAATGATCCGAGGTTACCAGTATACATAAGATTGAATAATAATAATGAGTATGTAGGAACCGGCCCGGGAGAAGCTTTAAGTTCAGCTTCTTATTTAAGTTCACATATTGCATCAGAAGAGTCTCCGGTTATGCATTTGACTTACAGTGAACAGAAATTTATTGAAGCCGAGGCTTATTTCCATACAGAACAACAATCATTAGCAGATCAGGCGTACGAAGAAGCTGTTAAAGCTTCCTTAAGTCTTCATGATGTGTCTGACGCTGAATGGGAAGCAGAGCATGCTGCTGTTGAAGATGTTACATTAGAGCAAATCATTACGGCAAAATATGTTGCTTTGTTTTTAGACCCTGAGGTATGGGCAGACTTCAGAAGAACCGGTTATCCGGAATTACAGCCTTATGATCATGAAGATAATCCGGATGCCCAAATTCCAAGAAGATATTTATACCCTGAAGATCAACAGACATGGAATTACATGAATGTTCCGGAGGATGTTACTATCTACGACAGGGTATGGTGGGATCAGGAATAAAAGTGTATTTTTTTAAAGAATGGTGATTTTCTGTTTTTAATTATCTTTAATACAGCGAACGGACATTCCTCCAACCCTGTAATAGTTTTGCATAAATGCACCATTATCATAGAAATTTAGTAATGTTCCAAATATATTTTCATAGGAACTTGACCAGTATTGGCCTCTTACTCCCTGATAATACAAAACTCCTTTATCATCGCGTTTGCCGGCTGAAGGAAGCTTAAGTGATGAATTAAATGCATCATATTTATTTTTCCAGTTGCCATACTCTTTGGCAGATTGCCATTCTGATCTTGTAGGCACGCGCCAGCCCGGAGGACATGGATCAGAAGGCAGAGTGTTGCCATTTTGAGTGACCCACCGGTAATTCCAGTTGTTGTCGGAGTTCCAGTCAAAAGGATGACGGTCATTTGCGATGAAATCACTATGGTTAGGTTGTTCTCCCGGTGGTGCCTTTGTATAAACTATTAAACTGTTTTGTAGCTCATGCCCATCAGCCTCTCTACCCCATTGGTACAAGAAACCAAAACTTTGTGGATCATCATGAGATGTTGCTACTCGGTGAGCTCCCAGGTTCCTGTCAAGCCAGCACTTATCATCAAAAGCTATTATGCCAAATCCCGATGGAGGAGAGATACCGCTACATGCTGATTCGTCTGTGGTTTTAAAAGAAATTTGCTCTCCATATGATATACCGGAATCGTTTTTAGCATAGGATATAACATAATACTCTGTTTCAGGATCAAGGGATCCTAATATGACCTCAAAGTCACAACAACATGAGTCTGCTTTTTTTTGTATTCCATTTGTTAATGGATCAGTTATGCTTGCATAAAAAACTCCACATTCATTTACTTCTGTACCTCCATGAGAAATAATATTTCCTCCAACTATTGCAGATCTTGAGGTTATATCTTTTGCTGCGGCGGTTGTAACAACAGGCAGATCTGTTGCAGAAAACGTTGTGAAGCTTATTTGTTTACCATAATTTGCACCATTATTATCTTTATAATAAGGACGTACAAAATATTTTGTACTTTCATTTAATCCTGTTAAGTGGCTGTAAAACACTCCGTTTTCTATTCTATCTGTTGAAGAATTGTCGCTGGCAGATGGTTCGGGGCTTTCACTCCAGCAAACGCCGACGGTGATGTTTTCAGGATTGTTATCGAATATGATTTGGTTTTTTGCAATTGCTGAGGTAGATGTGATTCTTTTTATTTCTAATGTTTCAATTTCTTTTACTTCAATATCATTATTTTTATCACAGCTAATCAATGTTATTAGCACAACCAAATAACAAAACTTTAAAGTGAAAATTACAATTGAATTTGAGTTTAGGTACATTATTTATATTATATTATGAGTGATTAAGAGACGGT
Source organism: Bacteroidales bacterium (assembly GCA_007130125.1). GTDB lineage: Bacteria > Bacteroidota > Bacteroidia > Bacteroidales > UBA7960 > PUKZ01. The sequence goes on from SLSZ01000125.1 coordinate 13,005, forward strand.
CATTTTAAGGAAGACAAATAAAATAAAGATAAAATTATCATACAGCAAAATTATCTATTTTTTTTTGAATTAGGGTATGACGAGCATATAATACAGCAATTGCTTATTATCTTATCCGGTAAAAAATAAACCTTGATTAAGAAATTATAATTAAAATAATAAACTCTGTGGATAAAAAAAGGGTGTTGCAAAATTGCAACACCCTTTTTTTGTTTGAGTATAATCCCTTTATTACGGATTCTGGTCACCTGAAGAGATTGCATCGTTAGCATCAATCTCATCCTGAGGTATTAACCACAACCATCTTGGGTCCTCAGGCTCAACTTCAAGAATGTTTGCAAGACCAAGGTTGTGGCCTTGTTCTGCTGTTCTATGAAGTGGTTCACCTGTACGCTTCAGGTCGTGGAATCTGAAACCTTCACCCCAAAGTTCAATACGTCTGTGGAACATGATCTCATCTATAAGAGCATCTCCTGTATTTGTTGACATAGAGTAGTTGGGGTCTCTGTTGCTCATGTAATCATACAGTGCTTGTTGTGCTCCTGTATTATCACCGTCTCTTGCTAGTGCTTCTGCTTTGGCAAGGTACATTTCAGATAAACGCATCAGAGGCAGGTCGCCGGCAAAGTTACCAACTTCCTTAGATAACATCTTGGCATTATTATATGCCATATAGAAGTCATCATCTTCGATTTCATCTTCCGGAGCGATCCACCAACCTCTTCTGACGTCAGTTGCAGTCATGTTGTCATAAAGTTCTGCATTTATGAGCTTCTGCCCACCCAAAGATGCATAAGACATAAATCTTGCATCCATATGGCTTTGGTAAGAAGCATATATTGCAGAATGGTCTCCTGTAATTTGAATACCCCACATTATTTCTGATGCACCTATATCATTTAGCAGTGCGTGTGGCTCATCTCCAAAGTCGCCTACTGCGAACAAGCTTCTGTTTGAGTTTGCAATTGCATTACCGGCATATGTCGCTGCTGCATCGTAGTCATTCATAGCCAATGCTGCTCTTGCTCCCATGCCGTAAGCTACAGCCAGGTTGGAGTGTGAGCGGTGTTGTTGGTATCCGGGATCAGCTGCTCCACTGAAATAAGTAATGGCATCTTCTACATCATCTAATATTTGCTGATATACTTCACCAAGTGGAGATCTTGGATTACCTTCCTGAGAAGGTTCAAGATATATCGGGAGACCTGGATCATTAGCATTTGCACCACCTGCGTATGGTTGCGCCCAATGCTGAACTAGCCATAAATAACCCAATGCACGGATAACATGTGCCTGCGCTTTAACATTGTTAATTTGAGCTGTAGTAGCGTCTTCTATGTCATCGGCATATAGTAAGATAATATTTGCCTGGTTAATTATGTCATAGAAGAACAACCAACGGCCTGTATTAACACCACCATCAGCGATTCTGTGAGTGATCCATCCATAGGTTGCAGTGTACCAACCGTAACCACGGTCCCACATTGCCATGTCTTCACCCATTAGATCACAATCAAGAACATTGCCAAAATATGCTGCGCCATGGTGTCCTAGACCATCGCCATCAAAATAGTACATTCTGGCATATATTCCATTAAGTGCAAGTTGAGCACCATCGAAAGATTCGAACATCACATCCGACGATAATTGGTTTGTCGGTGCTGTTTCGAGGAAGTCTTCTTCGCAACTGCTCAGAATTAACCCGAGCACCAAAAAGCTTAATATTATATTTTTAATTTTCATATTAGTCTGTTTTTATATTATTAAAACTGTAAATTAACACCGAACGTAAATGTCCTGACAGGTACATAAGTGTGGTCTGTTACACCATGAAATGAATGCTGTGGGTCCATACCTTCATATGCATTCCAGGTATAAACGTTTTCACCTGCAACAAACAGTCTCATGTTTGTTATACCGATTTGCTCAGATAAACGTCCTGGAAGGTTATAACCAAGTGTAATGTTTCTCAGTGCCAGGTATGTCATATCTCTTAGGTACTGATCAGAAACACCGGGATACAGGTTACGATTCTCATGCTGTAGTTTTGGTAAAGTAGCATAAGTGTCATAATCATCGCGGCCAACGTTTTCTGCAGGAGCTCTCCACCTGTCGTTGATATCTTCGTGCATGTGATAACCAAGGCGTCCTTCGTGCATTAGCCAAGAATAGATGTTGTCATACATCTTTCCACCGATTCCATAGCTGAACATGAATGATAAGTCCCAGTTGCCGTATGCGATGTTGTTAGTAAACGCACCATACAAGTCAGGAATAGATGATTCACCTATAAAGTATCTGTCAGCACGGTTAATATCACTTGTTGTTCCTCTTCCTATAACTTCACCATCATCGTCTTTGATGTCATAGTAGAACATTGTACTACCGGTAACCGGATCTATATGAGAAACCTCGCGTAGATAGTACTCGTAGTACGAACGTCCGACATCCCATCTTTTTGTTCCAACGATAGTACCTTCAAGCTGTTCAGGCATGTCGGTAATTTCGTTTTTCAAGTGTGTCAGGTTCAGGTCAAGGCTCCAGCGCAGATCTCTTCTTTGAAGTATATCAAATATAGCGCGGAACTCAATACCTTTGTTTGACATAGCACCAACGTTCATGTCAATTTCAGGAACGCCTGTTGATAGAGGTAATGGCACTGACATAAGCAGGTTAGTTGATTGACGTATAAAGTAGTCAAATTCACCTGTTACTCTGTCAAATACGCGGAAGTCAAAACCTACGTTAAAGTTTTCACTAGATTCCCATATAAGCTCTCTGTTCTCGTGTGATGTATAAATAGCTCCTGGCAGGTTATAGTTGTCCCAACCTAAGCTGTAAAAGCTTTGCCATGCATAATATGTTGGAAGCTGGTCATTACCTTGCTCACCATAACTTGCTTTAAAACGCAGGTTATCTAACCAGTCGATTCCTTGCATAAAGTCTTCCTGAGTAACCCTCCAAGATAGACCAAGCGACCAGAAGTTACCCCAGCGTGAATCTTTGTAGAAACGAGAAGATCCGTCTCGGCGGAAACTTGCAGAAGCATAGTATCTGTTGTCGTAGTCGTAGCTCAAACGTGTAAAGTAACCTTCAAGTGTGTACTCATGTGCATAAGAAGTAGAACCTTCCATTGTTGTGGCGATTCCTATCTCAGTGATGCCTGGTACCGGGAATCCTGTTCTTGTTGCACTGGCATAGTTGTAGTTCATGAAGTAAGCCTCATGACCCAATAGCCAGTCGATATTATGGTCGCCAAACGCGCGTGTGTAGTTCAACAGCTGGTTGAAAGTAACACTTAAGTTTCTGATAGATATTTTAGTACCACGTCCTCTAAAAGCGGCAGCATCGCCAAAATCAGGGTTTTGGTACGTTGTCTGATACTGGCTGTAATAGTCGGTGCTTAAAGTAGTACGGAAGTTAAGACCTTCCAGAATATTGAATTGTGTAAATACACGTGCACCAACATTTTCACGCTTATAAGAACGGTCATCAAGTTCAAGTGAGCCTACAAGGTTTGACATTGCAGCATATGGCCTTGTTCCCTGAGGGCCATCTCCCTGGCCGTAGTCAAGAATTTTGTTGCCATCGTCATCAAGAATATTATACCCGCGCTCATCTTTAAGGTAAACAGGGTAAATCGGCCCCATCATCCTTGAGTAGAAGAAAGGGTTAGTTGTAAATGTTCCTTCAGCGAGAAGGAAATCATAGTCTGACAATGATGCGTTAACGTTCAGGCCTGTTTCAAACCAGTCAACCGGTTGTGTATTAACATTAAGACGTGTTGAGATTCTTTCAAAGCCTGAAGTTATAGCCATACCTTCTTCGTCAAGATATCCAAGAGACAGGTAGTAATCACTTATTTCAGTACCACCTGAAACGCTAAACTGATATTCCTGGCGTAGTGCTGTACGGAAAAGTTCATCCTGGAAGTCTTCATCCCATAGCAGTTCTGCTTCGGGGTTTAATGAGACCAACCACGGATTATCTTCATCAACAATAAACAGCTCGTCAAAATCCATGTTGTAAGCATTGTAACGGCCTAATGTACCAAGCAGATCTTCATAAGTGCTAGCATTAGCTTCTTCTAAACTAAGACCTCCTGCAAAATGTCTGTAGTTACGGTATGCATCAAACTGTGCAACCATCCAGTCATCTGTGCTTAGTCTTGGATATTCGGGCAATGCGCGATTAGCTGTACCTACTCTTGCAGAGAAATTAATTTGTGGAGGCCTGTCGGGCGAACCGCTTTTTGTAGTGATCATAACTACACCGTTAGCACCCCTTGCACCATAAAGCGCAGCAGCTGATGCATCACGCAAAATAGTGATAGATTCGATATCGTCGGGGTTGAGCGAGTTAATGTGCCCATCGAAAGGAGCACCATCTACTACATAAAGAGGTTCATTTGATGCTGACATCGATCCGAAACCACGCAGACGTACTTGCAAACCTGATCCTGGCTGGCCACCACCGCTGGTAACTTGTACCCCGGGGGCAGAACCTTCAAGTGCCCTGGAAATGTTTGATACTTGTCGTCTTTCAAGCCTGTCGGATGAAATAACATCAGCAACACCGGTAAATGATTCTCGTTGTGCAGTACCGTAAGCGATAACTAGTACCTCTTCCAGTGCTACCAACTCGGGAACCATTTCTACATCTATAACTGACCGGCCCTCAACTGGTACCTCTTCTGTCATCATACCGATGAATGAAAATACCAACACTGCATCCTCAGGAGCTTCTATTTCATAAGTTCCCTCAGCGCAAGTAATGGTACCTACTGTTGTGCCTTGTACAACTACGGATACACCCGGGAGTGTTGTTCCGTCAGAGGCGTCTGTAACTGTACCTGTGACTGTGATTGTCTGCCCTAACGCTTGTGTGCCAAGCATTGAGAGCAGCATGAATCCTAATATAACAATTCGCTTCATGTTGATTTGTTTTAGTTAGTAATTAAATTTTACTTTATTGTTTTCTTTCAATTTTATAGTATCAAATTTATAAACAAGACTAATAAACTGCAAGCAAAGACTATAAAAATTTTCTTTTGCTTTTTCATTTATTGCTTTCATTACAATTTGACCTTTAATAATTTGATATTTATTGAATTATTTAATAGTTCTCATAGGTTTTCCTGCCCGGTTTTACCCGGGCAGAAAGCCTCAGTTAAAAACTATCTTGTTACCTGGATTTTGTGGTGTTCTAGACCCTTATTCGTTTGAATACGAATAATATATACTCCAGGATTAAAGTTTGTAACATCTATAACAGTAGAGTTATCTTCAACAGCAACATTATGTATAGTACGTCCTGTAACGTCTATTACTTTGATGTCATTGATGATCTCTGAACTGTTGATATTTAGTACGCTGTTAGCAGGATTTGGGAACAGGCTTGTAACCAGTCCTTCAATCTGCCCGGTAGTATAAGTCAGGTCTCCCCAACCATCATTAACTGTCATGTCGCCTGTTACAGTAACTTCGCGGTTAGGATCACCTTCCCATTCACCGCCATCCCAGCCGTCATTGAGGAAGTACTTATACTCATAATCTCCTGCCGGAATTTCAAATGTTATGGTATAGATCATGGAATCTTCAACACGTGTTAAGGTTTGATTATCAGGATCGTCACCCGGCTCAGCCCAGTCAGTCATATCGCCTGTAATATAAACAACATCTGTTTCTGGATCAAAGCCATCAGCAGCTTCCATATCAACGTTGAAAGTAACATGATAAGGCTCTGCACCCCAAACGTCATGTAATTCAACATCCTCATCTACAACTTTGAACGTACGATTGTGACCTTCTTCATCATATTCAGGATAATCCCATGAAGGAATATCGTTTTGAATTACAAAATACTTATATTCAAAATCACCTGATGGCATTAATGCCATTAGACCAGAAGTGTAAATACCGTCATCGTCGGGATCTTCTAGCTTATAACCAAGCCATTTTGATTCATCGCTTGCCGGCTTTGGCCATTGAGTCATACCGCCTTGAGTAACATAGCCTGGCCACGCTGCAGGTCCTGAATAAAGATGAGCGCTGGTTGATACATAAACATCATGTGCATTAGGGTTAAATGGTATTTCATTATCATTATGATCGAAGAAAGTTGCTTCATTCATATCAACATGAAAATCAACCCAGTAACCTTCATGAACAACAACAGAGTCAACGTGTTCAATGTTATCAACATCTGCGGGGATGGTAATGGAATTGTAAATTTCTACATATGTAAAAAAGAATGCAGAGAAAAAGTCTGTAATCAGATATTCATAATCCCCTGCGGTCAGGTCTTCGAAAATGTAGTCTTCTCCGGTTACAAATAGTATTCCTCCATCAGGAGTATAAAGAAAAATATAGAAGTCTTCAACAAAGTTATCTTCAGTATCTTCTACTATAAACTCTAATGTGCGATATAGTTTTAGAGTAACTTCTTCTGTGGTATTACCTTCTATAAGGATTTCTTCTGTAACACTTTCATATCCGTCAGCTTCAACGGTATATGTAAACTCACCCCAGATAGCCTCAAACTCATAATCACCTTCTTCATTTTCTTCACCATCGTAGGTAATAGTAGCATCTTCGATTGCATTACCAGCTTCGTCTACAACATCAAAAGTAAGATCGTAGGTAACCTGCTCGCCCCAGATGTCATTCATCGTCATCATACCGGTAATCATGATACCTCTGTTGGGATCACCTTCCCATTCGCCG
>SLSZ01000251.1 GCA_007130125.1 Bacteroidales bacterium
AGTAACCTAATGTCGCCATCGGGTTCATAGTTTTGATGTAACCAGGAATAAGCTTTAATATCATTATCGATTACTATTGTAAATAAAGTTGAATCTTTTGTGAAATTTCCATTTTCTAGAATTGATCTAAGCCGATCCGGGTAAGATAAATTATAAATATTGTCAGTGTTAGTAATAATCTTGATTAGCGGATGGATGTCGAATTTATCATTAATATATGTTTCATTCTTCAATATTATTGTAATATTATTGATGCCATTTAAGGCCAAAAATCTTTTATAGATATTCCTAATTAAATAGAAATAGCTGAAATTCTCAACTCTTCGTTTTGAAAATAATAAACTACACAGTTTCTTCAAAAGTGATAGGATAATCTTTTTCAGTGACATCTTACGTCAACTATAGTAAGATAAGTTTCTTTGTGATTTAGCAAATTATATAGGTTAATAATGAATTAATGGTGTTAGCCCCCTATTAAATTTAACTATTTGTCATCGTCATAAATAATACAGGATCTATTCTCGAAACTATAAAACGAAACTTTCCATTGGATGCTCTGGGTATTTCATCTACATAATCGAACGAAATCCTTATTGAATTTCCTAACCGTGTTCTTGCCGACTTAAGTATTTTAACCTCATCCTTTTTAGAATAACTGCTTCCCCGAATAATTCTTATTACAACTTCTTCAATACTTGATTGTTCAATTTGAGCTTCTATAACATTTACAGAGTCTCTTAATAAAATTGATAACCTCCCAACTATATGCCCCTCGGGGGTAATAATCGAATCTTCTTTACGACCGTCTATGGAATCAATTATTAAACCACTACGACCACATTTGGGATTTTGATTTTTGGAAATTGCAACATTATCACCAACATCGTAACGAATCAAGGGGAAAGCTATATTATTAAAATGTGTTGAAATAATTCTACCGTATTCTCCTGGCTTACAGTATTGGTTTTCACTATTTAAAATCTCAACATAATTATATTCAGGTTTTAAATGTAATTCACCCTTTTCGCATTCAATAATTTTGCAGCTCATCTCTGATGTTCCATAATAATTGAAAACTTTTACCTGAAATATTGTTTCAATTGTTTGCCGTTGAAAATCAAGGAGCGTTTCAGAGGATGTATATATTCCTTTTAAACATAATTTTTTAGTTCCATGTCTTTTATATGCTAAAGCAAGTAAATAAATTGATGATGGATATCCGGTAATTAAAAGTGGATCGAATTCTTCAAGCTTTTTTATATACGACTTGAAATTAAATTCAGATATATGATATGAGGAAAAATAGAGGTGATTATTAAAAATGTCAAATGACCAAAATGGAGGCCTGGTCCTCCCTTGCCATGCAACAGAATGGCCTGCTATCGTGGCGATTTTTTTAGGTTTATCTAAGGATAAACCACTAGTTTTAAAAGCCATATTAAGGAAAGCATAATCACGTTGGATTGACTGTTTGGTGACGGGGAAGACCATAGGTGAACCAGTAGTACCGCTAGTCCGACCCCAAAATACTTTATTTTGTGCTTGATTGTAAAACTCTTTTAAATTCTGCTTAACAATCTTTTTAGAAAGAATCGGGAAGTCGTGTATATCAGGAGACTCTTTTGAAAGAGCACTATATTGAGGATTATTAATATAAAAAGGGACTTTGGTGTTAATATCTTTCAAGAATGCACAAAGTCTTTCATTTTGATAAGCTGTTAGTTTTTCCTGATTCCAGTATTGTGTTTCTTCTAAAAACTGTACTTGATGAAAATAATATTTACCGTAAGAATTATATCGTTTCTTTAAACCATATAATGAAGTAAATAATACTTTTAAATTATAGGGAGATAAATCATATATTTGCTTTAGAATTCTATTTGATTTCATAATAAAGTGGGAAATGGAAATAAATTATAATTCTTAACACTGCAACTATATGTCTCTTGAAGTTATCATAAAATTGGATTGATCATTCAAACCACTTATCAGGTTTTGTCTAATAAGATATGATACACGTTATTAAGGTTGTTTAAAACGGCACTTGGCATATGTGGCTGAACTTTTTGAAAAGAGACTTCTCCCATCTTAACTAATTTAATATTGCTGGAATTAATTAGAAACTTAATTGCCCTCCAAAGTTCTTCTTTATTCCCTGGTTCAAAAAGAACCCCATTTGCTTGCGTTACAATTTCGGGTATGCCACCCACAGTTGTTGAAAGTATAGGTAAGGAATAAGACATGGCTTCAAGGATAGATATGGGCAAACCTTCATAGTAAGAGGGCAAGATATAAATGTCGGAATTGGCTAATTGTTTGTGTTTATATTCGCCAGAAACCCAGCCAATAAACTTAACAACATCATTCAAATCATATTCTTGAATTAGGTTTTTCAACTTTCCAATTTCTCCATGTCCTCCTAAATAGAAAACAGCTTTATTTTTTACTTCAGATTTATGTGCTCGTAAAACATCCAATAATAACCAGATCCCTTTGTTCCTATTGATTGATCCTAAAAAAAGAAATTTCTTAATGTGTTGGTTTTTACTTTGTTTATTTATTTCTGGTTTAGGTTTTGCTATAATGTTAGGTATGGTCACGATTTTATTTGGAGTGAAATGCAATTCAAAAACCTTTCTCCAGCTTTCGGATAAGCATATTATACAATCAGAATGATTTATAAAATTTTTAATCATTTGTCTGGTAATGAATTTTGCATTCTTATAAAAAAGATGATATTTACCACCATGAATGTGGTATACTACGGTCTTGTTAAAAAGCTTTGATATTTTAAAAAAGATAAACTTGCGATAAAAACTATTATAAGAAGAACCGTGAATATGAATAATTTTTATTTGTGAACGGGTTGAAAGTATAAATATAAAACTAAAAATTCCCCAAATGGTTCCAAATATTTTGGTTAACAGATTTTTCAAATTTGTTGAAGCGATAAAGTAAGCTTTTGGGTAAATTTTATTATATTCTGACAATACAGATGCTACTCCACCTTTTGGGTTTTTGAAGTTTGGTCCTAAAAATAAGATTTGGGCTTCTATAAATTTCAAGTTTTTTGGTCGTTTGTGTTAGAATTAAATACTACCTCTGGTTTAGCCCCCCTATTAATCTATTTTCATTTTTTTATAATTAATTATACACCAGTAGTTCACTGAATGAATTTAGCATTATGTATTTCAGTTATCAATATTTTTGGTGAATCTATTATAAACCTTCAAATATTCTTTCCCCATTAGTGTAATGTTGAATTTCTTTTCTATTATTTGTTTTCCTTTCTTACCCATTGATTTTCGCAAATTATCGTCTTCTAATAATATTTTGATTTTCATTGCGATGGAATCAGCATTTCGTTCCATAATAAACCCGGATTCATTGTTTACTATAATTTCTCTGCTTCCGCCCAAAATATCTGTTGTAATAACTGGTTTACCCGAAGCCATATATTCAATAATTGAGTTGGATATTCCTTCCGAATGAGTAAATAAAACCCCAATATCTGAAATTGCAACCAAATCTTCGACATCGCTTCGTTTTCCAGTAAGAATTACATTATGGATTTTTTCTTTGCTAATTTTGTTTTGCATTTTTTCAAGATTTGGTCCGCCTCCTACACCCACAAAAGTTACATCATCTCTTAATCTGCAGGTTAAACTTGCAACCTCCAAAAATAGATCATAATCTTTGTTGTTATTAAAAGATGCAACCATAATAACCATAAATTTTGTATCAACTCGTATATCATTTAGAATCATATTTTTACTTATCTTAAGATTAAATCTATCTAATCTTACACCATTGTATATTGTAATTTTTTTTTCAAAGTTGTTTAAATTATAGGCTCGTAAACCAGCCTTAGAATTAGATATTATAATGTCAGAGAAAATACAATCAATTCTAAAAAATAAATTCGACAAAGACCATTTTTTATAATTTTTGTTTGAATCAGCAATCAAATTCGAAACTAAAGGACGTTTTAGAAGCAGCTTTGCAGGGACTGAATAAAAGGTTGTCATTAACCCCCATGTGTGAATAAAATCCGGGTTAAATTCTTTGGCGATTTTATAAAATCTATAAAACAAAAATGGATCTTTTCTGAACACGGATCTTTTTAAAATAATAATTGGGATATCTAAATTATAAACATAGGTATAATGAATTTCATCCTCGGTTAATACAACCTTTAATTTAAAATTGGTGTTTTGTTTTAAGTAGTGAAGAAACTCTAAAAATCGTCTTTCTTTACCACCACCTACTAAGCCATTAATAAAGAATAAGATTTTTTTTGACATAATAGATAGTAAAGTATGTTTCTTATTTGATAGTATAGAGTTTGTTCCTGGCTTATTTAATATAATACTAAAGCTTATTATCTGTTATTATTTTTAAGAATTCATTCGATTGTTTAATAAGATTGTGATTATCTTTCATATAATTGATGCAGTTTTTAGACATTAAATCAAAGTTTTCATGATTTTTGATAAGCTTAGTGAATTTAATAGCAAAGTCATCAGCGTTTTTATATACTTCTCCAAGTTTGTTTGCTGCTATAATATTATTTGGGTCATTGTGTTCCAGGGAAAATACTGGAGTACTTACTGAAAACGCTTCAAGATATGTATTAGAAAAGCCTTCATGATGTGATGTATTTAACAAAATATAAGAATTCTCCAGTAATTTCAAGACATCTTCCTTTTTTAAAAAACCCAGAAAATTGACGTTGGGGAGATTTCTTAATTCACCTAAAGCGATTTGGCTGTCTTTGTCTAATTTACTGGAAATATTACCAGCAATTTTGAAAGGGATATCAGGTAATGTTTTGGCAATTTTCAAAAGAAGTGAAATATTTTTCTGATACTGAATAGTTCCAACCCATGCAATTTGTTTCTTTTTTTCAAAAGGAATAGTTTTTTTGTTTAATTTACCTGCGTAGGGATTAACTAATTTAAATGTTTTTTGCGGGTATTTCTGGCTCATCTTTTCATATTGATAATCATTTTGGCATAAAATGTAATCTGCCAGTCGGAATCCTGTCAGGAAAAAAAAGTATCTAATACTGTCTGTTTTGATTTTATATCGGTCATCAGCAAAATGATCATTTGAAACTCGCAAAATAAATTTTTTCCTTAATATTTTTGAAACAATTGCAATTAATCCTGATTCCTCGCCTGGCACCCCATAGTATATATAATCAGCTTTAGAGCGAAAAATCCCCATAATTGTTAGTGGAATTCTATAATAAAAATATCTTAATATTCGAATTCCTTTATTAGGATTAAATGAGATGATGATATTCGTGAATCTTTTTAGATGAGTAGTATTTGCAGTTGCACCCATAAGTATTGTATTAACACCTATGGACTGGAGACCTTTTGACCATGCCAAAACTTGTTTTGTAGCCCCACCGGATTGATATAAAGGGTTTTGCAATAATTCTACAGCTTTGTCATCATAAAAAAGAATGCTTATTTCTTTCATAAGAGATATTAAAATATGTAATTAAGTTATTTCTTTAGTGAATTTATTTGATAATGGGTACATTAATAAGATAAATAAAGATATTGCATAAGGGGTATTTGTTATTCTGCCAACGAGAGTAAATATTGAAAATGTAAGAATGCAAAATATCCAAATAGATTTATCCCTTTTATCGTTGCAGTTTTTCCATGATTGTTTGAATATTTTAAATACCATTAGCAAATAAAGAGTTAGACCAATAAGCCCTGAAGCATGCACAATTACTGGCAGATCGGCATGAAGACTTGTATTGGGTAATACCCCGCCACCAAAATTACCATGAGAATTAAAAAATTCGTAACCAAAC
>SLSZ01000220.1 GCA_007130125.1 Bacteroidales bacterium
ATAAAACAAAGCCTCGAAAATAACGATAACTACGAAGTTGAATCATATGGAATAAAAGAGTTTGACAAAAATATTGAGCAGTACAACCTTGTGATCCTTCATCAGCTGCCATCGAATGAACATCCACAACCGGAAATACTTAATGAAATAATAAAACAAGAAATTCCCCGGCTATTTATAGTCGGAAGCCAGACCAACATTAGGTCTTTCAATAACATGAACACGGGCTTAACCATTGAGCTTCGCTCCGGTCAGTTCAATGAGGCTCTTCCAAATTATAATGAAAATTTTGCTCTTTTTAGCATAACCCGGGATGCCAAAGAATTCTTTAATATGCTTCCACCTTTGCATCCACATTTTGCTAATTATGAAACTGATGGTTCAACACGTACCTTACTGAATCAAAAAATAGGAAATGTGCTCACTGATGATCCACTGATAGTGTTTTCCGACCATGGAGATACAAAAAAGGGAGTAATTACCGGCGAAGGTATCTGGAGGTGGCGCTTGCATAATTATATGCATAAGCAAAACCATGACTTTTTTGATGAGATAATTTCCAAAATAGCCCAATACTTATCGGTTCTTGAAGACAAAAGCCAGCTGAGGATATTTTCAGAAAATATTTACTATGAAAATGAACCCGTAATATTTTCAGCGGAAGTATATAATCATAGTTTTGAACTTATCAACGAACCTGAATTGCATCTGACAATCTACAATGAGGAAGGAGTGGATTACCCTTTTGCTTTCAGCCGAACATCAAACGCCTATATACTTGATGCCGGCACTTTCCCTCCGGGCGATTATACATACGAGGCTGAAGTAAACGTTGGGGATGATCAATTTACCCGGCTTGGTGAGTTCAGTGTAGCACAACTTAATATTGAAAAACTGCAAACCATCGCAGATCACCAACTGTTAAACAGGCTTGCAGTTGAAAATGACGGTAAGCTTTTCCATACGGGACAATGGAATGAACTGATTGACGAATTGAAACAAAGAGACGATATTAAACCTATTCTTTACTCTCAAAAACAATTTGAAGAGGCAATAAGTTTAAGAGGAATATTCTTTTTAATCCTTTTGCTAATAACTATTGAATGGCTTGCAAGAAGACGAAGCGGAGTTGATTGATAAATATTTTATTTTGATACCGGTTTTCTCTATCCTTTACATTTTATTTAATAAACCATTTCTGTCAAAAATATAATACCAACCTTTTGACAACAGATTTTACCATCTGCGATTATCAGCATAATCTGCGGGAAAATTATATCACCCGAAAACAATTTTTCAGAATTTCAAAACCGGCTGTCATATTCTTCAAAAATTAAAACATTTTGTTAAATAATTTTTAGTTTTTATTCTTTATTATTACTATTTTCGTATTACTATACTAATATTTTTATTTAATCATAAACTACTATTCTCTTCAACTAACTTTTTTATAACCAAATAATTAAGCCATGAAAGAAAAGCTACGCTCTAAATGTAAAGCATCTTCTATGTTTATATCAGTGATGCTTTTTTTAACTTCCCCGGCTGTTGTTTATTCACAAATGGTTACGCCAAATTTAAGGATAAATGATGCAGACGTTACTAACATTGTAGCTGGTTCAAAGTCTCTGGCGGTTGTCGAAAACAATGTATATGTTGTTTGGGCCGATGACAGGGTGGAAGCCGGCAATATATACTTTTCAAAATCGGAAGATGGTGGAGAGACTTTCTCTACTGACATTATGTTGTCAGGTCCGAACCAACAAAACTTAAACATGTGGCCGGCTATCGTTGCCGATGAGTCCGGCGGGGTATATGTTACATGGACAGGTTTTACAACCCCCTACATGGAAGGCGAAGATGTAGGAGTAAATGTTTGGTTTACTAAATCTACAAATGAAGGCAGCTCATTTGATACACCAATACAGGTTACGGATAATGATTTCTCAGTATTTCCAAGTATAGGTGTTTATGATAATTATGTGTATCTGTTTTATGGTCATGCAGATAATCTTCCTTACGCAGACTATTTTCTTGTACGCTCAACCGACGGTGGTGAAAACTTCCACGACCCAATACAGGTTAATGATGGAGAGAACATTGAAGAAGTGGCTTTTGATAACTTCACCTCACTTGATATAGACCCGCTAACCGGCGATGTTTATCTTGCATGGATTGACGGACGACGTGAAAACAGTAATGGCGATATATACTTAGCAAAATCAACCGATAACGGGGCTAGTATAGGTGACAACGTATTGGTCAATGATACCGGTACTGACTGGGCTAATTATGAAAAGATGAATCCTGTAGTAACAGTTGGTGAAGAAAACATTGTTTATGTTGGTTATGTGGTCGAAAATGATTATACCAGTGTAATTATAGCTATATCTGTTGATGATGGTAACAGTTTTATCATGGAAGAATTCCTGGCAGATAATGACAGTTACTGCTATCATTACGACATAATGGCTTTATCTGATGGCTCTGCAGGTGCTTTGATGATCACCGATTATAATGGTTATGGATGGAACGTATGGTTTGCCGAACCAGAAGGAACAGTATTAATTGTAAATGACACACATGCAAATTTCCTTGAACCCAGCCTGTTCCTAACCACTGATGGATATTTCCATGCTGTTTGGCTAGATGACAGGGAAGGACAACGCAATTTATATTATGCAAGAACCAAAGAATTTGAGGCCCTTGATGTTCCATACTTTGAGAACTTTGATGATGTAAGTACTTCATTTATGCCCCCCGGATGGATCAGAGATGGTGAGGGAGGTTACTTCGTGGCAGTTATTGATTGGGGAGCGGCTGAACCGTTTTCTCAACCCAATCATTTGCAAATAAATGTCGATGATCAATCTTCCACGGCAGTTGCAATATTACCTGAATTTAATGCCGAAATAAAAGAATTAGCTTTAATGTTTATGGCCACAATGAACCACTTTGGATATGGCCAAAACATTATAGAAGTAGGTGTTGTTACTGATGTTGAAGATATTAACACTTTCGAGCTTGTTGATTTTATTGAGTTGCCGGATGATGAAGGATATAATAATTACATTGTATTTTTTAATGATTACGAAGGAGTTCAGGGACGTATTGCATTCAGGTTTACAGGTTCGGAAATCCTGGAAACAGGAGGTGATGTCTATGTCGATGATGTGCATGTTTTACGCTCGATCTGTTTTGAACCGTTTGCGGTTCCAATATATGAGGATTTTGATGATCTAACACCACCTGAACTACCTGAATGTTGGATAGCTAATACTACTAACGGTGGCGAAGTTTATACCACAAATAATCCACATTACTCTTTGCCAAATTCTGTTATTTTACTCAAAGGGCCGGGGGATGAACCTTATTTTATATCGCCTCCGCTTGATGCAGATATATGGGATCTTAAAATTTCTTTTGCGGCTTTCGCTGATTTTGTATCATCTGGATCACCCACACTCGAAATAGGAACCATGTCGGATCCATATGATACTAAAACTTTTGACCATTATATGAATGTCACTGTTCCCGATGACTCTTACCAGGAGTTTGAGATAAAATTTGATGATTATGATAACGATGATGAGCACATTGTATTCAGATTAAGTGATGCGATAGTCTCCCAGGATGTTGATATAAGCATTGACAACATCTATATTGACTACTATATATTTACGCTCACACTTATTCCGGAGCCTGAATATGGTGGTGAGCTTACGGGTGAAGGTGATTACGAAGTGGGAGCTCCGATAACCCTGCAAGCATCTCCGGCCGAAGATTATAAATTTATTAGCTGGAAAAAAGATGGATTATTATTAAGCAGTGAAAACCCTTTTGATTACACAATGCCGGCTGAGAATGTAACAATACATGGACATTTTGTGCTTGAAACTACTGACACCTATGAAGTTACCATAGACATTAACAACCCTGACTGGGGCTATGCTTCAGGTGCAGGAACCTACCTGGAAGGAGACCAGGTAATAGTCGAAGCTTTCCATAATCCCGGATATGTGTTTGATAACTGGACGGACGATAATTCTCTCAATGTTACAGACAATCCTTATGAATTTACAATGGGGGTTGAAGATGTACATCTTACTGCAAACTTCCGCGAAGCTATCAATGCAACTATATTTCCTTATAATTTTGAATATGAAGACTTTGAAGACGTTCCGGAAGAAATATTTACTACTATTACGTGGAATGACGCAAATGAAGTTACAAGGGTTTATATTTTGATTGAAGAAATGGAAATGAACCTGTCATTCGAAGTAACTGAAATTGATGAGAACACTGCCGAACTTAAAATTATTATTCCCAATGAAAAATCCAACTCATTTAAAGGTGATCCGTTTATAGTAGACGGATATGTAATCTTTGATATTGGAGATCCTGCACCATACACCATTACAATCACTGATCCAAAATGGTGGGTTGAGATATTTCTATATGATGAGGATAGTGGTGATAATATAACAGATGCGGAAATATATGTCCGGGAAACAGAGCAAACTTTCTATACCGGTGTTGATGGTTGGGCTGATTTTAAATTGCCGGAAGGTGAATATAAAATTGACATCTCTGCAGAAGGCTACTTCGACATCAAAGAATACACAATAAATGTAATCCCGGATTTTGAAGGCAATGAGTTTCATATTGCAATGACCATCGACGATACACCGGTTACATACACAGTCACGTTTATTGTTGAAGATGAAGGAGACGCTGAAATTGCAGGTGCAGAGTTAGCTGTTGCAGGTGAAACAATAACAACAGACAGCAACGGTGAAGCAACAATAGAACTTGAAGACGGTGTGTATGATTATACGGTAACTGCCACAGGTTATTTTGATGAAACAGGCTCAATCACTGTTGACGGTGCTGATATTACAGAAACAGTTGTTATGAAAATTGATGATACATTTATTGAAACACCAGAAGATATTAAACTGGCTGTTTTTCCAAATCCTGCCCGTGACAAGCTCACTATTGAGTCCAGTCATAGTATTAAACAAGTACGCCTTTTAGATATTAACGGGCAGATTATTAAAAATATGTCTACGGAAGCAACAAGCATAGAACTGAAAGTAAACAACCTGCAACCGGGATTATATTTTATTCAAATACAAACAACTGATAAAGTTTATACCGAACAGGTACAGATCATTCGCTGATCATGAATAGTAACACTCTGTTGTAAAATTAAGCCACATTGTTCATTGCAAGTAACAACGTGGCTTAACTTTATAATTCGCATATTATTATTAATTTTGCTCACCAATTTTTAATCTAAAAAACAGCTTAAATTAGTTAGCAAACGATAATTTATTTCTCATTTCACATTTTGAGAAAAAACAATCTAAACTACGCACCTAATAATTATGGAACAAATACTTTTTTACATTATAATAGGAATTATTATACTGGATTTCAGCATTGACAGGATAATGGATTACCTCAACTCAACCCGTTGGAGCAATAAGCTGCCTGATGAGTTGAAAGGCATCTATGATGAAGAAAAATACCGTAAATCTCAGGATTATTCAAAAGAAAATATGCGATTTGGTTTATTTATAAGCTCTCTGTCATTGATTGTTATATTGCTGGTCTTGTTTTTTGAAGGATTTGCATTTCTTGACGGTTGGGTAAGGCAGTTTACCGAACATCCCATATTGATGGCACTTATCTTTTTCGGTGTACTTGGCTTATTATCCGATATTCTAAGCACTCCTTTTGATATTTACCACACAT
>SLSZ01000182.1 GCA_007130125.1 Bacteroidales bacterium
GAGTTTAATCGTAACGACTCAATAAGTCTTAAATATCATAATCAAAGATACCTGGAGATGGCGCAGGAGAAAGGCGACCTTAGTTCACCCGGATACAAAGAAGCTCTCACTATGATGCACGCCGGTAGCAGGGAAAAAGGTATTGACCGAGTTATGGACGAGCACGATCTGGATGCAATAGTGGCCCCTACAGGTAGCCCTGCCTGGAAAACGGATCTTGTAAATGGTGACAGCTTTCAAATTGGTAGTTCATCACCTGCTGCATATGCTGGGTACCCGGTTATCACCTTGCCAATGGGTTATGTAGAAGATCTTCCTGTTGGAATTTCATTCTTTGGCAGAGCATGGAGTGAACCGGTACTGCTGGAAATTGCATATGCTTATGAAAATGCTACCCAACACCGGAGAAAACCACAGTTTTTAGAAACAGATGTAAACTATATGATTGATTAGGCTTGGTTGATGAATTTGATTGGTGTTAAATGCATTATAAACTTTAGGTAAATGACAGCTGAGATTATTTCAATTGGTGATGAGTTATTGATAGGTCAAACAGTCAATACTAATGCTTCATGGCTTGCAGGCGAACTTTATAATGCCGGCGTGCCTGTTAAACAAAATACCGTTGTATCCGATGATAAAGCTGAAATAATCAGAGCAATCACCGAGGCTGAGAGCCGGGCTGGTCTGATACTGATAACCGGTGGGCTGGGACCTACTAAGGATGACAAAACACGTGAAGCTCTTTGTGATTATTTTGAGGATCATTTAATTGAAAACAAAGTTGTCCTGAAAAACATTGATAATTTGTTCAGAAAAAGAGGGCTGAAAGTAACCGAAACAAATCAACGACAAGCCCTAGTTCCTTCAAAATGCCGGGTGTTAAAAAATAATTGCGGTACAGCCCCCGGCCTCATGTTTGAAAGAAAAAATAAGTTGTTTATTGCAATACCCGGAGTTCCGTTTGAGCTTAAGTCGATGGTAATAAATGAGATCTTACCGCTTTTAGAAGAAAAATATAAGCGTCAATGTATTATACATAAAACAATTTTAACCCACGGAATCGGTGAATCATTTCTTGCTGATAGGATAAGTGGCTGGCAGGAGAATATTCCGGAAAATATTAACCTGGCTTATCTTCCTTCACCGGGTATTGTGAAGCTTCGCTTAAGCGGTGCAGCCGAAGAAGAACAATCGATCAGAAATGACATAGATGCATTAATAGAACAATTAAGAAAAATAATTCCTGAATATATTTTCGGTGAAGATCATGATACAATGCAGGGTGTTGTAGGTGAGTTGTTAAAAGAAAAATGTGCTACACTAAGTGTTGCGGAAAGCTGTACAGGGGGCATGATATCTCATTTGGTAACCACAGTAGCGGGTGCTTCAAATTATTTTACCGGTAGTATAGTGGCTTATGATAATAAAATAAAAGTAGATAAACTCAATGTTGACAGTTCATTGATAGAAAAACACGGGGCTGTTAGTAAACAGGTTTCTGAAGCAATGGCAGAAAAAGTAAGAGAAAGTTTTAAAACCGATTATTCATTGGCTACAACAGGTATTGCCGGACCTGATGGCGGAACTAAAAATAAACCTGTTGGTACGGTTTGGATAGCTTTGGCATCAAAAAATTTCACTAAAAGTAAAAAGTTCTTATTTGGACATAATCGTGAGAGAAATATTATGATTACATCAATTGCAGCATTGAATATGTTAAGGCAGGAAATATTAAGTGAGCTGTAATTTTTATCTAATAAATGAATTATTAATGATAAATGGAGTATTAGAGTTGATTAGATATATTGATTGATCAAGGAATAATTATCTGATCACAAAAAAAATTCAAAAAGATTTGATTAAAATTAAAAATTGTATTTACTTCGATAAAAAACAAATAAAATATAATTATGGTTAATCGCAAGAGAATTACCACCCTCACTGAATTTATTGTACAACGACAATCTGAATATCCCCATGCTAAGGGAGCTTTAACCCGTTTGCTGAATGATATAGCCACTGCAGCAAAGATCGTTAACCGTGACATCAATGCAGCCGGTTTAGTTGATATATTAGGTTATGAGGGCAAAGAAAATATTCAGGGCGAAGCACAAAAAAAGCTTGATGTTTTTGCTAATGAACAATTCGTTACAGCATTAAAGGGTGGAGCAGAATGTTGTGCTATAGCTTCTGAGGAAAATGAAAAGATCATTTCTTTTAATAATGAGTTTTCCGAGCTGGGTAAATATGTTGTGGCCATTGACCCACTAGATGGCTCAAGTAATATTGAAGCTAATGTCTCAATAGGAACAATATTTTCTATATACCGGCGTGTTTCAGAAGTTGGTGAAGGCGGAAAAGTAGAAGACATGCTTCAGCCGGGTATTAACCAGGTAGCTGCAGGGTATGTTATTTATGGTTCTTCAACAATGTTGGTTTACACAACCGGCAAGGGAGTAAACGGGTTTACGCTTGACCCATCAGTTGGGATATTTTGTTTGTCACATCCGGATATGATGTTCCCCGAAACAGGAAGTGTATATTCAATAAATGAAGGGAATTATATTTATTTTCCACAAGGAATAAAACAATATATTAAATATTGCCAGGAAAGTGATAAAAATACACTCAGGCCTTACACTTCAAGATATATTGGATCCCTGGTAGCTGACTTTCACAGAAACCTGATAAGGGGCGGTATTTTTCTTTATCCCGGCACAACCACTAAACCTAGTGGTAAACTTAGGTTGCTTTATGAATGTAATCCGGTGGCATTTATTGCTGAGCAAGCAGGAGGAAAAGCCAGTGATGGTTTTAACAGGATTATGGAAAAACAGCCCAAAACATTACATGAAAGATCTCCTTTATTTATAGGGCCTAAATCAATGGTAGAAAAAGCGGAAGAGTTTATGAGACAATATAAAGAGTAACAAATAATTATTTAAGTGCTTATAATGCTTCAAAACGACCATCCCACAGTTAATTGAAACGTGTGTATAATTTTTTTGTTTTTATATTTTTTTGAAATAAAAAGATTATTACTTTTACAGGCTGCTTTTTGCTAAACTAAATTGGCTTTTTATGATTAAAAAGGTACTAGTCGCCAATCGTGGCGAAATAGCCGTCCGGATTATGCGTTCATGTCGCGAGTTAAATATCCGGACTGTAGCTGTATTTTCTGATGCTGACCGCAAATCAATGCACGTATGTTATGCTGATGAAGCTGTTCGTATAGGGGCATCACCCTCAGCCGAAAGTTATCTTAATATTGATAACATAATTGCTGCTGCTAAGGCAACCGATGTTGATGCAATACACCCGGGTTACGGGTTTTTATCAGAGAATGCATCATTTTCAGATAGATGCCAAAAAGAAGGATTTGTTTTTATTGGGCCTTCACCAAGTGCAATTTCCAAAATGGGAGATAAAATATCTGCCCGTCAAATGATGATAAAGGCCGGAGTGCCAGTAGTGCCGGGAACCCAGGAGAAGATAACATCCGAAAAAGAAGCAATTAAGGTTATAGAAAAAATAGGACTTCCGGTAATAATAAAAGCTTCAGCCGGCGGTGGAGGTAAGGGTATGCGCCTGGTAAGGTGTAGTAAGGATATAACCTCAAGCTTGCGACTAGCACGTTCTGAAGCTGAAGTTGCTTTTGGTGATGATTCTGTATATGTTGAAAAATATATCGACTCGCCTCATCATATTGAATTTCAAATATTAGCTGATACACATGGCAATGTGATACACCTTTTTGAACGGGAATGCAGCGTGCAACGACGACATCAAAAAATCATTGAAGAAACACCATCACCTTTAATGACACCGGTGAAGCGCGAAGAAATGGGTAAACATGCCATAGAGGCTGCCAAAGCCGTAAATTATGTTGGTGCCGGCACTATTGAATTTATTGTTGACGAACAGCTTAATTACTATTTCCTGGAAATGAACACCAGGTTGCAGGTTGAACATCCTATAACCGAAAGGGTTGTGGGAGTTGACCTGGTCAAAGAACAAATTAATATTGCCAATCAAAATGAACTGTCTTTCAAACAAGAAGAACTTACCCAATCAGGACATTCAATCGAGTGCCGGGTTTATGCCGAAGATCCGCAAAATAACTTTATGCCGGCTCCCGGTCGTATATTGCACATTACAGAACCACATGGTATGGGAGTAAGAGTTGATGGATACGTTTATAAAGGTTTTGAGATACCGGTGTATTATGATCCGCTTATTGCCAAGGTAATAGTATGGGGACGGGACAGAACGGAAGCTGTTAGCAGATTAAAAAGAGCATTGAGAGAATCCAGAATAATTGGTGCTAAAAATTCATTGCCATTTTTAAGAAGAATAGTAGAAACGCCCGATTTTATCAAAGGTAATTACAATACCCATTTTATTGAAAAGAACCATAAGTTCCTTATGGGAAAAGCACCTGTGGATAAAACCGCAGAAGATATGGTTATGATTGCTGCCTTGCTTGAATACCTCGATAAAGTTGAAAAATCATCTCCACAGGAGTTAATGTACATTCGTAATAACTGGAAAGATTATACCAGGGTAAAAAACGTAATGAAAATATAAAGTTATGTCCTACGAAATTAAAGTCAACGGTCGTATAGCCAATGTTATGCTCGTTAGTAAAAACGAAAATTCCGTGATAGTAAATATCGACGGCAAAGAATATAATGTTGATGTTGCAAAACTTGGAAAAGGAAATTACTCAATCCTCCACGAAAACAGGTCATACAACATGGAGTTAATACAAGGCGAAAATGTTCGCACCTATGAAATAAACTCTTTTAAGAACCTGTTTAAGGCTGAAATCATTGATTCAGAAACAAAATATCTGCGAAACAGGCAAAAGTCACTCCAGGAAGAAGATGAAAATGTCATTGTTGCACCAATTCCTGGAAAAGTTGCTAATGTGCTTATTAAGACAGGAGAAAAAGTTAAAAAAGGACAACCGTTGGTTATACTTTCTGCTATGAAAATGGAAAGTGAATTTAAGGCAAAAAAGGATGGAAAAGTTAAAGAAGTCAATGTAAATGCCGGGCAGAACGTAGAAGCTAAGCAGGTCATGGTTGTCATTGAGTAGTTATTTTCAAATTGTCTTACCCAATTCAATTATTAATCAAATAATTTTAATATGACGTTAGAAGAAAAGTACAAACTTTTACAAGAAAAGAATGCTCAGGCAGAACTTGGTGGTGGAAAAGAAAAAATTGATAAGATCCATGCTTCGGGTAGAAAGACGGCTCGTGAAAGAATTGATGAACTTTATGATGCCGGCACTTTTGTTGAACTAGACAAGTTCGTTGTTCATCAAACTACCGACTTTGATATGGATAAGCAAAAGATATCGGGCGATGGTATAGTTACCGGCTATGGTAATATTGATGGTCGGTTGGTATATGTTTTTGCCCAGGATTTTTCGGTCTTTGGGGGATCTCTTAGTCGCACCAATGCTAATAAAATAATTAAGGTTATGGACCTGGCATTGAAAAACGGGGCACCCATCATTGGTTTAAATGACAGTGGTGGTGCACGGATACAGGAGGGTGTTAAAAGTTTAGCTGGTTATGGTGATATCTTTTACAAGAATGTAATGGCATCAGGCGTAATCCCCCAGATAAGTGCTGTTTTGGGCCCATGTGCGGGTGGTGCTGTTTACTCACCGGCAATAACCGACTTTGTCTTTATGACGAAAAAGACGAGCTATATGTTTGTTACCGGTCCCGATGTTATCAAATCAGTAACTCACGAAAATGTTACGAAGGAAGACCTGGGTGGCGCTAATACTCATAACTCCAAAAGTGGCGTGGCTCATTTCAAAGCGGATGACGATCAGCAGGCTATGATGATGATACGCGAATTGATAGGTTTCCTTCCATCAAACAATATGGCTGATCCCCCGGTAAAACCATGCACTGATTCTACACACCGCAAGGAAGAAAAGCTTCAAACAATCATTCCTGATGATTCCAATAAGCCATATGATATGAAAGAGATCATTGAAACAGTGATCGATGATAAAATATTTTTTGAGGTTCAGCCTTTCTTTGCACAAAATATTATTACCGGCTTTGCCCGGATGGGAGGAAAACCCGTCGGCATCGTAGCAAATCAGCCCTCAATGCTAGCCGGAGTTATTGATATTGATGCATCAAACAAAGCAGCAAGGTTTGTCAGGTTTTGCGATGCATTCAATATTCCGCTGATAACTTTTGCCGATGTGCCGGGTTATCTGCCAGGCGTATCTCAAGAAATAGGGGGGATTATCAAGCATG
Organism: Bacteroidales bacterium; assembly: GCA_007130125.1. GTDB lineage: Bacteria > Bacteroidota > Bacteroidia > Bacteroidales > UBA7960 > PUKZ01. The sequence goes on from SLSZ01000182.1 coordinate 6,297, forward strand.
GTGCAAAACTCCTTTATGCATATGCCGAAGCAACAGTGCCAAAGATTACCCTTATAACAAGAAAAGTTTATGGCGGTGCATACATCGTTATGGCCTCTAAACACCTCGGTGCTGATGTCAACCTTTCTTATCCTACCGGTGAAATTGCAGTGATGGGAGCCGATGGTGCCGTGAATATTTTGTACCGGGATATGTCAAAAAAAGAAAGGGAAAAAGCTATAGAAGAATTTAAGAAAATGTTCTGCAACCCATATAAAGCAGCCGAACATGGATATGTCGACGAGATAATAATGCCACGCGATACAAGGCCAAAACTTATACAATCACTGGAAATGACACAGAATAAACGAGTGAATAACCCACCGAGAAAACATGGTAATATTCCGTTGTAGGAAAGCTGTTGAATTGTTTAGTATTTTTGTCAACTGTCGATTGTTGACTTGTAGAGACAAGGCATGCCTTGTCTCTACTGGCATGCCTTGTCTCTACTGGCATGCCTTGTCTCTACGTAATATTACTGGCTGCTGACTGCCGACTGCCGATGGAACGATAGCGACATTCCGATTCATCGGAACTGCCAAATGAACATAACCGTTTTTCACAAAATTTTCTTCGCATTTTCCCGGCAATTATGGTTGAAAATTATTACATTTGCACTCCCAAAGGGACGTTAGCTCAGTTGGTTTAGAGCACATGCTTGACAGGCATGGGGTCACTGGTTCGAATCCGGTACGTCCCACAAAGTAGATAATGGTTATAGCAATAATTTGTTATAACCATTTTTTATTTAGCACAAATTTTAGCACAAAAAACTTCCTAAATATTTGAATTTTAATATTTAACTTTCTGCTACGGAGTAAATTTCAATTTCCTTAATTGTTTTAAAAGTTTCAAATAATTTTTATATTTGAACTGAGTTCAAAGCACAAAGAAGAGAGAATATAAATAGTGGTGGATTTATATATTGGTTATAGCGCAATCTTAAATTCGCTAAGCAAATTAGAATTTACTATGTTGAGAGATGGGGAGAGAATTAATTAGACAGACACCCGCCTCAATAATTAATTGAATTAATCAGGTTACAAAAGTAGAAACTGAAAGAGTCTTGTTATATGATGGCAATAAGCCTTATTATAATGGTTCCTATTGTTACCGGCATAATTCTGTTAATTATTCCGGAAAGGGTACGATATATAAAAAGTTTTGCTTCATTATTTGTTTCAGTTTTATCAGCTTTTTGGGCATGGCAAATATTTTCAGCAGAGCCACTGACATATGTGTTTATTATTCCAGATTTTCCATTATTAGGCGAAGAACTTTCCCTTGCCTTGCAGAGCTTAGGGCTGTACTTACATTTCCGTGTAGATGCACTCAGTCAGTTGACAATAATTTTCACAGGCCTTTTTGCACCACTGGTATCATTATATGCAATTGGCTCAACAGGCAAAGAAGGAAGATTTAGCAATTTTGAATCCTATTTTTTAATTACCCTGGGCCTGGCATTTGCCACATTGATGACAAATAATCTTCTTTTATTCATATTTCTGTGGGGGGCATTAGCATTAACCATTTATAAACTTATTCCTTCAAAAGATTCGTCTAGCTCTGCAGCTGCAAAAAAAACGCTAATCATGATAGGGGCTTCTGACGGTATCATGATAGCGGGAATAGCAATACTTTATTCTTTAACCGGCTCTTTCAATATCTCTGAAATATCAGTAGAAACGAATTCTGCAATTACCTATTTTGCGTTTTTCGCACTTATTGCCGGCAGTTTTACTAAAGCAGGTGCTTTTCCTTTTCATTCATGGGTGCCTGACTTTACAAAGGAAGCACCCTCAGTATCCTCTGCCTATCTTCCCGCTGCGCTTGACAAACTCCTGGGAATTTATTTCCTTGTAAGAATCTGTCACGACCTTTTTATTATGACTGACATAGTGCGATTAATTATTATTGTTGCCGGTATCATTTCCATTATTATAGCTGTAATGATGGCGTTGATACAACATGATTACAAAAAAGTACTTGGATTTCATGCTATTTCCCAGGTGGGGTATATGGTTTTAGGAATAGGGTTGGGCAATGTAGTAGGTTTAGCGGCAGGTCTATTTCATATGATAAACAATGCAGTTTTTAAAAGCGGGCTTTTCTTTATTTCGGGAAACATTAAAAAGATGACCGGTAAAGCAAAACTAGACCAATTGGGAGGATTGTGGACAAAAATGCCTGTAACTTTTTTGTGTGGAATGGTGTTTGCCCTCTCTATATCGGGTATTCCTCCTTTTAATGGTTATGTTTCCAAATCTATGATATACCAGGGAATAATAGACTTCGGTTCTTCGGGCACAGGAATGGCAAACAACTTATGGATGTTGTGGCTGGGATTGGCTGTGTTAGGATCAGCACTCACCCTGGTGAATTTTATTAAGCTTGTTGGCTCCGCTTTTTTCGGTAAAGTTCCCGGTAATTTGATAAAAACAAGGGAAACTAAACCAATTATGTGGTTACCATCTGCCATTCTTGCAATTATTTGTCTTTTCACAGGAGTATTTGCCAAATCATGGGTAATGCCAAATATAATTTTTTCTGCAACCGGTACATTTGAAACATATTCTATTTGGTACACAACTTTTGCAACAGTTGTTTTAGGTATATTTATCTACCTTGTCCTTGCAACTGGAGGTATAAGAAAGATTGTGATGATTATTAGAGCTAAAGAAAAATTTTACTTTGGAAATATATTTTCTGCTAAAGTTCTATATAATACTTTACGTAATGCGTCTGTTTTATCGAAAGTTTTTGAAATGGCAAACAATGGTATGTTCGATATATACCACATTTTAAGAAAATCGGTTTTCTTTATAAACAAAAGGCTAAGCTTGATGCATGACGGAATATTGCAAACATATTTATCATGGGTGATAGCCGGATTGATCATTTTGCTGATTTTTTTATAAATAAAGAGATTGGTTATGGAAAACTTACTTATAATTATTTTGGTATTAATGATAATAGCCGCTTTGGTGTCAATCCATGCAAAAGACCTTATTTCGGCTATAATTGCACAGGGTTTTGTAGGGTATGGCCTGGTGATTTGCTTTTTGTTGCTAAAAGCTCCTGAGCTTGCTTTAGTTCAAATTGTATTAGAAACAGTTACATTGATAATAATTTTAGCTGTAGTATGCGACAGTACGATGAAAGAGATTGGTGAACCAATAAGTAAAAGAGATATTTTTACATATACTCTTTCATTCGTGCTTGTTGCTATATTTTTATTTTATTTCAACAAAGCTATAGTCGGCTTAAATCCTTTCGGGGAGCATACACTCAGAATGTCTGAAATGTATGTTAAGGAGGTGTTGGAGTTTACGGGTAGTGCAAACCTTGTTAAAGGGGTCTTGTGGGATTTCAGAGGATTGGATACTCTGGGAGAGGCAACAGTTCTATTCACTGCTGCAATGGGCGTATTGGTTATATTGAGAATTTCGGGGAAAAAACAACAACTAACAAAAAAGTGATAAAAATATGGAAGGAATGTCGGTCATAGTAAAGAAAATAGCACAATTAATAAGTGCCTTGATATTTGTATTTGGAATGTATTCTGCCATACATGGCCATATTGCCCCAGGTGGTGGCTTTGCCGGCGGTGTCCTGCTTTCAGGTGCTTTTATATTGCTAATAATTGCTTATGGGCTTGATTATTTCAAACTTAAACAGCAAACAGAAGCAACATCAATATTTGAAAGTGTATCTATATTGATAGCTTTACTGTTGGCGTTCTCAGGACTTTTTGCCGGAAGTTTGTATTTTTTTAATAACTACTTACCTCCCGGAACACCGGGAAGTTTATTAAGCGGAGGGCTTATTCCCGTATACAATATTTTGATTGGGATCAAGGTTGCTGCTACCTTATCAACAATATTTTTTGCACTTATAATATATAAGGAGGAAATCAGAAGATGACACTTTATATTTTATGCTTCATATTATTTCTTATTGGTATTTACGGAGTTTTGACACGCCGTAATTTGATTAAAATAGTTATATCTCTTACTATAATGGAATTTAGCGTTTTTTTGATGCTAGTGTTGATTGGTTATATCTCAGGTGGTTTGGCACCCCTGGTTGTTCACCCGGAAGGTGCTGACATATCTGTTGTAGATCCTTTACCACAAACGCTGGTGTTGACAGCTGCTGTTATAGCAGTGGCAACAAACTCCATGATGCTTGCATTGGCAATCAGATTATACAAGAAATATGGAACGTTTGATATAAGAAAGATAAACGAGCTTAAAGGATAGATCATGGATGGATGGATCATAGTTTTGTTTTTTGTTATACCGCTGTTTGGGGCATTTGTTATGCCTGTAACTTATTTGTTTTCTTCTGACTCCCCAAAGTTTATAACCCCTGTTATAACGTTTGTTTTATTGATACTTTCCTTATACTCATTTGTTTATCAGCCTGAGCAAATAGCTTATATCATTGGAGGGTGGAAGCCTGTAGGTGATGTACCAATTGCTATTTACCTTGTTTATGATGGGCTGAGCGGTTTCATGCTGGTAATTATAAATTTAATAGCTTTCTTTTCATCTGTTTATGCAATAAACTATATGGAAGAATATACAGGTCAAAAGTATTTTTATGTCCTGATGTGCTTGATGATTGCAGGCATGAATGGAGTAGTGCTGGCAGGTGACTTGTTTAACCTTTTTGTGTTTACCGAAATTGCAGCTAAATCATCTTATGCTCTGGTAGCTTTTGGGGTAAAAAAGGACGAGCTGGAAGCTTCTTTCAAATATCAGGTACTGGGAGGAATGGCTAATCTTATTATTTTGTTTGGTATTGCAATGATTTATTGGCAAACGCAAACACTTAATATGGCGGATATTTCGTATATGCTTCAAAATGTGGAAAACAACATCTTTCCGGTTTTTATTCAACTTATATTAATTACCGGTTTTGGGGTTAAAGCAGCTCTTATACCTTTCCATGCTTGGTTGCCGGATGCGCACTCGTCTGCTCCTTCACCCATATCTGCAATGCTTTCCGGCGTGTTGATAAAAACCCTGGGCGTTTATGTTATAATGCGCTTATTTTTTAATGTGTTCCCAGTCAATGAATCAGTTTCGATTGTTTTAATTGCCTTGGGTGGTTTGTCAATGATTATCGGGGTATTATTGGCTGTTGGAGCCTGGGATCTTAAAAGGATGCTTGCATATAGTAGCATTAGTCATGTAGGCTACATAATAGCAGGATTAGGTATAGGAATGATCATGCTGGCACGTGGTGAAAATCAATTTGTTGCTACCCTTGCTTTCACAGGTTCTTTATTTCATTTGGCTAATCATGCGGTTTTTAAGGGATTACTATTCTTGAATGCCGGAGCAATCGAATACGCCGCCAATACTAGGGACATGAAACAAATGGGAGGACTGGCAAAGTTTATGCCTATTACCCTTACCTCATCTTTCAGTGCTTCAATGTCAATATCAGGCTTGCCTCCATTTAGTGGGTTCTTTAGTAAACTGATAATAATATTAGCAGCCGTAATTGCCGGGTTTTATTTAATTGCCGGATTGGCGGTGGTAGCAGGAATAATTACATTAGCTTATTTTGTGAAGTTTCAGAAATATGCTTTCTATAATAAACCGTCAGTCAGTAGCTCTATAAAAGAAGTGCCTAATTTAATGCGTATGTCAATGATATCATTGGCAATATTATGCCTTCTGATGAGTGTATTAATTTTACCGGAAATCAGGGAGGTTTTTCTGAACCCGGCAGTAAATACGCTTATGGAAACAACTGATTATGCGGATAAAATTTTGGGAAGATGAAGGTGACGAGTGAATGGTATCGGGTTACTTGTTACTCGTTACCAGAGAATGAAAGTACTAACGTTAAATACATTTTATGCAAATGAAACACATTAGTTTATTTATTATATCATTTGTTTTTTGGATTCTGCTTACCTGGACTTTTGAGCTTGCATCGGTGGTTGCAGGTTTGCTTGTAGCCGGGTTAACAGCCATGATCTTTGGAAAATATTTCTTTGAACCGACGAAAAAAGTATTACAAATATACAGGTATATGTGGTGTTTTTGCTATCTTTTTGTTTTTATATGGGAGTGCATTAAGGCAAATTTTGACGTTGCATACAGAGTTATACATCCCAAAATGCCTGTAAGGCCTTGTATAGTAAAAGTACCCCTGAACATTAAAACACCATTTGCACGAACGATGTTAGCTTGCTCTGTTACTATGACACCCGGAACAATAGTTGTTGATATAGTGGGCGACAATATGTATGTGCACTGGATTTATATGAGCTCTGATAACCCGGATGAATATACATATAGAATTGCAGGAAAATTTGAAAAATTTATAAAAAAAATATTTGAATAATTATGTTGGAAATATTGCTTTACATACAAATTGGGATGTGTGTATTCCCTCTTTATTCCATAATAAAGGGGCCATCATTAGCTGACAGAATGGTGGCACTGGATATATTAGGAATACTGGTGACAGGGATATGCATAAAGTTGATTATTATAACTGACCAGCTGTTTATGATGGATATTGTGTATGCATGGATAATATTAAGTTTTATAAGCGTATTAACACTTGCAAAATATTTAGAAAACAAAAAATTAAATGACTGAAATAATAAGTACTATATTTATTGCCATAGGCACATTGGTTAATCTTATTAGCTGCATAGGTTTGGTAAGATTGCCGGATCTGTATAACAGGCTTCAGGCAAGTACCAAAAGCGTAACTCTCGGTATATGCAGCATGCTTGTGGGTGTGCTGATAAAGTATGGTTTTATAGGAATTGGCATAAAAGCACTGATAGCTATTCCGCTTATTTTTTTTACGGCCACAGTTTCTGCTCATGCACTTGCCAAGGGTGCATATCTTTTCGGTATTAAGCCCGGGGAAAAGACAGTCAGGGACGATTATAATGATAATGAAAACAAGTGAACGGTTATTTGTTTTTCCGTTTGATCTTCTCCAACAGTTCCTTGTTTTTTCTGTACATCTCAGAGGTGTAATTGTCGTCAACGGAAAAATTGACATTAAGCCATGTGCCTTCTTTGATGTTTTTCGGAAGTAATTCTACAGGTACATTAATTTCAAAACCCTGCTTTTCAAACAGGATAACTGCATAGTTTTCTACTATCCTGTCAATTACTGCTTTCATAGGTTTTAGTTGTTTTGGGTTATCACTTCATATTCGTTTTCAAAGATATTAATTATGATGTGTCCGTGTATGTCTGTTCTGTATATTTCTGTTCCGATATCATTTAGATTGTCTAATGTTTGCTGGTGAGGATGCCCGTATTGGTTATTTTGACCACACATAATAATACTTATTTCGGGTTCAACTGCCTCCAAAAATTCCATTGTTGAGCTGGAGTGGCTTCCATGATGGGCTACTTTAAGGATGTGGGCAGATAAATTTTCAGTTGCTGCTACAAGGTCGGCTTCTCCCTCTTTTTCAATATCTCCTGTCAGCATTACCGTTATCTCACCCAAAGTAACCCTTGCAACAACAGACACATTGTTAAGATAACTGTTGGAATAATTGGGTATAGGATCAGGCGGATGCAATATTTCAAAATATGCATCTTTTCCCAGATCCCGTTGCATTCCCTTTTTCCCTTCTGTATAAGGGATATCATTCTCATCTATTGCCGTAAGATAGTCGTTGTAATTAATGGTAGTATGATTAACACCGGGATCAATTACTTCACCTATTGTATAAGTATTAAATACCTCGATAAGTCCTCCTATATGATCGGCATGCGGATGGGTTGCAATAACATAATCAATTTCATCAATCCCTTGCTGTGACAGATAGCCTGCTACATTGCTTGTACGCCAGCCACCATCCACCAACAGAACTTTCTCATGCGTAGTGATAAGTATTGCATCTCCCTGTCCCACATCAATGAAATGGATCTTATATTTTAAAGATTTGTCAAGCTCGGCGGTTAAAGTAACATTGTGATCCGGCATAGTAAAAGTGAAGCTTGAATCTTCACTTACTATGTTGCTTTCTTCATCCAGCCAGTTAATAAACTTGTAATACTCTCCGGGGGATGCCATAACAGATACTTCCTTCCCTTCAAGGTATTCACCTTCTCCACTAACTTCACCACCATTTTCAGGGTTTATTGACAGCGTCAAAGTGTATTTTTGTTCCGGCTCCGGCTTGAGCTCGTTTTCATCCGTACTGCATGATATAGTTGCTAATAAAACGCAACACAGGTACAAAACCGAAAATAAACCGATTCCTTTCGATTGTTTTAATATACGCATCACTATTTCTTTTAACGGTAAATTTTCTCTTGGAAAGGTTTATTGGTTGAGATGAAGGTGTTTATGCCCTCATGAAGTCAAATTTATTTCAAGATCCCAATTCCGTAATGCTTTTAAAAATAAGCAGGTGAACGCCTGGTCTTGGTTATAAATTCGCTACAAAAATAGTGAAAAACCTGGTTGGTTTTATTTTTATGGAATTTTAGGTTAAATAAAATTAAATATTTGTTCTGCTTTTACTTATATAAATAATAATCAACATATGTGCCTGTTAATGTGTATTTTTCTTAATAAAAAGTTGTCAGATACAATTTTTGTTATTAGATTTGAGTTTTTCATTATTTAAAGTAGGATATTAATTAAAAAATTTAGTTATTGATGAAGAAGTTTAGAGAGAGTGAGTTGATTATTAATCCTGATGGTAGTGTTTATCATATTAATTTGAAGCCCGAGGACATAGCTGATACGGTTTTATTGGTTGGTGATCAGGGGCGTGTAAAAATGATCTCAAATTATTTTGATAGCGTTGATCATCAGTCACAAAACCGTGAATTTTTGGCTCATACGGGTTATTATAATGGCAAAAGGATAACGGTCTTGTCGACAGGTATTGGCACGGATAATATAGATATTGTAATTAATGAGCTTGATGCTGCAGTTAATATTGATTTAAAAACACGTACACTCAAGGAGGACAGAACTTCGCTTAAGCTTATAAGACTGGGCACTTCAGGTGCTATTCAACCTGAGATAGATGTTGATACTTTTGTTGCTTCAGAATATGGATTGGGTCTGGATGGGCTTCTACATTTTTACAAATATGACGATAGTATAGTTGAAAAAGAATTAGCGGAAGCATTTATTGAGCATACAGGCTGGAGTGATAAACTTCCACACCCTTATATTGTTAAACAGTCGGGTGAATTGATGGAAAAAGTTGCCTATGATATGAAAAAAGGTATCACGGCAACAGCATCCGGGTTTTTTGGCCCACAAGGGCGGGAGTTAAGGGTGCCCCTGGCTGACTCGGAGATGAACGACAAAATAGAAAGCTTTAATTATAGTAATAAAAAAGTTACTAATTTTGAAATGGAAACTTCAGCTCTCTACGCGCTTGGAAAAATTTTAGGTCATGAAACACTCACTATATGCACTATAATTGCAAACAGGCCTAATAAACAATATAGCTCCGACTACAAAAAAGTGGTGGACAAACTTATTCAGACAGTCCTGGATAGAGTTACACGATAAATTTTTGTTTTTTAATGGATAACCCTGATACTAATATTAAAGAGATCAAAGCTTTAATAAGCATGATCGATGATCCTGACAAAGATATTTATAAACAGATCGCCAGTAAAATATTTCTGTACGGGAACGAAATTATTCCTTATTTGGAGACAGCCTGGGAAAGTAACCCTGACCCGGCAGTGCAGAAAAGAATAGAGGAGCTAATTCATCAAATACAGTTAGATAGCCTTAAATCAGAGCTTAGTTTGTGGAAAAAGCAAAACCAAAATGATCTTTTGTATGGCTGGATTATTGTTACAAAATATAAATACCCTGACCTGAAAGAAGAAGATATCAGGCTTGAACTGAATAATATCAGAAAAGATATATGGCTTGAAATGAACGATGACCTGACAGCTTTGGAAAAAGTTAAAGTGTTCAACCATATATTTTATAATACCTATGGCTTTACGGGCAATACCGAAAATTTCCATGATCCGCATAACCATTTTGTCAATAAAGTGCTGGAAACAAAGAAGGGTAATCCGCTATCATTGGGTTTGTTATATATTCTAATAGCTCAAAGTCTGGATATTCCGGTTAAAGGGCTAAGCTTTCCTGAGCATTTTATTTTAGCTTACATATCTCAAACTTTCAATCCACATGACCTTAAGAAAGAGCATGAAGAAGCCCTCTTTTATATTAATCCTTTTAGTAAGGGAAACGCCTTCTCACACCAGGAAGCAGAGTGGTTTCTTGAACAACTAAACATTGAACCCAGCCCTGATCTTTTCCAGCCTTGTACAAACTCAGAAATAATAGAAAGAATGTTGTTTAGTCTTATCACTGCTTATGAAAAGCAACAGGATCTAACAAAGGCTAAAGAAGTCAAACAACTTTTTGATATTATTATTAAGCCTTGATTGTTGCTAAAATATACTGATCCGGATTTTTTCTAACCCGGGTTTTCATAATAGTATAATTAATAGTAACTTTGCATTTGTAAAAATCAAAGAATATAAATCATATACACATGTTTGAAAGTTTAACGGAAAGGTTTGAAAAATCATTTAAGCTGCTCAAGGGGCAGGGATACATTACTGAAGTAAATGTTGCAGAAACATTGAAAGATGTTCGAAGAGCCCTTCTTGACGCGGACGTTAATTATAAGATTGCGAAGAACTTTACCGATTCGGTAAAGGAAAAGGCTCTTGGTCGGGATGTGTTGACCTCTGTATCGCCCGGCCAATTAATGGTAAAGATCGTTCATGAAGAGTTGTCGCAGTTGATGGGTTCTGAGCATGAGGAGATAGATTTAAAAGGGAAGCCTGCGATAGTACTTATTGCCGGGTTACAGGGTAGCGGGAAAACGACTTTCTCGGCAAAGCTAGCCTATCACCTTAAGAATAAGAAAAATAAAAAGGTATTGTTGGTTGCTGGTGACGTTTACAGGCCTGCGGCTATTGACCAGTTGCACGTACTTGGCGAACAAGCCGAAACAGAAGTTTTCTCAGATAAAGAATCAAAAAACCCTGTTGATATAGCCAAAAGAGCGGTAAAGCATGCAAAAACCATGGGGCATGACGTAATTGTCGTTGACACGGCCGGGCGCCTGGCTATTGACCAGCAAATGATGGATGAGATAGCCAGCCTGAAGAAAAACCTGAATCCACAGGAAACACTGTTTGTCGTGGACGCTATGACCGGACAGGATGCTGTTAAAACAGCAAAAGCTTTCAATGATAGACTCGACTATGAAGGTGTGGTGTTGACAAAGCTGGATGGTGATACAAGAGGTGGTGCTGCATTAAGTATTAAAGCAGTCGTAAATAAACCTATTAAGTTTGTTGGGATAGGTGAAAAAATAGATGCAATTGATGTCTTTCACCCCAAAAGAATGTCCGACAGAATACTGGGTATGGGAGATATTGTTTCTCTAGTTGAAAAAGCCCAGGAACAGTTTGATGAGAAAGAATCAAGGGAAATGCAGAAAAAACTGGCTAAAAACCAGTTTAATTTCAATGACTTCCTGAAGCAACTGCAGCAAGTTAAAAAGATGGGGAATTTCAAAGATTTGGCAGGAATGATACCCGGTATGGGTAAGGCTATGAAGGATATGGAAATTGAGGATGATGCTTTCAAAGGCATTGAAGCCATTATTAAGTCAATGACACCCGAAGAACGTGAAAACCCCTCTATTATTAATGGAAGCAGGCGGAAAAGAATAGCACAGGGAAGCGGCACCAACATCACTGAAGTCAACAGGCTTATAAAACAGTTTGGTGATACAAGGAAAATGATGAAAATGATGAAAGGTGGTAAATCCAAAATGATGAATATGATGAAGGGAATGGGGTAATGTGCCAATGAGCCAATGGGTCAATGTGCCAATGAGCCAATGAGTCAATGTGCCAATGTGCCAATGTGCCAATGTGCCAATGTGCCAATGTCAGGAAATTGGTTATTGATTGGCATACGTAATCGGTAATCAGTGATCGGCAACTATCTGTAATTCGTGAACCTGCCTTGTTGGATTTTTTATGCAAAGGGGTAATAAAGAATTCGTTATTAGAATAATAGAATAGTAATTTATAAATAGAAAAAAGATTATATGAAATTGATAGACGGTAAAGAGATATCGCAACAAATAAGAGAAGAGATCAAAGAAGAAGTGGCAAAAATTATTGATAGTGGTGAAAGGCCACCACATCTGGCTGCTGTACTTGTCGGTGAAGACCCCGCAAGTGAAACATATATTAACAATAAAGCAAAAGCTTGCAAGAAGGTTGGCATTGAATCATCTACTTATAAGATGAAAGATGATGTTACTGAAGAAGAGCTCCTGGAGGCAATCAATTTTATTAATAATGATAAGGATATTGACGGAGTTATAGTTCAATTACCTTTACCGTCTCATATTGATGATTATAAAGTTATACAGTCTATTGATCCGGCAAAGGATGTAGATGGATTTCATCCTGTAAGTGTTGGACGTATGTCAATCGGCCTGCCTGCATATGTGTCTGCAACGCCTATGGGCATTTTACAGATGATTGAAAGGTCAAATATTGAGACACTTGGCAAAAACTGTGTTGTTCTTGGCAGAAGCAATATTGTTGGACGGCCTGTCAGTATATTAATGGGACGCAACGGATATCCGGGTAATGCTACAGTTACCGTTTGCCACAGCAAAACCAAAAATCTTAAGCAAATAACCTCTAACGCGGATATACTTATCGTGGCTATAGGAAAGCCTGAATTTGTTGATGGTGACATGGTTAAAGAAGGTGCAGTTGTTATTGACGTGGGGATACACAGAATACCATCAAAAGAAAAGAAATCCGGGTTTAAGCTTATGGGAGATGTTAAGTTTGATGAAGTGGGTAAAAAAGCCGGATATATTACTCCTGTTCCCGGTGGAGTGGGACCAATGACCATTGCTTCCCTGCTTATGAATACTCTGAAAGCTGCAAAAAAAGAGATATACCCTTAACAGGAATATTTTCTAAACAACAAATAACGGTTTTCAAATAATACATAAATCATAAAAAGCAAAATCTATAATTTCAGAAAATACCGGTTTTCTTACCTTAATTTGTAATATTA
>SLSZ01000247.1 GCA_007130125.1 Bacteroidales bacterium
ACACATTAACCCCGGCGATTAGTCCTCCAAACCCCGAGCAGCAAAACAATCGCTGCAACCACAGTAGCCGGTATAAATGCAATTTTAAGAACCTGTTCCTGCATGGTAATAAATCCGTAGGTAAATATCGAAGCAATTATCACAGCTCCTGCAAGCACACTTGCAAAAGCAGCATATTTATATTTATAAACGTCCTTTTTAACAAGTGCCAGCAGGCAGACAGGAGTAAACAAAATGTTTAAAGTTATTCCTGCAATAAAAAGCTCAACGATATTAGCAAAATATAGAGCCATTGCAAGTGCCAGTGCACCAAATATCACCACACCAATCCTTATTTTTGCAAAATGCTTTTTCTTGTTTTTTGAAATATCCTTCCAACTGGTAAAATCTCTTATAGCAGTAATTGCAACGATATTCAAAAAACTATCTGCGGATGACATCAGTGCAGCAAGAAGGCCAATAACAGCAAAACCAAGCAGTACAGGTGTAGTATTGGCTTCAAGGAAAAGGTGTGTAGCAGCGTTTGGATCTGCACCCTCTCCAAAATTAACTCGTAGAGCCATCCCAACCAGCGGAAACACAATATAAAAAGGCAACATGGCAAAACCACTTATCAGGCTGGTCCTTTTAGCTGTTTTTTCATTTCTTGCAGCCAGTGTTCTTTGCCAGATATCCATTCTTGTTAAAACCGAAGGGCTCAATAATAATGGCAAACCTATCAGGAATGCCAATCCTTCATGAGTAGCGTTTAAAAAAGTATCAGGAAGAGTTTTTAATGCTGCCAAACCATCCGTTTCTGCCCATATACCAGGCATAAAAATGAAGATTATCATAAAAACAATGACCACAAACTGTATAAAGTCAGTGATAATAACTCCTGATAATCCGGCAAGTGCAGTATACATAATAACAACCAGGAATGAAATTCCGGCTGCATAAACATATCCTACATCAAAAGCAAAATGCAAAAGTGTTGCCATGCCAACAAACTGTGCAGCAGTTAAAAAAAAGAAAATAACAATATTTATACCGCTGATTAGTCCGGAAAATATCCTTGGAAATTTTGATAACCTGTGTTTTTTTAGATATGAGCGATTGAGAAACTCAGCAAACGAATAAATGTTTTTTTCTTTACCAATTGTTCTGATCTTTCCGGCAAAAAAATACAAAATAAAAAAACCTATCACATAAGCAATACCAATTGCAATGGCTGCAAAACCTGAAGTATAACCCATAGCAATGAGTCCCATACAAACACCACCACCAACAAATGTAGCCAATGTAGTAAAAACCAAAACCAAAGTAGATGTGTTCCGGTTGTTTATAAGATAACCGTCGATGTCGCTACTTCTAACATGCTTAATAGTGAAGTAAACAAGCACAGCAATATAAACAATTATCCAGAAGATGAACCAGTTCATGAGGTTTTATGCTAAGTTTTGGTGCAAATTTATTAAAACCATTTTATTTTGAAGGGTTAATGTGTCAATGGTTTAATGTGCCAATGTGCCAATTGGTTGAGAGGTTAAGTCGTTGAGCATTTTTGTCAATTGTCAACTATATTCTATTGATTGCCGACTGAGGACTGATTGTTTGGATTTGGGATTTTGAACTTAGGATTTATTTTGAATTTTGAGCTTGGGATTTTGGATTTATAATTAGTTTGTAACAACTACCTCCTCATCCTCCAGGTCTTTCTCCCCTCTGAATTTCAGGAACAATCTGGCAGTGGTTATTACATCCTTATTGCAATATTCAGCAATACGTTTGAGATCGTTTGCATTCCAGTAAACATCAGCAACATCTTTGCCTGAAATATCATCTTTTGGGGTAGGTATATCAAATAATGCAGCAAGCAGGTCAAGTGATGTATAATTTTTATGATCTCCAAATTTCCAAAGTTCCATTGTATCCAGAAAACGTGTTTCCCATGGCTTTTTACCAAAATTATTTAATGCTTCCGGCAATCTGATGCCATTGATCAACATACGTCTTGACAAGTATGGAAAATCAAACTCTTTACCATTATGTCCACACAAATAGTTGTTATTCCTATTAAAATAACCATCAAGCATTGATTTAAATTCTGTCAACAATAGTTTTTCATCATCACTGCTGAATGCTTTCACTCTGAATACCCTTTCATTCTCACCTGAAAAACTAAAAAAGCCAGCAGAAACACAAACGATCTTTCCAAACTCGGCAATAATACCGGCTTTTTCAAAGAAAAGCTCTTCGGCAGGCTTTTCTTCCTGCTGGCTGAATCTTTTTGCTTTATTTTCCCACAACGGTTTAAACTTATCAGGCAACTCTTCAAAACTTTTGCACATAGGAACTGTTTCCACATCAAGGAAAAGAATCTTATCCAGATTTATTGAGAAAAACTCGTTTTTATCACCGTAACTACCATTCATAATATTTTCTTTTTTAAGTTTATAAGGGTTAAAATATAATAGAACATGCCACCGATTACCGATTACTAATTAACGGTTACCCTTCACTTCTCACCTGACTTATCATTCCTGACTTTCTTCTCCTCTCTCCAGGATCTTAAATTCCGTTCTTCTGTTATTCGCTCTTCCTTCTTCTGTTTCATTTGTATCTATTGGTTTTTTATCGGCATAACCTTCATATTCAAGTCTGCCGGGGTCAATGCCATTTTCAACAAGATATTCAAAAACGCTCTTTGCTCTGTTGAGAGATAATTCCATATTATATTCATATGATCCCACATTATCTGTATGACCACCAATTTCAATTCTGACTGCAGGATTTTCATCCAGCAGATTTATCAATCTGTTAAGTTCGGCTCTCGATTCAGGCTTTAGATCATATTCATCATATTCAAAAAATATATTTCTTAAGACGGCAGTTTCGCCTGCTTGTATAGGATTAAGAGTTATATCCATATGATATGGCTCTAAACCTGTATATCTTTTATCCACAATAAAGTTTTCTGAGTAAAATAGATAGCCATTAGCGGAGACGTTAAGGCCCAAATTAATACCGACAGGAATTGCAACCAGGAAGGTACCGTCCACAGGATCTGACTCTGAGCTAATCAGCACTACATCCTCTTTAAGGTCAATAAGCTCGAAGTTTGCTTTCAACGGTCTTCGTGTATCTTTATCAATAACCTTCCCTTTCATATATGTAAGCGGGTCTGGCCTTGCTTCTTCATATAGTTCAAAATAGTATATATCTGTTTGTCCTGACTCCTGATCGGCATCAGATGCAAAGTAAGCTTCACGCCCACTAGCTCCAATAAACAGGGAAAATTCATCCATATGTGTATTTATCGGATACCCAAGATTTACGGGTTCAGTCCACTCTCCATTTTCATCACGCCTGGAGTAATACATGTCAAAACCACCCATTCCCAGATGACCGTCGGAAGCAAAAAACAGTGTTCTGTTATCAGGATGGATAAATGGAGACATTTCTCTTCCGGAAGTGTTGATCACAGGGCCAAGATTTACAGGTCTGGACCATGTTGAATCCTCCTGGAACTGTGTTTTCCAAATGTCCGTGGTTCCAAAACCACCACTCCGGGCACTTGCAAAATACAACGTTTTGCCATCTGCAGTAGCACTGGGCTGTGAGTCCCATTGTCTGCTATTTACAGGCAAACCCATGTTTTCAGGCGTTTCCCATGACTGGCCTTTCCTTCTAGAATAATATATATCGCAACTTCCTACTCCTTCCGGCCTGTTGCATGCAGTAAAAAACAGATGCTGTCCATCTGCCGAGATACTAAGGAACCCTTCATTCCGGGGCGTATTTACAGGTGCTCCAAGATTTTCTGCCTCCTGCCACTCACCATCAACCTTAATACTGAAATAAATATCTTCATATTCACTGGCACCATACATTGATCCCGGATCCCTTCGTTGTTTCCTTGTAAAATAAATGGTTTTCTCATCTGCAGTAAGTGACGGACTGTATTCAGCAAACCTCGTGTTTACTGTGTTCCCGATATTAACCGGTTCAAAGGGCACAGGCGAAGCCATAGATTCAATAGCAAAGTCACATGTTTTAATTACCCTTTTAGCATCACTCAACATATTTTCGCTTAAATTATCATATGTCAGAAATATCTCTGCACGACTTTTTGCTTTTTCATACATCCCTGATTTAACCTTGGCATCAGCCAGAAAATAATGCTTATTCGGATAAAAGTCGGGATCTATTTCTATTGCACGGCTATAAACTCGGACGGCATCTTCAAACCTTTCGGCTTTATGATAAATTTCTCCAAGTATAATATGTGGTTCAATGAATTCGGGATCAATTTCAATCGCCCTAATAAACTCTTCTTCAGCTTTTCTTGTTTGCCAGGCATTATAATGTTGGATAGCATTTTCAAAAGCCCGGCGCGCCCTGCTTGAAGAAGTTGTTAATTCCCTTTCCGGTTGCTGCGAGTACATAATGTTACATATAAAAAACAGAAAAATTAGCCGGAAAATAGATTTTAGGATTAATGATTTATACATTATGGTAATTTAGTAAAGTTAAAAAACTGATTTATATATATGTAGTCTTAAATAATCTATAAATTGTAAAAAAACTGTCCTCTTTTTTTAAAGTAAAAGAAACTTGAGTTTCAGTAATTATTATCATGAAAAATCATGCCAAAAAAGTAGAATTGTAAAGGTACAAAATTGTGTACTACAAAACCCAAAAAATACTCTCAGTGATCCAGAAGCTTTAGCTATCAACTATTGCGATCATCTTACAGGATTTCAAATACTAACGGTGAGTTATTATACTATATCACTAGTTTCCGATTAAAATTATTAAAATAGTTTATTTTTCTTTAATGACAGTCAATGATTGTCTGCGCCTTTAACCTCACGGGATATTCATAAACTTGTGCGACTGCAAAGATATCATCCACTTAGGATTATTTTTAACATAGTCAACTATCACCGGTATAATAGTTTCAAATTTACTCCACTCAGGCTGTAGATATAGCAGACATTTGTCTTTTACTTTCCTGCTGTTTTCTTCTGCCCAATTAAGGTCTTCAGGATTTTCAATTATCACTTTCAACTCATCAGCCATCAGCAAAATATCACTTCGGGGATTCTGGTTACATTTCGGGGACAGACAGATCCAATCGTAATTCCCGGTTAATGGTATTACACCGGAAGTTTCAAGGCATATTTTTATTCTCTTATCTTTAAGTTTTCCGCAAAGGTAATCAAGGTTATATAACAGTGGTTCTCCTCCGGTAATAACAACAGTTTTAGAGGGATTGTCAGAAATGGCCTCAATAACATCATCTACCAGCATCAAAGGATGTATATCCGCATTCCACGATTCTTTAACATCACACCAATGACAACCAACATCACAACCACCTATTCTAATAAAACAGGCAGCACTTCCAGTCAAGTGCCCTTCCCCCTGAACCGAATAGAAAGTCTCCATTACAGGCAAAGCCTTTCCTGTGTTTAACAATTCACTAGTATTTGATGGGGTGATTTTCACTTGTTATGGAATTTTTATTTATAAAATAAGCTCCTTGTGAAAAAATCACAAAAGCAAACTATAAACAATAACCAATTATCAAAAATTCAATTTTAAAATAATATTACAAATTAAGGTAAGAAAACCGGTATTTTCTGAAATTATAGATTTTGCTTTTTATGATTTATGTATTATTTGAAAACCGTTATTTGTTGTTTAGAAAATATTCCTGTTAAGGGT
>SLSZ01000110.1 GCA_007130125.1 Bacteroidales bacterium
CATTTATTGACAATAATAGAACCAGACTCATTGCTGTTGAGGCCGGCGGCGAAGGTGTTTTCTCCGGCAAGACAGCTGCCACAATCGCATTGGGCAGAAAAGGCATTATCCATGGCAGCAAAACATACCTTATACAGACTGATGACGGACAAATAGTTGAACCGCATTCAGTTAGTGCCGGGCTGGATTATCCCGGGGTAGGGCCGGTGCATGCGTATTTGCACGATAAAAGCAAAGCAACCATAGTAAATGTAACAGACCAGGAAGCCCTTGAAGCTGCTTTCAGCCTTTCAAGGTCCGATGGGATCATTCCTGCACTTGAATCAGCACACGCTTTGGCGTATTTGAATAAAATGAAGTTTAATAAAAATGACATAGTCGTGGTAAACCTCTCAGGAAGAGGGGAGAAGGATATGGAGACTTTTGAAAAATATAGTAACGGGTGACGAGTAACGAGTGACGGGTAATCAGTAATCGGTAATCAGTAATCGGTCATTGGCATCTGTTACCCGTTACCTGTTACTCGTTACCCGTTACTTAAATTTTAACAATATGAAAAACAGAATTACACAACTTTTTAAAACTAAAAAAAGCAATATCCTGTCAGTATATTTCACGGCGGGGTATCCGGCATTGAATGACACTGTTCAGGCTATTGAGTATCTGGATGAAGCAGGTGTTGATATTATCGAAGTCGGCTTCCCCTTTTCCGACCCCCTGGCAGATGGGCCTGTGATCCAGGAAAGCAGCACAGCTGCAATTGATAATGGAATGACACTAAAGCTGTTGTTTGAACAGTTAAAAGCCATCAGAGAAAAAACTAACGTCCCGCTGGCATTTATGGGCTATCTTAACCCAGTTTTGCAATTCGGTGAAGAAAGATTCATAGAAGCTTGTGCCAAAACCGGTATTGATGGAGTTATTATTCCTGATATGCCTGTGGATTACTATTGTGAAAGACTGAAAGAAAGATTTGTGCAATCAAACGTTTCAAATATTTTCCTGGTTACACCACAAACAGCAGATGAGAAAGCCCGCTTTATTGATGAGAATACGAGCGGATTTATATATATGGTTTCATCCAACAGCATTACCGGAAGCAACAAAAACATTGAAAACCAGGCTTCTTATTTCCGGCGAATAAACGATTTGCAGTTAAAAAATCCAAAACTGACTGGCTTTGGAATTCATAACAGGGAAACCTTTAAAGTTGCTTGCAAATACACTAATGGTGCCATAATTGGCAGTGCTTTTATTAAGCCCATTTCCGAAAAAGGATTATCAAAAGAAACCGTATCTGAATTTATAAAAAAAATTAAACCATGATCATACAATTACACAATAATATTACGGAAAAAGACAGAAATGCTTTGAACAAAATACTGTCGGACAACAAAATCAAGTTTTCCGAAATATCAACCCAGTTTAAAAAATATATTATAGGTATATTATCGAATGAGATCGACATCCGTTTGATTGGCAATATTGAAGGTGTAAAGGATGTTCATCGCGTCACTGACCCATATAAGCTTGTTTCGCGTAAATGGAAGGTTAACCCTACTGTTATTGAACTGGGCGATGGTGTTACAATTGGCGGGAATGGATTTACCCTTATAGCAGGGCCTTGTTCAATAGAAAGTGAATACCAGGTCCAAAAGTCTGTCGAGCAATTGAAGAAGAATAATGTAAAGATAATGCGTGGAGGGGTGTTTAAGCCGCGCAGCTCTCCTTATGCATTCAGGGGTCTTGGAATTGAAGGCCTGAAAATGCTCCATTCTGTTTGTAAAGCCAATGGAATTAAAATAATTACCGAGGTGATGCAGGTATCACAAATCGAAGAAATGATTGATTATGTGGATGTTTTTCAGGTTGGTGCCAGAAACACACAAAACTTTAACCTCCTTGATGCGCTCGGGAAAGTTGATATGCCTGTTATGTTGAAGCGTGGAATCTCGGGTACCATTGATGAGTTATTGCAGTCAGCTGAGTATGTTTTTTTTGCCGGGAATGAAAAGCTTATCTTATGCGAAAGAGGTATGCGCACCTATGAAAAAGCATACCGAAATACGTTTGACATCAATGCTATTCCGATATTGAAGGAGAAAAGCCATCTGCCTGTTATTGCCGACCCCTCGCATGGAATAGGAATACGCAAACACGTTGAAAAAATAACCCTTGCAGCTATGGTTGCCGGAGCTGACGGTGCTATGATTGAAATGCACCACGAACCTGAAATAGCCTTCTCGGATGGACAACAATCACTGAACTTTGAAGAGTTTGATAAACTGGTAAATAGATTAATGGTTTTGGAGGAAGGTTTAAAATAATTACAATATCACGATGTGCTATACCTATGGCAGAAAAGAGGCTTTATTATGCTAAAATTGATTAATTCTTTTTTTGAGGTGCTATGAAAAAAAAGCTCCACGCAAAGTACGCAAAATGTTTAAACGCAAAATGCGCAAAGTTTATAGATTGTTAACTACTCTATGAATATTGTTTTTTAAGGTTTTTGAGTTAAAGTTTATTAATAAGCCTAATTTTAATCCAGATAGTTTTAAATATGTCAATAACTGGGCATAATGTACTGGAGCTATTATTTCTACAGCTTTTATTTCTAAGATTAACTTGTTATTAACCAGTAAGTCAATTCTGTATCCAACTTCTTGTTTTACTTCCTTATAAATAAAAGGCATTGCAACTTGTTGTCTAACATCAAAACCCAGCTGTTTCAAATCATAAGCTAAAGCATTTTCATAAGCTGACTCTAATAGCCCAGGACCTATACTTTTATGTATTTCTATTGCTGCACCAATTACTCTATAAGATATTTCATTCTCTGTCATTATCTTTGCGATTTTTGCGTGTATTTAATTTTGCGGTTTTTGCGAGGAATAAAAATAATAAAAAACACTTACACTCTTTAAAAAAAGAACCGAGCTTGCGAGCTCACCGAAGGTAATTTACCAAAAATCGTACGATTTCTTGTTTAATTTAAAATATTATTATATTTGCACTATCAAAAAAGAAAAATTGATAACAATATTACATTCATACTATAGCAGCTATTTTTACTTCTTTAGCAATAAAGGGGCGTGGCGGTAGTATGTATGATAATTTATAATACTTAGAAATAAAACCAAGCCCCTCAAAAAGGGGCTTTTTTATTTGTAATAATTTAGATGAAAGCAGCAATGATTAACATCACCACCACATATTACGGTTATTTTTATTTTTTCTACCTGATCTACCGGGGAGCTGAAATTGCTGTGTATGCTTAAAGAATAATATAAAGTATAATAAAACAGATGAGGCTCCCAAAAAAGGGAGCCTTTTTTTATATGTACTGCGCGGCATTTAGGTTATGGGATATTATTCAACCAAAAACATTTAAAAATGATAAATCACAGAAATAAAAAGCTATGAAAAAGGTAACTATTGTTGGAACAGGTTTGATAGGATGCTCAACTGGAATAGCATTAAGGAATAAGGGATATACAGTTACAGGATACGATAAGTCAGTTGACAACCTGATTTTAGCAAAGTCATTGGGAGCTATCGACATTATTGAGTATTCAGTTGAACAGGCCTTAAGAAACGCTAATATTGTTTTTCTTGCCACCCCTGTGGATTGTATTAAAAGATCTCTTCCACATTTTATGGATATTGTGCCTTATGGATGTGTTGTGATTGATGCAGGCTCAACAAAAGCAGACATTTGCAGAGGCATTGAGGATCATCCGAAAAGAGATTCTTTCGTTGCAGCGCATCCCATGGCGGGCTGTGAAAAAGCAGGACCTGCAAAAGCCGACCCTGACTTGTTTGCAAACAAAAAAGTAGTTATTTGCGAACAAGAACAGTCCTCATATGAAGCTATTAAAGCAGCCAACAAATTGTTTGAAGATTTGGGAATGACTATTATCTATCTCACTCCAGTGGAGCATGATATGACTGTGGCGCTTACTTCACATCTTCCACAGGTTGTCTCTTATTTATTTGCATCAATGCCGGAGTTTGAAAGTAGTGAGTACAAATCATGGAACCGGCTGGCTGCAGGAGGATTTGATTCTATTTCACGTCTGGCTTCAAGTGCTCCTGAAGTGTGGTTGCCAATATTTTCTCAAAATAAGGATTTGGTGGCTAAAGCTTTGAGAACTCTTTCAAAAACAATGAATCTTTTTGCCGAAAATATTGAAAACAATGACCATGCTTACATGAAATCAATTATTAACAAAGCAAATGAAACAAGAAGAAAGTTTAATGAAGGACATAACAAAAATGGAAACACTAATTCAAGACACTGTCATACTAAAAAAATTCAACAAAATGGAAACACGCAATAATAATAATAATGGTAAGCCTAATCTGCTTAAAGAGACGATTTTCCGTTCGGGCCGTCTTATGATTGCCGGGCCTTGCAGTGCTGAATCGCCGGAGCAGTTGATGGATACTGCCAGGGTTTTATCGGCTGACGGCAGGGTTCATTTTCTCAGGGCAGGTATATGGAAGCCCCGCACATCTCCGGGGTCTTTTCAGGGGGTTGGTACTGAAGGCCTGAAATGGCTAAGTGATATCAAAAATGAAACGGGATTGCCGGTAGCAACAGAAGTAGGCTCTGAACGACATGTTTACGAAGCACTAAAGTATGGTGTTGATCTTTTGTGGATAGGTGCACGGACAGTAAGCAACCCGTTTACAGTGCAGGAAATTGCCGATGCCATCAGGGGAGTTGATGTTCCTGTAATGGTTAAAAATCCATTAAGCCCTGATATAGATTTATGGGAAGGTGCTATTAAACGATTTGTCAAAGCAAGAATATCACAGGTAGGAGCAATTCACCGTGGGTTTACACCCAATACAAAATCTGTTTTTCGCAATCAGCCCAATTGGGCTATCCCTCTGATGTTGCGTCACAGGATGCCCGGATTGCAAATCATTTGCGACCCAAGCCATATTGCCGGAAACAGAGAGTTGGTGCCCCTGATAGCGCAAAGAGCAATCACAAATAATTTTGACGGGCTTATGATTGAAGTTCATCCTAATCCGGCTGACGCCCTGAGCGATGCTTCTCAACAAATTTGTGCCGGCGACTTTCCAGGTTTAATGGATAAGCTTTTTGGTGATAATGAGCAAAATAATCCCGACGACCTGCTCGAAGAACTCAGATTGGAAATTGATAATCTTGACGATAATCTGGTCGAAACATTGGCCAACAGAATGGAGCTAATAAAACACATTACGGCTGTAAAAAAAGATATTGAAATGGAGGTAGTTCAGCAATCACGCTGGGAAAAAATTTTAGAAAGAGTTATGGCGGAAGCCGGAGAAAAAGGGTTAAGGTCAACTTTTGTAAAAAAATTGTTTACCAATATTCACAAAGAATCATGCCTTTTTCAAAAAACTCATATTTCAAAGAGGCGGAAAAACGAAAAAAGTGAGTAATTTTATGGTTTTAAACGGGGAGGGCAATGGGGCAATGGGTCAATGTGCCAATTTGCCAATGAGTTAATGTGCTAATGTGCCAATTGGTTGAAGGCTTTAGAGGTTTAGTTGTTGAGTTTTTTGAAGGTTTTGACTGCTGACTGAAGACTGAGGACTGCCGACTGGAGACTGAAGACTGAGGACTTTTTTAAAAATTCCATAGTGTGTTTAAATTAATAATAATGGAAAGAGTAAAAATAAAAACCACTACAGGAGAATCTGAAG
>SLSZ01000256.1 GCA_007130125.1 Bacteroidales bacterium
TAACAAACCCTTAATCCTTTTAATTATGAGTGAAGAAAAAACAGGGCAAAAGCCTGAAAATCAAACTTCAAACAAGCAATCAAAAAACAAACTCAATATTAATACTTTGTTTAATATAATATTGTTGGCGGGCTTGATAGTATTATATGGGTTGTATTTTCTTGATCCCCGGGATAAACAGGATGTAGAGCCAAAGGATATTGATGCTATAGAGAAAACTTTATCGGATGCAACTATTAATATAGGCTTTGTTGATTCAGATGAACTAATGCAACGTTTTACGCTTGCTCAGAAAATGCGTGAAGAAATGTTGGCTGAACAGCGCAGGCTTGAATCAGATCTAACACAAAAACAGAGAAATTTTCAGCGCCGGGTTGAAGAGTTTCAACAACAAATACAGCGTGGGTTAATATCTATGGAACAGGCGCAGGTCAAAGAACAGGAATTGATGCAAGAACAACAGGAGCTTATGATGTTGAGTGAAGAGTATTCTGAAAGGTTGCAACAAAAAGAAATAGATTTTAATGTTGAGTTGTTCGATTCTATCTCGAGTTTTATGAATAGATATAATGTTGAGATGGGATATGATTTTATATTAAATTATTCGCCGGGTGGAGGCTTGTTGTTTGGAGAGGAGCAGTATGATATAACCGATGATTTTATTGAAAAGATAAACGAAGAGATGGGAGAACGCCAATAAACTTTTTTAAGCTAACAGTTATGAAGAAGACTATAGTTATATTAACATTTATATTTATTGTTTTTGGCCTTTCAGGTCAGCAGGATTCTTTATATGTTTTGGTAATTCATGGAGGTGCAGGCAACATCACTCCTGAAAGGATAACCAAAGATGTAAAACCTGCATATGTTGCAAAGCTCACGGAGTCTTTACAAGCCGGGGAGGAGATACTGAAGAATGGCGGGACTAGTCTTGATGCTGTTGAGGCGGCTGTCCGTGTTCTTGAGGACTCGCCATTGTTTAATGCCGGCCGGGGTGCTGTATTTACTATTGATGGAAATAATGAGCTTGATGCTTCGATTATGTGCGGAAAAGAAATTAATAGTGGTGCGGTGGCTTCCATTACCAACGTAAAAAATCCTATTTCAGCTGCACGGAAAGTGATGGAAGAGTCTCCTCATGTATTACTAATTGGTAAAGGTGCTGAAAGGTTTTCTTATGAAAAGGGCCTTGAGATTGTTGATCCATCATACTTTTTTGATCAGGAACGTTGGGATAATTATCGGGAATTACTTAAGCGCCAGAGAAAAGGAGGTGATACCGGCATGAATGATCCGTCACCCGACGATATGATGGGTACAGTGGGAGCTGTTGCCCTTGACATCCACGGGAACCTGGCAGCAGCCACATCAACAGGAGGGATGTCCGGTAAGCAATTTGGAAGGGTAGGAGACAGCCCTATAATTGGTGCAGGGACATATGCCAATAACAAATCATGTGCTGTTTCGGCCACCGGGCATGGAGAATACTTTATCCGTAACGTTGTTGCTTATGATATTTCCGCACGCATGAAATACAAAGGAACAAGTCTTGACGAAGCTGCAAATTATATTATAAACGATAAGCTAAAAGGCTTAAATGTTAATGGTGGATTGATTTCTGTTGATAAAGAAGGTAATATCACAATGCCTTTCAATACTTCAGGAATGCATAGGGGGTTTGTGAATTCCGAAGGACAGTTAGAGGTTAAAATTTTTGGTGACGAGTAGTTTATTGCTGTTCGTATTGCATTGTTTCATTAATAAAGTATTCCAGTTGGATGCCTGCGTCCGCAAATAACTTTTCAGAATCTTCACAGGCATGATATTTTTTTTCACATACTACTCTTTTAATGCCGCAGTTGATAATAAGCATAGCACATGTTCTGCATGGGGTCATTCGGCAGTACAGGGTGGCGTTTTCGATGCTTATACCCAGCTTTGCAGCCTGGCAAATTGCGTTCTGCTCAGCATGTACGGTACGCATGCAATGTTGTGTTGTTTTCCCGCTTTCGTGGATCAACCGCTTCATTTGGTGTCCGGCATCGTCGCAATGAGGTAAGCCTGTGGGGGATCCAACGTAACCGGTAACTAAAATTTGCCTTCCACGTGCAACAACGCAACCACTTCTGCCACGATCACATGTGGCGCGCTTTGAAACTGTATTGGCAATCTCCATGAAGTATTCGTCCCATGTCGGACGTTGATATTTTTCTTTTGGGGCTTTATCCATATTTAATGCTTTGAACTGTATGATATTTTTTTTAAAAACTCTTCAATCTTTCTGTGCAGGCTGTTGATAGAATCATTATTAAGTACTTTATAATCTGCCATTTCTATACATTTTGACAGATTTTGTTTATTGGGATCATCGGAAAACATCTCGCGTTTTTCGTTGGCAACAAATGTTTCAAAACTTACCTGGTCAGTTTCCGAATTGCGCCTTAGTATTCTTTTATATCTTAAATGTATGTCGGCATCAATAGCAAGCAAAACAAATTTAGGGTAGTTTTTTAATGAATTAACCTCTCCCGGCGTTCTAATGCTTTCAATAACACAATCATTTCCGCTTTTTAATGCTTTTTCAGCAAGCTTTTCAACAATATAGGAAGGGCTGTTTTCTTTGCGAAGCTGATTTGCCAGGGATGTCATTGTATCGCGATTGACTTCCATATTCCTAGCTTTAAGAGCTTCGGTCAAAAACCCCCTGACAGTAAAATGTTCAAACCCTCTTTGTTCAACAAGGTATTTGACAACAGTGCCCTTGCCCGATCCAAGAGTGCCTGTTATTCCTATTATTACCATATAGTTGTTTAATGGGTGCGGCAGTAAAAGCTATAATATAGGCCTTGCTTGTTTTATTGCCATCTTACACCGTAAAGAATTAGTTTTAAACGTTAAAATAATTTCCCTTACAAAGATAAACAGATAAAAATAACAGCTTTCAAATTACTTGTTTTTTTAAATTTTTGCGAATTAAAAAAACCAGATAATCTCTTTGTGATAGTTGTCAAATAATATTTAGTGTTGCAAAATATGGTTAAACCATTAATTTATATTATTATAGAGGCTAAAAAATCTTTATTTGCCAATTTATATACTGATAATTTATTAAAACATGTTAAATCTGGCTACCTTATTGATATTAAATAATTTTATAAAAAATTATTTTTTGTCCTTTTGCTGGTAAACGAAAATCAACAGGCTTTTTTTAAAAAAAAATAACACAATACTTATTGTATATTCAGTTTTATATTTTTACGTTGCATATAAATGAGAGCTGGTTATTGTTTAACACAACTAAAATCTATTTTTATGTTAAAAAAGAAAAAGTTTATCAGTAATGTATTAATTGTAATTCTGTTTGTTGTTTTGGTTATTTTTTCAGTAAATCTGTATGCACAACAGCAGCAACCTCAACAACAGCAACAACGGCAGCAGTTTGAGCGCGAACATATTATGCCCGAATTTAACGATGCTGAAGTAGCCAGGTTTGCTGAAGTACTACAAGCAATGGAAGATGCCGGTTTTACTGAGGTTGAGTTTTTGGAAATGTTCAATGCCTACTTTCAGGATCCTGAACTGCAAAGGAGGGTCAGTGAACATATGGATTAAGCTTGAAGATCAAGCCAGGTAATAAAAAGAATTCATAAAGTTGTTTAATTTGGCTTTATAATAAAAAAACCTTGTTAGCTTGCGGCTTACAAGGTTTTTTATATGGAATCCCTCATCAGGACATAT
Source organism: Bacteroidales bacterium (assembly GCA_007130125.1). Classification (GTDB taxonomy): domain Bacteria; phylum Bacteroidota; class Bacteroidia; order Bacteroidales; family UBA7960; genus PUKZ01. The sequence continues at coordinate 3,739 of SLSZ01000256.1, forward strand.
AAGCTAAAGTAGTTAATTTAAAACACTTTTAGGTATATTTAAAGAATACAATTTTTAATCTTTGGTTTATTTAACCAGTATCAAATTAACTGCGCTTCCAGTTTAATGTTAGTTCCCGTTAGAGCTTTTGACACAGGGCAATTTTCTTTTGCTTTATTAGCAATTTCAACAAACTTATCGTTATCAATACCGGAAACCTGGCCTTTGGTTTTAAGTAGTATTTCAGCTATTGAGAATCCACTATCTGTTTTGGACAGTGTAACCTCAGCATCAGTTTCAATTTTTTCCGGCTTGTAACCCGATTGGTCAAGTGAGTGCGAAAAGGCCATAGAAAAACAGCTTGCATGGGCTGCACCTATTAGTTCTTCAGGACTTGAAAGATTTTTGTTGTCTTCAAACCGGGATGAAAAGTTGTAACCTCCTTTATACCCGTTTGAGCTAAGTGTAAAAACTCCGTTGCCTTTGGCAAGATTGCCTTCCCAAACCGCATTTGCATAGTGTTTACTCATAATAAATAGTTTTAAAGTTTATAAATAATATTTTATTTGTAATCGTAGTAAAGCTTTCCTTTTTAGATTTAATTTTTGTTCCAGTAATAATAAATGGTTTGATTGGTAACCGGTTATTCTGAAAAACAGTTTTGTTGATACTATAAATTGTATTTGAATAAACATATAAGTTTTTAGAACTTTTTAACCGGCAGTTACTGTTTAAGTTTCAAGACTTCCTCTGAATTTATAAGCAAATCAACGTACTGTGCTCTTCTGTAAATAAATGGATGGCTCTTAAGATTGTTTTTTGACAACTTACCTTTAAACTCATCAATACTATTGTAATTTTTTTCTTCCATCCATTCGGCAATCTTTTGCTTGGATTTTTCTATTTGAGATAAGCCATGCTTATACAACGTGCTTACCATTTGAACACAGGATGCTCCTGCAAGGATCAGCTTAATAGTATCTGTGCCATTATGTACGCCATGACTGCTGCAAATATCTGCTTTAATGTTTTCAAACAATATTCCGGCAGCCCTGAGAGATCGCCTGTAGTCCCCTTTGTTACTTAGGTTAAAGAGCTTAATGTGTTCTTCGGCTTTAATATCAACATCAGGCATAAAGAAAGAATTAAACAAAACAAAAGCATCGGCTCCGGCCTGATCTATATTTTTAGTTAAGTTCAGCACATTTGTGTATTCGGAGCTCAGCTTAACACTAACAGGGATGGACAAGCTTTTTTTCAACTCTTTTACAATATTGGCCTGCTCATCTTCTATTTCTTTTGCACTTTTATTGAAATCTGTTGGTGTTTGATAAAAGTTAAGTTCAATTGCATCAACACCTGCTTGACTTAAGAGCTTAGAGTATTTCATCCAGGTGTCTGTATTTTGTGCATTTAAACTGGCAATTAGAGGAATAGAAAGGCTTTCCTTTGCTTTTTTGATGTTCACCAGATGTTCTTCAGGTCCTGCATGCTCAATTTTGGGATGTAAATTGCGCATCTCTGCATGAATATCATCAAATGCGGTAAGTTCTTCTTCCATCTTAAAGCTTTCCAGTTGAATCTGTTCTTCAAACAACGATTTGTAAACTATCGCAGCAGCACCTGAATCTTCGGCTTTTTTTAGGTTGTCCAGGTCATTAGAGATGTTTGATGCTCCAACGATAATGGGATTATCAAGTTCTATACCCATGTAATGTGTTTTTAGCTTTTCCATTGTTGAAATATTTTTTGTTTAACAATCCGTGAAACTCTATGAAAAATTTTATAGAAAGCACTTAGAAAGCTTCTCTAACAATATGTTTCTTATCTATGTTGAGCTTTTTAAGTTGCTTTTCCAATGCATCCATCATTGGAGGAGGCCCGCAGATATAAATATATTTTTCAGGGTCATCAATGTGTTTTTTTAAAAAGTCTTCCGTTATAAAACCATGCTCATATTCTTTGGTTTTCTCATCAGATAATATGTTTATGAAATTGCTGCCAAGTATGTCTTCAAAATCTTTTTTAAGGATAATGTCTTTTTTAGCTTTGTTCGCAAAAAGAAGTTTGTTATTTCCAATTTTGTTTTTTGATTTAAGATCTCTGAAAATAGAAATAAAAGGTGTTACTCCTGCACCACCTGCAATAAATACACCTTCACCCTTATAGGTTATTGCTCCATAAACATCCCGGATAATAAGCTCATCATTTTCTTTAAGATTAAGAAGTTCGTTGGTAACTCCCTCATGGGATGGATAGGTTTTTATAACAAATTCAAGGTGGTCATCTTCAGGAAGGCTGGTGAAAGTAAACGGCCTTTCCTTGTTTTTCCAGTTGGCTTTATTTATGGCAACATTAGTTGCCTGGCCGGGGGTGAATTCAAAATTACCGGGTTTTTCAGTAGTTATCTGTAAAACATCAGGAGTAATTTTCTTTACTTTTTTAACTTTTACAGTGTGGATCTCACCGGTTAGGGCTTCTTTTGTTTTATTAAATAAATTTTTAAAAAAACCGAGAATATTTTTCATTGTTTTGAATTTTGGTTCATAAGATAAAACAAATGCAGGTCAATATTGTTTGAAGCTATTTTAGTGAAAAGGTAAGTTATAGTTACAAAAGGGGTAACAAATCCTTTTTAACTTAACACTTAAATTAATGAAATAAAATCACAGATTCGGTGAATTTATAAAATGTGTTGTTCTAAAATAAAAACCTAACAGATCTATACGTAAAGCATTAATCCATCATCACGGGTCTTGCAATAATCTCAATTACAATAGTGTTGTTTTTAATTCTACCTTCCACTACGTTCCCATGTCTGTCAATTCCTTGAAAAGACTCCTCAGTTACTTTCATATTATCAAGTCTTTGTGTGGATTTAAGGTTGTCGGCGGCATTTTTTAAAGTATTGGCAGCTTGCTCATTATCATCATAGAAGAATTTCAGAACTTGCTTGTCGTTATGTTCATACCATAGTCCTTCTTTAATGTTAAAAATATCCCTGTGTCCGAAGCTGTAAACGTTAGATAATGCAATAGGCCCTTTTATGTATGCGAAGCCGGAGTAGTTGTCGGGTAATTGATTTTTAATTTCCGGCATACTTTCTTTTCCGGGAATGTTTTTTATAATAGCTTCAGACAGTTGATTCATTTTTGATATTTCATCGCTTTCAATCCCTGAAGCAGAGATATAGAAGTAGAAGTTATTTTTCCATACATGAATATAATCACTACCCATAGCATATGTTCTGCCTTCTTTTTTGTGGTGAGGCACCACGTTGCGTGCTCTTAAGCTGAATATGCCGAAGGCAGCATCATGACTGTCCATTCTATAGACTTCTGTATAAAGGCTGGCGTTGTCATTAATTGAGTAATTTGCTGCCGCAACATCGGCAAAGCCATATTCATAATAAAGGTCGGCGCCCCCATTTATTAGAAAAAACAGGTCATCTCCTTCATAAGCAATGATATCATGAGTGGGTTGCCATCTATCGTCTTTGGGCAAAATGTCAACGGCTTGTTGTGTATAAGCAAAAGCGCAAAGTATTAAAGCCAGGGTCGTAAATAATATCTTTTTAATCATGATTATTTATTTTTTTATTTCTAAAATTTCCAGTTCGTTATAATCTTTTTTACCCAGGCCTAACTCATATCCTTTCTGGATGGTAAGCACATCAGGGATAAAAAAGTCAATAAGGTCGGCGCAGTATGCATCAACAGCAACAGGGTCGAATCCTGCAACTACCCTGTTTGGGGAAACAATATCGCCCGGTCCGCCAGGTCCGTTTGTTACTATAACCTCCATAACATCTGATATAATAAGGTCGGGTTTGCGGACAAGGTTAAGATCAGCAATACATTGTGCCAGAAAGTCGGGGTCATTGCGCGAAGGTCCGTCAAGATGAAACTTAACATTTGTTGCGCGGGTATTCAGGCCCATCATGTTTTTCATGGAATTGGTAAGCAAAGTAAGTCCGTGGTTCTTTGCAATAGGTATATTGATAAAAACATCAACTTCAAATATTTCCCTTACCACTTCAATTTCTTCAAGATGCACAGCTCCTTCCAGCCCTGAATATTTAACAAAATTTTCTTCATCATACTCCGATGGGAACTCATTAGCCTCAATGGTTCTTGCACGATCAATATACTCGCGATGATCAGGCTCCAGGGAGCTTCTTTCCCAATATTCAGGCTTGATATGTTGCAAAAAGACAACATCTTTGGCACCTGCATCAAGAACCATTTTTAAAGTAGAAATGACCACATCAGGGTCTACGTATGCGCCTTTTTCACGGAAGCCTGAGTTGACAAGTATTCCAACTTTATCGCCGGGCTCTACAAAATTTTGCATACCTCCCAGGAGTTCAACTGCTTTAATTGTGTTTGAGAATGCATCATCGCCTTCAACCGAAACTATTTGTGGTGTATCAGCTGCGCTATTGATAAATGATAGCATCAAGGCAAAGGAAAAATATAAAAATTTTTTCATTAAGGTAGGTTTTAATTTATTATTGAGCGTTGTTATTAAAATATTTAACTTTAGATTAAAGCAAAAATAGTAAATTTATTTAAACAAAGCATTTCTGAAGGTCGGGCCCGAGCGTGGCGATATTGAAAACTTCAAGACCAACATCACTCAGTTTGTCTCGTCCTAAAACAGGTTTACTTGTATCCCTTTTACCTGTAAAATAAAAAACTTATTTTTGTATTTATTGCCAGCATAAATAATTTGCGAAGTTTAAAAAGGTATTAGTAAAATCAGAATAGTAATAATACAGACTAAAAAAATGAAGAGTTATGATAGCAGACAAGCCTATTATTGAAAAGGCCAAAACATGGCTTTCAAGCGAGTTTGATGAAGATACACGCAAAGAAGTAAAACATTTGCTTGATAACGATCATCGCGAGCTTACAGATTCTTTTTACAAAGACCTTGAGTTTGGCACCGGAGGTTTGCGTGGAGTAATGGGTGTCGGCACAAACAGGATGAACAAATATACTGTAGGAGTTGCCACCCAGGGGTTGGCAAATTATTTAAAAAAAACGTTTCCGGCTAATAAGGAAATCAAAGTAGCCATCGCTCATGATTGCCGCAACTTGTCTGCTAATTTTTCCGGGGTGGCAGCGGAAGTTTTATCTGCTAATGGTATTAAAGTATACCTTTTTGACAAGCTGCAACCTACGCCGCTATTGTCGTTTGCTATTCGTCACCTGGGATGCCAGTCGGGTATTGTAATAACGGCATCACACAATCCGAAAGAATATAATGGCTATAAAGTGTATTGGGAAGATGGCGGACAACTGGTCGCTCCGCATGATCAAAATATTATTGCTGAAGTTAGGAAGATAGAATCAGTAAAAGAGATTAATTTTAATAAAGATGCCAGTAAGATCATTGTATTGAGTGATGAGGTGGATAAAGCATATCTTGAAAGGGTAAAATCGCTGGTTTTATCGCCTGAGGTAATTGAGAAACACAAAGACATGAAAATAGTTTTCACTCCAATTCATGGTGCTTCGGTATACCTGGGGCCTGCAGGGCTTAAGGCCTATGGCTTTAATAATGTTATGGGAGTTGATGAGCAAAATGTTGTTGATGGTAATTTTCCTACGGTTGTTTCTCCCAACCCGGAAGAACCCGAAGCTTTAAAGATGGCTCTGGATAAAGCCAAAGAAAACGGAGCTGACCTGGTAATGGGAACTGATCCTGATGGAGACCGTGTTGGCGTTATCGTCAAAAACCTTGATAATGAATATGTCGGGCTAAACGGAAATCAAACAGCCGCATTGATCATATATTATTTGCTGGAAAAATACAAGCAAAAAGGACTTATAACAGGCAAAGAGTATATTGTAAAAACTGTTGTAACCACAGAATTACTGAAAATAATTGCCGACAGCTATGGTGTGGAATGCTATAATACTCTCACAGGGTTTAAATATATTGCTGAAGTGATACGTAAGCTTGAAGGGAAAAAGAAATTCATAGGTGGTGGCGAGGAAAGTTACGGATATTTGGTTGGAGATTTTGTACGTGATAAAGATGCTATTATTTCATGCTGTGTTATTGCTGAAGCTGCCGCCTGGGCTAAAGAGCAGGGAAAAACCCTTTATGAATTGCTTATTGACATATGTGTAAAACACGCATTCTATAAGGAAAATTTAATATCCATTACCAAAAAAGGCAAAGAAGGAAGTGAAGAAATACAGAGAATGATGAATGGTTTCCGCAAAGCTCCACCTGCAAAAATAGCCGGGGCCGATATTATAGAAATTATTGATTATCATAAGCAGAAGCACTTTTTCATAAAAGAAAACAGGGAAGAAGATCTCGAATTGCCTAAGTCAAACGTTTTGCAGTTTTTGCTTGAAGATGACAGTAAAATAACTATGCGTCCGTCAGGAACCGAGCCAAAGATCAAATTTTATTTTTCGGTAAACGGAAAGCTTGAAACTCCGGAAAAATATAAATCAGTAGATGAAAAGCTGCAAAAGAAGATTGACAGCATTATTGATGATTTGAAAATTTAATAATCCTAGATAATCGTCTACCTGAACCTGTTTCTTTGCTTTCGCAATTCTTCCTCTGCTTTGGGATCATCAGGATTTTCACGATAATCTAAATAGGCTTCAATAAAATTCGGGTGATCACTGAAAAGTACTTTAAGGCGCTTTTCAACAGGGGTTAGCAATAAAAACAGACATATAATCCCATAAGCTGCCGAACGTATATAAAACTGGTGCAGGTATTTCTTTTCAACATTATAGTAGTTTTGGTATATAATCGAAAATATCAAAGACATCAATAAAAGAAAGAAAGAAGAGCCTAACATCAGGTTCATTTTTGAATAGAAAAAAAGAGCAAACATAATAGATATAACTGTGAAAGAATAAACCACTCCCATTATTATGCTGCTCGAAATATTAAACAGGTTAAACTTGCCTCGGTCGTGTTTGGTAAAAAGCTGTTCGTGAGTTACGTTGTTGAAAAGGAAAAAGCCAAACCATAAGTAATATATTGCCATTAAAACCAACATTACCATTAGGGACGCATTAAAAAAAGTTCCAAAGACAATACGTAAAACTATTAATAGCCCGGTGATGATTATGCCTGTTAACTCTACTCTTTTCATTGTTTCTTTTTGGGTAAAATGTGACTATTAACGAGTAACGGGTGAAAATGTCAGGTACCTGTTATTCGTTATTTACTCTGAAAATTATACTTTTTTTGTTATAAGCCAATGCAAAGGTTGCATATTTAAAGCAACGGTACAAATGTATTGAAAAAAATTGTTTAAATAGCAGTTATATAACTATGATTTAATAATATTCACTTCGGGTTCAAGTTTTATGCCGAATTTTTCATACACACTTTGTTTTATCATATTCGCAAGGCCTAAAACTTCGCCTCCATTGGCGCTGCCATGGTTGACAATGACCAATGCCTGTTTGTCATAAACTCCAACATTTCCCTTTCTGTATCCTTTCCACCCGGTTTGTTCAATAAGCCACCCGGCAGGTATTTTTATATAACCCTTCTTGTCGTTAAAGGCTGGTATATTTGGAAATTTATTCTTTAACTCTTTAAAACATTTTTTCGAAATAACGGGGTTTTTAAAGAAACTACCTGCATTGCCAAGGTATTTTGGGTCCGGCAGTTTGCTTTTTCTAATATGGATTATTGCTTTGCGAATATCTCCTATTGCAGGTGAATTAATTTTGTTTTGTGTTAAGTATTCGTCTATGGCTTTATAACCTCTGTTTATTTTATGGTTTAAGTCCAGTTTGAAGATCACTGAACATATCACATATTTATTTTTTAGGGCAGTCTTAAAGACACTTGTTCTATAGCCAAAATTACACTCTGCTTTTTTGAATCTTTTGATGGTACCTGTAGCAATTTCCATTGCCTCAAGGCTGTGAAAGAAGTCTTTCAGCTCAACTCCATATGCTCCTATGTTTTGTATGGGGCTGGCGCCGGCACTTCCGGGTATATATGACAGGTTTTCCAGTCCGCCCAAATTGTTTTCAACACAAAAGTTGACGAAATTATCCCACTCTTCCCCGGCATTAGCTCTTATATAAACATGTTCTGCAGTTATATCGAGTACCTGGATGCCTTTAAAATCTATTTTTATTACATTTCCATTATAATCTTCCGTGAATAAAATATTACTTCCGCCACCGAGTATTATCCATGTCTTATCACTTGCAAAAGCCGTTTCGAAAGAATCAGTCAGCTCATAGATATCTTTTATAATAAACATCTTCCGGGCTTTAACGTCGATGCCAAAAGAATTGTAAGGTTTTAGTGAAATGTTAGTTAGTTTTTCCACCAATTATCAGGGTTAAATTTGATTATTTTTTATTAAGCGAGCAATAAAAAAACGTAATCCAATACACAGATTACGTTGCAAAAATAATTTAAATTAATTTATATAAAAACAACAACGTCAATAGTCCCGCTAAAATGGCAATTCCACCTAGCATAGCTATTCATTAAATTTATCAACTCAACGACTTAACATCCGCCATCAACCCATCAACCTATTATGTTGTAAGAGTGATGTCTTTATCTTCTATGACTTTTCTCAGGTTTATAAGTGCATAACGCATGCGTCCTAAGGCTGTATTAATGCTGACATCGGTTTTGTCCGCAATATCTTTAAAGCTCATATTTTGGTAATGGCGCATTATAAGCACTTTTTTCTGTTCCTCAGGCAGATAATCTATGAGCTTTTTTACATCTGAGTGAATTTGATTGACCACCATTTTGTCTTCAACGGTGTTTTCAAACATATTAAGGGTTTCGAAAATATCGTATTCTTCACTATTTTCGTGAACAGGCATCCGTTTTGACTTTCTGAAATAGTCAATCACCAAGTTATGCGCTATGCGCATAACCCATGGAAGGAACTTGCCTTCTTCATTGTAAGCACCACTACGAAGAGTGTTTATTACCTTAATAAAAGTGTCCTGGAAGATATCTTCGGCAAGATGTTTGTTTTTGATAATAATCAAGATATAAGAAAAAACCTTTCTTTCGTGTTTCTTGATTAGTTTTTCAATGGCATTATGGTTACCTGCGATGAACTGGCGAACTAACTCCTGATCGCTAACAGCACGGTCATTCATATAATGGCCTCCTTATTATTAGTTGAACAAGAGTAGTTTTTAATCTATAGGCAACGTGTTTTAGTTAATAATTAGTTTTAAGTTTTCTAGCAATAAAAACCTAACTTAATTTTTTTATTTGCAAGGTACAAATATAATTAAAATTTTATTACTACAAATAGTGTGCCTTCGGCAATAATTTTTTTTAACATTTTTTGAATAAATGCTTTATTACTATTTCAAAAAAACACACTCCATCAAAAAACATTAACTTTGCAAACTTTTAATGCCCACTGGTGTTTACAATAGATTATTATTTTTTATAAAAGCATATAACAGGCCATAATGAAAGCCTTTAACGATATAGACAAGTTAGATCCGAAGAAATATATACTCATCAAGGGTGCAAAGGTGCACAACCTGAAAAATGTTGATGTAGTTATTGAGCGTAATAAGTTGGTGGTTATAACCGGGCTTTCGGGGTCGGGAAAGTCTTCATTGGCTTTTGACACACTCTATTCGGAAGGTCAGCGCCGGTACGTTGAAAGCCTTAGCTCATACGCCAGGCAGTTTCTAGGGCGAATGCACAAGCCAGAAGTTGAATATATTAAAGGCATATCTCCGGCAATTGCTATACAACAAAAAATCAATTCGAGAAATCCACGCTCAACAGTTGGTACTTCAACAGAGATCTATGAGTACCTGAAGCTTTTATTTGCAAAAACAGGTAAAACCTTTTCGCCGGTTTCGGGTAAGGAAGTTAAAAGGCACACTGTTTCCCAAGTGGTGGATACAATTGCCAAACTGGCTTCTGATACAACGGTAATAATTTATGCTCCGCTAGACATTAATAACGGCCGTTCAATGGAAAAGCAACTTAATATACTGTTGCAACAGGGCTTTACCAGGATGTTAATCAACGATGAGATTTCAAGGATTGAAGACATTATTTCAGAAATAAATAATCTCAAAATCACCAGTAAGCCGGCTATCGTCATTGACCGTTTTTTTATTGATAGTGAACTTGAAAATGATATGTTTACCAGGATTGCTGACAGTGTTCAAACGGCATTCTATGAAGGTGACGGTAAATGTATTGTGTTTGCTGAAAGTAATGGTAAGACAACCAAAATGAACTTTTCTAATAAGTTTGAGCGTGACGGGATTACCTTTGAAAGACCAACGGCCAACTTCTTCGCCTTCAATAACCCTTATGGAGCCTGTAAAACATGTGAAGGATTTGGAAGCATTATTGGTATTGATGAAGATCTTGTGATACCCAACAAAAATTTATCAGTATATGATGAAGCTATAGCATGCTGGAAGGGAGAAAAGATGGGTAAGTGGAAAGAACGATTGGTAAAGAATGCTTATAAATTCGATTTCCCTATACACAAACCTTACCGGGAATTAACCCGGGAACAAAAAGAGTTGCTTTGGACAGGCAATGAATATTTTTACGGGTTGAATGATTTTTTCAAGATGGTAGAGGAAAATACCTACAAAATCCAATATCGTGTGATGTTATCCAGGTATCGTGGAAAAACCGTATGCCCCGATTGCAATGGTACACGTTTGCGAAAGGATGCTTCTTATGTGAAAGTTGGAGGTAAGTCAATCACTGATATGGTAGTTATGCCCGTTGATGAACTTAAAGATTTTTTTGCATCTCTCGTTCTTGAAGATCATGAACAACAAATAGCAGAAAGGCTGCTGACCGAGATAAATAACAGGCTAAACTATCTTAATGATGTCGGACTGGGCTATCTTACTCTTAACAGGCTGTCTAATACGCTGAGCGGTGGTGAATCACAACGTATTAACCTTGCTACATCCCTGGGCAGCAACCTTGTTGGTTCCTTATATATACTTGATGAGCCTAGTATTGGATTGCATCCTCGCGATACGAAACGGCTGATGAAAGTTTTGAAAAAACTCAGAGATTTAGGTAATACAGTCATTGTTGTTGAACATGAAGAGGAAATTATCAATGCTGCTGACCAGGTAATAGATATAGGACCTCTGGCCGGGGCAAACGGGGGTGAAATAATTTTTCAGGGTTCATTAGATGATCTTTTGAAAAACAAGGATAGCTATACCGCCCGTTACCTCAACAGAGATCTGAAAATAGATGTTCCGCAGAAGAAGCGAAAATGGAAGGAATATATTGAGCTAAAGGGTGTAAGGCAGCATAACCTTAAAGGTTTTGATGTCAAAATCCCGCTTCAGGCAATGGTCGCAGTGACAGGTGTCAGCGGCTCGGGTAAGACATCTTTGGTAAGGGATATTTTGTATCCTTCTTTGAAAAAGATTATGGGTGGCTATGCCGGGAAAACCGGCAAGTTTGACTCCCTTGAAGGTGATTATCAAAAGGTTTCAGATGTGGTAATCGTTGATCAGAATCCTATCGGGCGTTCGTCGAGATCAAACCCGGCTACCTATCTTAAAGTTTATGATGAGATCAGAGCTCTCTATGCAAGTCAGCCTCTTGCTAAAACACGAAACTATAAGCCGGGGTTCTTTTCCTTTAACATTGAGGGTGGCAGATGCCCCGAATGTGAAGGAGAAGGGGAGGTTAATATTGAAATGCAGTTTATGGCCGACATCAAGCTTACATGCGAAGTGTGTAAAGGCAAAAGATTCAAAGATGAGATGCTTGATGTCACTTATGAAGGGTTAAATATAAGTGACTTGCTTGACCTGACCGTTGATGAAGCTGTAGATTTTTTTTCAAAGCCAACAAAAGGAAAGAGTTTGCCAAGCAAGATCATTGAAAAGTTAAAACCATTGCAAGATGTAGGAATGGGATATGTTAAGCTGGGGCAATCCTCAAGCACTTTCAGCGGGGGAGAGGCTCAGCGCATCAAGCTGGCTTCCTTTCTTTCGAAAGGCATATCAAAGGAAAAAACACTTTTTATATTCGACGAGCCTACTACCGGATTGCACTTTCATGATATCAAGAAGCTGCTTGCGGCTTTTGAGGCTTTGCTTGAAAACGGCCATTCAATAGTAGTGATTGAACACAACCCCGAGGTAATAAAAAGTGCTGACTGGATAACAGACTTAGGCCCTGAAGGAGGACTGCAAGGGGGTAATCTTGTGTTCGAGGGTTTGCCTGAAGATATTATTAAATCAGACAAATCTTATACGGGGTTGTTTTTGAAAAAGCATTTATGAGTCAGGTAACAAGTGACGGGTAGCAGGAAATAATTAGCCGGCAGCCTACAAAATCTAGTTGACAGTTGACAGTTGACAAACAGTTGTTAAACTTAGATAACAGAACCTGCTAAATAATTTGTTTTTACATAAATATATCAAAACAAAAACCGACCATAATTATTTTACCGCTCAATAACTGCATTATTCTTCATTTACTCTGACGGGATTAAGCTCATGAAAGAATATGTCGTTGTTTGGCACATCAAAGCTTATTCCTTTAATTTCCAGATTATTGCCGGTATTGAATTTTATTGTTCCAAAGTCGAACCATGCTTGTTTTTCGTCCCACTCTATTTTCCAGACATCGTAGTGCCAGTGGCTAAGATTTGCATTAAGGTTCGGAGCACGTTTAAACTCCATCCGCAAGTGATCGTTAACTTTGGTAATTATAATATCGTCGTGCATCGGACAATGATAAGTTCCGGTATATTTTTCGAGTGGCAGGGATTGTTGTGTATTGTGGACTCTTTTCTCCTTCCGGCTTGATATGCGTGTATCTTCTTGTTGACGGGCTTTTCTTCTGTCAAGAAGTTCGGTTGACCAATCGCGTGGTTCAATGCCGAGAAACAGCTCCAGGGCATAATTGGTAGCAGCAGTTATTGGGCTTTGCATACCGTTTGTCAGTACTACCACACCAAGGTTTTCATCCGGAATAAGAGTAAGAGATGTTATCATTCCATCAATGGCTCCGGAATGAGAAACGCGCAAGCGTCCATGATAATCGGCCAGACCCCAGCCCAAACCATAGGCGCGGAAATGCTGGTTGAAATCATTCTCTGTCGTATGGTCAACTGTAAAGCTATTGTGTGGTGTCCATAATAAATTCCTGCTCTCCCTGGTAAGCAGGGTGTCGTTGTTAACTACTCCATGATCCAGGTTAAAGATCATCCATTTGGCCAGGTCGTTTACACTTGAGATAATACCGCCAAGGGCAGCGATCTCTTCCCAATCTACCCATTCTATTGGAATGTTTTTATCATTTTCACGAGCGTGAGGAGTGACGTAGTTGCCTTTATCCTCCAAATGCCTGACGGAGCTTATACTACGATCCATGCCAAGTGGCTCAAAAATCCGTTCCTGTACATTATCATTCCAGCTTTTCCCGGTAACAGTGCGGATTAACTCTCCGGCAGTGATGTACATAACATTGGAGTAACCGTACCCGGCCCTGAATTCAAATGCTTGGGGGATATGTTTGGCGCGCCGGACTATCTCTTGCGATGTGAAATCCGATTTATACCATATCACATCACCGCTGAAGGTTCCAAGCCCAACCCTATGACAAAGAAGGTCCCTGACGGTTACATTGTTACTTACCCAGGGATCATACAGTTCAAAGTAGGGGAGGTGATCTTTAACCTTATCTTCCCAGTTTAACTTTCCCTCCTGAACAAGCATTGCTATTAATGTTGAGGTAAATGCTTTTGTGTTGGATGCTATTCCAAACAGGGTATTGCCATCGGGCTTTTTTCGCCCGCCTTTTTCAATTACTCCATAAGTGCCGGTAAATATTAACTCGCCATCTTTGACTATCCCTATAGTTGCACCAGGCACATCCCAGTCTTTTAACATTTGAGTGTAATACTCATCTAATTTTTTGAGGTCAACGTCGTATTGTGTTTGAGCAAAGATTGTTGTGCTCAACAATGTAATTACTAAAATGATTAGGTTTGTTTTTTTCATCTGTATAAACGTATTTTAAAGATTTGACTTCTAATAATTTTGTAACGAGTAACGAGTAACGGGTAACGGGTAAGCAGTAACCATAAAGTACTAAATGAAAACTAAACGATTACATGACTCAACACTTAAACCCATCAACTACGTGAACGTTTGCTATGTTAGAGACTCTTGTTTAAATTCTGTTGTTTGTGTTACTTAACTTAACCTACCCGGTTATCTTAATATCATTATTCTTCTTCAACTCTTTCCGTTATAGCTTCTCTTATCATACGTCTTAGGTCCAGTTGCTTGCTTTTAACTGCCCCCCGGGATGCCGGCCTGTAAAACTCGGGATACCGGGTTCGTGCCAAACGAAAACTAAGTCTATCCATATCGCCATTTATATCCAATCCTAGTCTGGCAGGCAATGGCGAATCAATAATTGTAATATGATAATTAAAGCTAAGATCAAAATTATGTCGCCCGGCAACAACAGCTCTGTACCTGTCCATAACAATCAGAAAAGGATAGACATCAATTTCTTCTCTAAAAATAGTAAATTCAGCCGAGAGAGAATCGACCCTGTTTTCTGCTTGCTTACTAAAGCGCAGTCTGTTAGCAATTTCACTAAATGTTTCACCGTCCAGCAGCACAAGGTTTTCTCCTCTGATGGATGAAGCTCCGCGTAAAGTTGATTTTTTAATAGCATAAGTAGAGTCAAGATAGCTCTCAATAGCCAGGTGAAACTCTCCTTTGCCTCTAAATGAACGCAGCATAGGCATAAGCGTATCAATATCGGGTATCATTTCAAGCAACCTTTCAATTTCAACATCAAGCATGTGATAGTCCATGCCAAGGTAAAGATGATTTTTCCTGGGAGTGCGATACATTGTTGTAAGTTGCATTCTTGCAGCAGAGGTGGTAAATCTAAGATTATCCAAAACCAAAATACCATCTTTTATTTTTACATCACCGGTAACGTTTTTAGCTGTGTCGGTGCCAAAAGAAGCTTGCTTGATATTAGTGGTAAGCAAAAAGTCAATACCTTCCGGTACCATGTATGGACCGGCAAATGTAGTGTCATTTTTTTTGCTTTCTGCTTTTTGTTGGATGTTGTTGTTTTCCGTATTGTCAAGGCTTGCCGGCTTTTCTTTGTCATTATCATCTTCTACGCCTATTCCACTCGTCAAAGCCATAAGCTGCAACAAGTCAGTGTTGTTTGATGCAAATAATAATTCACCTCGTAAAAGAGAGTCGCCCCGAAAATAGGACATCACATTGTCAAGCATGCCTACAAGTTCAAAATCAGATTTATCAATAATCATCCTGCTTTCTTTAATATAGAACTGTTCAGGATTGAAATCCATTTTTATGGATGGTACCTCAATGGGATGTGTAAGCGTGGTTGTGGTAAAATGTGCATTTTCCATATCAACGAATCCGCTTGCCAGCCATTGCAGAACCATATCACTCTGGCTTTTATCATGTACAATATCGGTATCTAAATTAATTTTGTTAATGA
>SLSZ01000127.1 GCA_007130125.1 Bacteroidales bacterium
ATCTTTTACTTTTTCCACATTCCAGCTACCGATATCCCGGTTAAAATTTTCAGCATTATAGAACATATATGACATGTCTTCAACCATACTTACGTCCCATGAACCTATATCCTGATCAAAAGACGTGGCATTTCTGAACATCCATCTCATACTTGTAACACTGCCTGTTTCCCAGCTATTTATATCCTGGTTGAAATTATATGCTTCGTTAAACATAAAAGCCATATTATCTACTTTGCTTACATCCCAGGTGCTAATATCTTTATCAAAAACTGAGCCCCGAAACATACTACTCATATCTGTAACGTTTTCAACATTCCAGCTCCCAAGGTTCTGATCAAAATTTGCAGCGCCAAAAAATAAACCACCCATATTTGTAACTTCTCCAACATTCCACCCACCAATATCCTGGTTAAAATAAGAACATCCTCTAAACATGTACCCAATATTCTTAACTTTACCAACGTCCCAACCTCCGATGTCCTGATTAAAAACTGTGGAATTGTAGAACATAGAGTACATATTTTCAACATTGCTGACATTCCATCCCCCGATATCCTGATTAAAATTTCCGGCATATGCAAACATAGCAGACATATTAGTAACGTTTTCCACATTCCAGCTACTTATATTGCCATTAAATGAGGAAGCATGTCTGAACATTGCGGACATATTTGTGACATTACTAACATCCCATGAGTCAATATCCTGAGTAAACGATGATGCATGGGAAAACATAGCTGAAGTATTGGTCACAGTGGCAGGAATTTCACCAGGTACTTCAATAAGATTAACTGCTTCATGAAAAGCACCCGAAAGGCTGGTGAGTTCAATACCCCCAAAACTGGTGACTTTGACAAGTTTGTCAGCATTATCATAAGTACTGAACCCTTTTCCAAACTGCGTAAAAACCCCAGTTAGACTTACATTATATGTGCCTTCATCAACATAGGTGTGGGATATATCTCCGCTTGTAGTAACAGTTTCTTCATCACCATCACCCCAGTCTATAGTTACAATTGAAATACCAGATAAAGGCAATGTAATGGTAGTTCCTTCTGAGAGTTCAGTGTCAAACACCAGCTCCATTGGCTGTGCCATGATATTTCCATAAAACAGAAATATAGCTGCCAGTAAAAACAATACTTTTTTCATAAGCTTACAATTTTGGTGAATGTAAATTTGTTTTGTTTTTATTGAAGATTTATTTTAAAAAATCTTTTTCGTCGCTTTTAGCTAAAACAGTAAAAAATTCAACAAGAAAGTTAGTTCTGCTGGATGACAATCCGGATAGTAATTTTTGTTTAATAAATATTGTTTAATTTACACTGCAATTTACTAATTTTTTTTAAATTATATTATTCATCTAATTTTTTTTGCATAAAGTAGAAATAAAAATTTATTCATAAATAAGAATACTTTAAATACCTGTTCAAAGAATTTCAGGAAAGAGGCTTAAAATAAATGCGACAAGATTTCTTTGGGTTGAAATTTAATAACAGATTCCAAAAAAACATTAAATCAAATACTTGTTCAGATATTTAATAAGCAATATAATTTTTAGCACAATTACTTCTAAAAGACAAGCAAATAAACACATAACTATTTTTACAAGTAACCAATAATTTTATCTAACACATTTTTAATACTTTTGTATTTTTTCAAGTATAATATTAGCAAAAGTTTATAACTACCTGCCAATGCAAATCATTGAAGTTAAAACATCCAGAGACAGAAAGGATTTTCTGAAAGTTCCAAGAATAATATACTGCAATGATCCAAACTGGATTAGTCATCTCGACAATGATATTGAAGCAGTTTTTGATCCTTCAAAAAACACCCTTTTTCAAAACGGAGAAGCTATACGCTGGATAATGAAAGACTCCGTAGGCAACCTTATTGGAAGAGTTGCAGCCTTTATAAATCCACAGCTTGCCTACACACATGATTATCCCACAGGAGGAATGGGTTTTTTTGAATGTATCAACGATAAAAACTCTGCTTTTGCTTTGTTTGACAAATGCCGGGAATGGCTTTCTGAGCGTGGGATGGAAGCTATGGAAGGGCCGGTGAATTTTGGTGAAAAAGACCGCTTCTGGGGATTGTTGGTTTACAATGCCGGATACAGGCCCCCATACCTGATGAACTATAACCCACCCTATTACAAAGACCTTTTTGAAGCCTATGGATTCAAAAACTTCTACGAACAATATGTTTATCATACTACTAAAGATCACACTTTCCCTAAGCTTTTCGAAAAAAAATATGAACGACTGATACAAACCGAGGGATACTCATTTCAAACCCTTGACAAAAAGAAGCTTGATAAGTATGCTATCGACTTCATGACTATTTACAACAAGGCATGGGAAGGCACTCATAAACATTTTAAACCACTTACAAAAGAGGATGTTATTAAAATGTTTAAGTCAATGAAACAGATCATTGATCCCGATATAGTAATTTTTGTTTATCACAATAACAGTCCGGTAGCAATATATATAAACATACCCGAATTAAACAGGATTTTTAGGTATGTAAACGGGAGGCTTGATTTGATAGGAAAGATAAAATTCTTGTATTACAAGTGGCTAGGTAAATGCCGTACGGCCTATGGGCTTGTTTTCGGCATTATCCCTGAATACCGTAATAAAGGAATCGATAGTGCTATGGCTATGAAATTAAAAGAGATCATTAAAAATAAAGATAACTATGATGATCTTTATATAGCCTGGATCGGTGACTTTAATCCAAAAATGATAAAACTTATTGAAGTAATGAACTTTAATAAAATCTTTACTCTTATAACCTATAAAAAGCTGTTTGATTCAAAAGCCAAATTTGAAAGACATCCGGTGCTGGACTAATAAATTGTGTTATATTTTGTTTTACCTGTAAAATCTGTATAAACATTAACACTTAATAATACTTTTCCGGATTATGGTTTCTTATTACAAGGCATTCATAATAATAATTCGGGATTTGATTTTTGCAAAGCATCTAATTTTCAGCCACTAACGAATTATTTTCAAAAAAAATCAGGAATATTATCCAAAATATTTTGGTTTTTTAATAACAACGTCTTACTTTTGCACCTCCAAAACGGGAAGAATAGTTCTTAAAACATTACATATTTCAGCATTCTGACTCGGTAGCTCAGCTGGTAGAGCACATCCCTTTTAAGGATGGGGTCCTGAGTTCGAGCCTCAGCCGAGTCACAAAAGCCCGATAGCATTATCGGGCTTTTTTTTTTAATATCCTGTTGGGTTTAATTCAAAACACCTGTAATTAACTAGCATCCACTCGTCAGTTTGCAACAGATGTCTTCAGTTTTCAATAATAAATTGCAGCTTTTTATAATACTTCTAACTCTTCACGACCATGCAGCCATTAGCAGATCAATATCCTGGTATGGAATTTTGAACAACTCACCAATGTAAGCATTAGTTAAAGTACCGTTATAGATATACACACCTTGTCTGATTCCCGGGTCCAGCTTTAACAGACTTTCCATCCCTCCCCCTTCGCCTATATTGAGTAATACCGGTGCAAAAAAGTTGCTTAAGGCATAAGAGGCTGTTCTTGGAACACGCGAAGCAATATTAGGCACACAATAATGAGTAACATTATATTTTTTAAACACGGGATCGGCATGAGTCGTAACCCTTGATGTTTCAACACAACCGCCCTGGTCTATGCTGACATCAACTATTACTGAACCATATTTCATTTGGCTGACCATATCTTCAGTAACAACTACCTGGGATCTACCTTCCGGAGAATGAATTGCACAAATAACAACATCAGCGGTTTTTAGTGCTTTAAGCAAAACTTTGGGTTGAATTATTGAAGTAAAAATCCTGGAATTCAAATTACTTTGCAATCTTCTCAACCTGTAAATTGAATTATCAAACACTTTAACAAAAGCCCCTAGGCCCATAGCTGCCCTAACCGCAAACTCTCCAACAGTTCCGGCACCCAGAATCACTACCTCTGTGGGGGTAATACCTGAAAAGCCGCCAAACATAACACCTTTGCCCAACTTTCTATCGCTCAAGTATTCAGCAGCTATCAACACTGAAGTATTTCCTGCAATCTCGCTCATACTACGTACTATTGACAAAACATTCGCACGGTCTTTTATAAGTTCAAAAGCAAGGGCTTTTACTTTTCTTGACATAAGCGTTCTAAAGAATTGCTCATTTTGCATTGTCAGAGCAATAGTTGAAAACAATACCTGCCCCGGCTTAAACATTTCAAGCTCTTCTATGGAGGGTGGTGCAACCTTTAAGATAATATCTGATTTATATACTTCTTTCCTGTCCAAAACGATCTCGCCACCTGCTTCACTATAATTCTGATCATAGAAGTATGCGTTGTCTCCTGCCTTGGATTGAATCAATACTTTATGGCCGTTTTGAGTTAATACGCTGACCGCCTCCGGTGCAAGCGCAATCCGGTTTTCATAATAGGATGTTTCACGGGGTATGCCTATAGTTAAATAATCCTTCTGTTTTTTTACCTCAAGCATCTCCTCCTTAGGAAGATATTTCCCCGCATGGCTGTAATAAGGTTGATCTTTGCTTGGCTGTTGCATATACTACCAGATTTTTTAGTTTGTCAAAAAAAATGTATTAAAAATAAATAACCCTTTCACCCCCCTCTTCTTTCATTTCAACAATTACTGTTTCCTCCGGAAGCAATTCCCTGATTTTATCAGCCCACTCAATAAAACAATAGTTCCCACTAAACAAATACTCTTCATATCCAAGATCAAAAACATCTTCAGGGTTAATTCTATACAGGTCAAAGTGATACAAAGAATTTCCTTTATGAGTTATATATTCATTAATGATTGAGAAAGTCGGACTCGTAACATATTCTTCGGCACCAAGTAATCGGCAAAGAACCTTTATAAAGCTGGTTTTGCCAACACCCATTTCACCAATAAAGGCAAATATCCTTTTATTATCATGTTTTTCCAATAAAAGTTTACCTGCTTGTTCCAGTTCATCAACAGATTTACACCGATATTTATCTATAAGCTCTTTTTTCATTCGCACAAACTATAGTTACCAAATTGTTTTACAATTACTTACACACTCAAACATTTAACCTCAGGTGCTTTTATTCCGATGAAACCCTCATGCTTAATACATTCACTTCTAATATACTTTAGCAGATGAGGGTTTCATTTTGCTTTTAAATAAACAAATGGTATCAGCATTTCTTCAAGCGAAATACCGCCATGCTGGAATGTATTGCGATAATAATTAACGTAATAATTATAATTGTTAGGATAAACCAAAAATCGATTTTCTTTTGCAAAAATATAATTGGCACTTACGTTTGTAATAGGCAGCAATGCTTCATTTGGTTTTTTTACTTCGAAAACTTCCGAGGGGTTGTACTGCAGATTACGCCCGGTTTTGTATCTGAGATTGGTGTTTGTGTTCTTATCTCCCACGACTTTTGTCGGGTGTGATACCTGAATAGTTCCATGGTCGGTAGTAATAATTACACTGATTTTCTTTTCAGCAAGATACTTTATAATTTCTCTCAGCGGTGAATGCAGAAACCATGACCTTGTTAACGACCTGTAGGCTGGCTCATCACCAGCCAACTCTTTTATAACTTCCATCTCAGTGCGTGCATGGGAGAGCATATCAACAAAATTATAGACCAAAACGTTAAGAGGTGCAGATATGTAATTTGAAATACTTTCAGCGAGCCGTTTGCCTGCAGCAAGGTTTAATATTTTATGATAATGAAACTTGACCTTTAATCCAAGCCTGTCAAGTTGATCCTGCATTAGCTCAGCTTCATTCATATTGCGATATTCTCCGCTACCTTCATCTATCCAGTATTTGGGATGTCGTTTCTTTATTTCAGAAGGCATAAGCCCGGCAAAGAAGGCATTCCTTGAATATTGCGTAGCTGTGGGTAAAATACTGCAATAAACATCATCCAACTCAACATGGTAGTCTTCCTGTATTAAAGGTTGCAATATTTTCCAATGATCATATCTAAGGTTATCAATAAGGATCAAAAAAACTTTCTTTTCCTTATTCAATATAGGCAATACTGCGTCTTTGAACAGACTGTCTGACAGTATCGGATTTTCTTCCGATCGTTTATTGATCCAATCTAGGTAATTATCCTTTATGAAGCGGGAGAAGACTCTGTTTGCTTCAATCTTTTGAGTTTTTAATATTTCTTTTAGCCCGGGATCATCGGCTTTCTGAAGCTTCAGGTCCCAATAAACAAGCTTCTTATAAATTGTTTTCCACTCATAGTAACTTAGCTTGCTACTCAAAGCCATTGATATATCTCTAAACTCCTGTTGGTAGGTCATTGAAGTTTTCTCGTCAATTAGCTTCCTGTTTTCCAGGTTTTTCTTTATAGACAGCAGTATTTGATTAGGATTAACTGGCTTAATAAGATAATCGGATATATTACTTCCAATGGCTTCATTCATCAAGGCCTCCTCCTCGCTCTTGGTTATCATAACCACGGGAATTCCCGGATGCCTGGCATTTATCTCAGTAAGTGTTTCAAGCCCTGTCAAGCCCGGCATATTCTCATCAAGAAAGATTATATCAAAAATTTGATCATTTATCAGCTCTAAAGCCTCATCACCACTATTGCTGGTAGTAACATAATAACCTTTCTGTTCGAGAAAAATTATATGAGGCTTGAGCAACTCTATTTCATCATCAACCCACAATATTTTAACACTCATACTAATAATTATTTAATTTTCGGCTTGATAATATGCCGGAGGTATAATTTGCCAACTTCAATCTAATTATTAAATTCAGCCTAAAATTATCTTTATAACTATTCCAGAGATAAAATCATTATTCACAAATTTAACTAAAAATACTGAATATTTATTTATTAGTATATTATTTTGTCACACTTTCTGATTGTATTTACAATATCAAAAAAAAAGAGTTACTACAAAGCCGGTAATATTATTAATTAAATATTTCGATAATATACGAAGCATAAAGAAGTTCTATTTCTTTTAGCATAGGCTGTTTACATAACTTTCCCGGATTATTCCTTTACTTCTTTTTGGTTTTAATTAAACAAAACTTTGTACAATTACAGAAATAATAACACTGGGCATACACAAAAACTTTTGCTGCAAAAAAAATTATTGGTAAATTGCGGTCGATTTTAAAAAACAAAAAAATAAATGGAATTCACAGCGAAAAAAATAGCTGATTTTCTTGGTGGTACTATTGAAGGAGATGAAAACGTAAAAGTCAATAAAGTATCAAAAATTGAAGAAGCCACTGAGGGTTCTCTAACATTTTTGGCAAATCCTGCTTATACACCTTATATTTATAAAACCAATGCATCTATTGTTTTGGTTAATAATGATTTTAAAAAAGAAAAGCCGGTTAAAAGTACTCTAATATTTGTTGATAATGCTTATAATGCTTTGGCCAACTTACTGGAACTATACAAAAAGAGTAAACCCGGGAGGACGGGCATATCACAATTAGCTCATATAAGCAAATCGGCTAAAATTGGCAAAAACAGTTATATAGGAGAGTTCTCAAGTGTTGGAGAAAACGTAGTTATTGGTTCAGATGTAAAAATTTACCCACAGGTTTACATTGACGATAACGTAAAAATTAAAGATAATACAACTATATATGCTGGAGTGAAAATCTATGAAGGATCGGAAATCGGAAAAAGCTGTACAATTCATTCCGGTGCGGTTATAGGTTCTGACGGGTTTGGGTTTGCGATGCAAACTGACAGTAATTTCAAAAAGATAGCACAAATTGGCAATGTAATAATAGAAGACAATGTAGAGATCGGCGCCAACACAACTATTGACCGTGCAACTTTAGGCTCTACAATAATAAAGAAGGGTGTAAAACTTGATAATCTTATTCAGATCGGGCACAATGTAACTATCGATGAAAACACAGTAATGGCTGCACAGGTGGGCATTGCAGGTTCAACAAAAATAGGTAGAAACTGTATGTTTGGGGGGCAAGTGGGTATTAGCGGACATCTCAACATAGGTGATAATGTAAAAATGGCAGCCAAGTCGGGAGTAGGTTCCAGCATTAAAGATGAACAAATCATTATGGGCTCGCCGGCTATTGAAGCCAATAAATTCAAAAAATCCTATATTCATTTCCGCAACCTCGAAAAACTCGTGAAAAAAGTCGATGAGCTTGAAAACGAGCTGAAAAAACTCAAAAGTAAATAAATATATTTACTCCTTCTGAACCAACATTTTAATTCTTGACTATTAAACTTAGTTAAGAATATTTTTTTATTTTTAAACAATTGTTTATTTTTGTCAGCTTTAATTTTAAATATATATCACAAAAACAAAATATGACTGAAAAACAAAAGACAATTAAGAACCAGGTAACAGTTTCAGGGGTTGGCCTGCACACGGGAAAAACTGTTAATCTTACTTTCAAACCTTCGGATGCAAATACCGGAATAAGATTTCTCAGGAACGATTTGGGAGAAGAAGCATTTGTTTCTGCCTGTTTATCCAATGTGGCAGATACTTCACGGGGCACTACGCTTGAAGAGAATGGAATACGGATAGCAACTGTTGAACATGTTATGGCGGCAATTGCAGGCTTTGAACTGGATAATCTTATTGTAGAGGTTAATGCTCCTGAAACGCCCATCATTGATGGAAGTGCAAAGCCATATGCCGATGCATTAAGCAAAGCAGGGATTGCAGAACAGGACGCTTTGAGAGAAGAGGTTGAAATAAGTGAGGCCATCAGATTCTTCAATGAAGAAAAAGACTGTGAAATGATAGCTATCCCTAGCGACCGTTTCAGGGTTTCATGCATGATTGATTTTGATAATAAATTAATTGGAACTCAATATGCATATTTAAACCAATTATCTGATTTTAAAAAAGAGATAGCCCCTTCACGTACTTTTGTTTTTTTACACGAACTCGAATATCTGCTTGAAAAAAACCTTATAAAAGGTGGTGATTTAAGCAACTCTATTGTATTTGTTGACAGCCAGGTAGAGCAAAGCAAACTGGATAAGATAGCCAAAGTTTTTAATAAGCCTACCGTTAAGATAAAGAACGAAAGCATATTAAATAATGTAGAGCTTAACTTCCGCAATGAACCGGCACGCCACAAGCTATTAGATGTTCTTGGAGATTTAGCTTTGATTGGGAAACCCTTTAAAGCTCATATTATTGCCAATAAGCCGGGACACACCTCTAATATAGAGTTTGCCAAAAAGCTAAAGAAATATATAAAAGATAAACTGGCATCAAACCACGTTCCTCAATATGACCCAAACGAAGAGCCAATCCATGATGTCAATTATATTAAAAAATTGTTGCCCCACCGTTATCCTTTTCTTTTGGTTGACAAGATCATAGAAATTAGTGACAGCCATGTTGTGGGTGTGAAAAATGTAACTATGAACGAGACTTTCTTCCAGGGCCATTTTCCGAAAGAACCAATAATGCCCGGAGTTTTGCAAATAGAAGCTATGGCTCAGACAGGCGGGATATTGGTATTATCTACTGTGGAAAATCCTGAAGAATACAGTACATACTTTCTGAAAATGGACAATGTAAGGTTTAAAAAGAAAGTTGTTCCCGGCGATACCCTGATATTTAAATTAAGTTTAATGGCTCCGGTCAGAAGGGGAATATGCCATATGCGCGGAACAGCATACGTTGGCAAATCTGTCGTTTTAGAAGCCGAGTTAATGGCACAAATAGTGAAAAATAAAGCATAAAAAAATATGAATCAACCTCTGGCGTACATTCACCCTGAAGCCAAAATAGATAAATCCGTAATTATAGAACCTTTTGTAACAGTACACAAAGATGTAGTAATTGGCAAAGATACATGGATAGGATCAAATGTCACAATAATGGATGGCAGCAGGATAGGAAATAACTGCAAAATATTTCCCGGTGCGGTGATTGGTGCCTTGCCACAAGATCTGAAGTTTGAAGGTGAAAAAACAATAACAGAAATTGGAGATAATACAATTGTCCGTGAATTTGTCACAATCAACAAAGGCACAAAAGCTACGGGTAAGACCAAGATTGGAAATAATTGTCTTCTTATGGCCTATGTGCATATAGCCCACGATTGTATGATAGGCAACAACTGCATACTTGCTAATGTTGCAACCCTGGCAGGCCATATAAATATTGATGATTTTGCCATTATAGGAGGATTATCCGCTGTTCATCAATTTGTAAATATTGGTGCACATGTAATGATCTCTGGCGGCAGCCTCGTAAGAAAAGATGTTCCTCCATTCACCAAAGCAGCCAGGGATCCCCTTTCTTTTGTGGGTATTAACTCAATAGGGCTGCGAAGAAGAGGCTTTTCAAACGAAAAAATAAATGAAATCCAGGATATATACAGAGTCCTTTATTTGAAAAACCACAACGTTTCGCAGGCTTTGGCATATATTGAAGCTGAAATGGCAGCAACACCCGAACGAGACGAAATCCTGTCATTCATCGCAAAATCAAGCAGAGGAATTATGAAGGGATACAGCCATCTCGAAAAAAAGTAATATCATAAGTTTATTTTATAAATAAGCTTATTAAAAACAGAAAACTTTCGACAAACAATAATTACTCCCAACCTTTATAATTAATAAATAAAAGGTAAACTTCGTATATTAGATTCACATATTTTGTTATTTATAAAGCATATTACGAAATAAATTTATTATTTTTGTGCCCACAAAAATTACATGTATTTTTTTACAAAAATAAAAGATGGCAACAACCGCAGATTTCAGAAACGGTTTATGTATAGAACATAACAACGAACTTTACACAATAGTTGAATTTCAACATGTTAAGCCAGGCAAAGGTGGTGCATTTGTCAGGACCAAGCTTAAGAATCTTAAAACAGGCAAGGTTTTACAACACACTTTTAATGCGGGTGTAAAAATAAATATTGCACGTGTAGAACGCAGGCCATACCAATTTTTGTATAAAGACGATACCGGTTATCACTTTATGCATCGTGAAACCTTTGAGCAGGTTGTCATTCAGGAAGAGCTGATCAATGCACCCGAACTTATAAAGGAAGGACAAGAAGTTGAAATAATGTTTCATGCAGATACCGAAACACCTCTTGATTGTGAACTTCCTCCTTTTGTTGAACTGAAAATAACTTATACCGAACCTGGTGTAAAAGGCGATACAGCAACAAATACATTAAAGCCCGCCACCGTTGAAACAGGAGCCGAAGTGAATGTACCGCTATTCGTTAATGAAGGTGAAGTAATAAAAGTTGATACACGTACTAAAGAATATTCTGAACGCGCAAAAA
This sequence comes from Bacteroidales bacterium, assembly GCA_007130125.1. Taxonomy (GTDB): domain Bacteria; phylum Bacteroidota; class Bacteroidia; order Bacteroidales; family UBA7960; genus PUKZ01. The sequence continues at coordinate 11,337 of SLSZ01000127.1, forward strand.
AATAATTTTGAACGCTTAATATATTTATAAATAATGCACTTCAACCCAAGTCAGACGCTAAGTGATATAGCAAAACTGGTTAATGCTGAATACGATGGTGACCCCAACTTCCCTATTACCGGCATAAATGAAATACACAGGGTAGAGAATGGTGATGTTACCTTTGTGGATCATCCAAAGTATTATGATAAAGCTTTAAAATCTAACGCTTCAACAATTATTATAAACAAGAAGCTTAACCGGCCCAATGGTAAAGCTCTTATCTACTCCGATGATCCTTTTAGAGATTTTGTCAAGATTATTAAGAAATTTAAACCTTTCGAGCCATCATCTTCAATGATCAGCCCTACTGCTGAAGTCGGCGAAGGAACAATCATTCAACCAGGTGTTTTTATAGGCAATAATGTAAAGATTGGAAAAAACTGCCTGATACATGCCAATGCATCTATTTATGATCATTCGGTTATTGGAGATAATGTTATTATTCATTCAGGTGCTGTAATTGGCTCTGACGGTTTTTATTTCAAACGCAGACCCGAATACCAGGATAAACTTGAAAGTGGTGGGTTAGTTATTATTGAAGATAATGTCGAGATAGGAGCCTGCTGCACAATTGATAGAGGGGTTACGGGAAATACCGTGATCGGCTGGGGAACAAAAATGGATAATCACATACATGTCGGACATGATACTTTGATAGGTAAAAACTGCCTTTTCGCAGCCCAGGTCGGAATAGCCGGCTGTGTCATAATTGAAGACGATGTAATCTTATGGGGGCAGGTAGGTGTTCAAAAAGACCTGACTATCGGTAAAGGAGCTGTCGTTCTTGGTCAGTCGGGTATAGCAAAATCACTTAAAGGAGGAATAGCATATTTCGGATCTCCGGTACAGGAAGCCAGACAAAAAATGAAAGAGATAGCTGCGCTTAAGAATCTTCCGGATATGTTTAAAAAACTACGTTAAATTATTTTGCCAAAATTAACAAGCTGGCCTTCTACTCTTTATCCGTATTTTGGTATATCTTGAGCTTGTTCTTGCAACGTAATTCTATTGAATAATAAGTTTCAGTGGCAAGTCTCCCTCATCAGTTCTGACCATAATCAAATATAATCCTGGAATCATATTGCTTGTATCAATCATATATGTTTTGTTTGACTCACCAACATTCAAACTTGTTTTGTAAACAGTTTTCCCGAAAACATTATTTACTGTTATTTCAACATCACCAACAGCACCATCAAATTTAATATTTGCATAATTATCCGCAGGATTAGGATATACAGATATAATATCTGATGACAGTAATTTATCAATCCAAACTTCACCAATCTTGAAAGTTTTGCTCACACTACAACCGGCGACATCTGTAACAGTCACGGTATAAGTGCCGGCAGGCAGATCATACACATTCTGTGTAGTGGGGCCATGATTCCATTTAAAGCTATAACTGTTTTCCGCACCGCCGGTTACAAATATTTTTATAGCGCCATCGTTCTCAGAACCGGTAGGTTCGATAATAGTATCAACAGTTATTATCAATTCGTCGGGATCTGTTAACTCAACAGTTTTTGTTTCTTTGCAATTGTTATCGTCGGTAACAGTAAGTTTGTAGTTGCCTGCGAACAATTCTGTGATATACTCTTCCCCACTGCCTGTATTCCAATAATAATTATAGGGGCTTGTTCCACCTGTTACTTCAGAATATATTGCACCGGAATTTCCGCCATGACAGAGCGGCTCAGTTACATCAAATTCTATTAACAACTCATCCGGCTCATTGACATCAAAATCATCCATTCTCATACATCCACTATCGGCAACTGTAACAGAATATGTGCCTGCCTTCAGATTTTCTATAGTGTTTTCTGTCTCACCAGTACTCCATATATAAGACGGATCATCAACTTCGCCATCAAGCGATAGGGCAATAGAGCCGTCCGAATTGCCAAAACATCTTACATGAGTAATATCTGATAAGATTTCAGCGGCATCAGAATCATCAACATAGAACAATAACTCCAGAGTACACTTATCTTCTTGTTCAGTAATTGTTACCATATACGTGCCGGCTGAAATATCTTCCAGATCTTTACCGGTATATCCTGTTGACCATAAATAATCATATTCATCTTGAGGATCAATAATTATACTTCCGTCTGAATTTCCGCAACCGGCAGGTTCATTAATACTATAATCAACTTCAGGGGTAACTCCTCCAAGATCTATTATTTCAACCTCAACGGTAGCTTCATAACCAATATAATCGGTAACTGTAACTTCGTAAGTACCTTCTGCCAGGTTAGTTGCAGTTTGAGTATTTTGCACAGGCTGTGTGTTCCATTCAAAAGAAAACGGAGGTGTTCCGGTAAGAGGGTAAACCTTAGCCGATCCGTTAGCAACTCCACATGTGGCATCTATTGTAGTATAATCAAGCAATATATTACCTTCAGCTTGATTGTTGCCTAAAAACAATCTTATCAGAGGGGTTATTGTTTCTTCATGCCATTCTCCATCATAAAACATAAAAGAAGCTCCTGCCGGCTGAGTGATCCCGGTTGTGCCGGCAATAACAGCATCATCATCAACACCAATATATTCAATTGCCGCAATATACGATTTATCCTGTTCAAGCTCAATGGATCCCTCAAACGATAAAACCACACTAACAGGATCTTCGGTATAGTCTTCTGGAATATCTGGCTCTTCAACAGTGTATTCGGATGTTTCAGCTACATTTATAAAATCGTCACCATCAATTTCATAAAGAACACCTTTTATTATAGCGCCAGGATCAGTTTGATGGTGTAATACTAATCCCAGGGAAGTTGCCTCAACGGGAAAAGTAAAATCAAACCGGTTTCCCACTATAAAAGGCATGCCGGCATCAGCTGATATGCCCTCTGTATATGAGTTGTCATCTCTTGAATAAATACTATCTGTAACCCAAAATGAATCTTCATATACATACATTCCTAATTCATCATCGAACAGATCGTAGCTAAAAGAAAATATCATATTATACTCACCTTTATATTCAGGCAAAAATGTTTCTTCAAGAAATATTTCTTTTTTCTCACCAGGACCTACTAACGCTTCACTACTGCTCTCATTAAACAGACGATCATTGATATCAACATGGACCATAACATCATCTATATTAATTGAACCATCGTTAAAGATCGTAGCCGAAAGATCTAATGGTTGTTGTTGCCCGCCCGGGATATTACTATACCCGCCATAGTTTACGTTTTCAATTATGAGGTCACTTTCAGCAAAAGCTACAAGACTCACATCATCAATCATCCAGTAATAGTGAGTTACTTCGGATTTATGAAACCTGATCCAAACCGACTCCTCTTCTCCGGCTATTTCAGATATATTGATTGCCTGATAAACAGGATTTGGACTCATATGATTTGACTGAACACCATTCCTTACATCATATGATACCCAATTTTCGTTGTCAGTACTGACAAGTACCTGTATTGGAGATTCATCATTGGAATGCAGATAACGGAATGCATGTTCGAAACTTAAAACGACATTTTGATGATCTGAAAGGTTAATTGCAGGAGACTGCAAAAAGGCGTCAACATATTGATAGTCACCTTCATTACCGCTATTACAAAGATCACTGTCAATTATTACAAAGCCATTATCGGAAGTAGTAGATTGAAGCGGAAGGACACCTCCCGAAAACTGGCCTTGCGGTGCATCATATGTATGTTGAAAAGTGCAAAAATCATTATTATCAACCATCTGCCAGTCAACTGGAATCTCACCGTCAAAATCTTCTGACCATATTACTTCACTCTTTCCTTTACCGACTAAATCATAAATATACTCGTATAATAAAGCACTTTTTTCAATTTTATCATTTATAATGGTTTGATTAGCATGGGAAGGCTGCTGGCCTATAACTTTTGACAATATGCCACATATTATCAAAGTTAAAACTAAATATTTTTTCATCGGTATATCGTTTAAATTTAAACTTGATCCAATTCTGTTACTCAAGCTGTATTTTAATGTCTAAAATACTAAACAAGCTAAGGCTTATAATTTGGCATTGTATAGCTCTTTTATTAAACCAAAAATACATGTTTTTTTTCGAGCAACTAGTATTCTTTTATAATAAATATAAATAAAAACTCTTATTTGCTAAAATATACATTTTTTAAAGAACAATACACCAAGTATTTATTATTTAATTATACGCTAACCGGGAGAAGTTGTTGCAATTAATACTTAATGTTGAAAACTGAAGTGGCAGATTAAAAAAAGCAGCCCTGATTTGCTATCAGGGCTGCTTTTGGGTGGAAGATGGGACTCGAACCCACGACCCTCAGAACCACAATCTGATGCTCTAACCTACTGAGCTACATCCACCATTTTTGGTTGTGCAAAGGTAAAAAATTTTTCATTAATAATTAACAGGGTTCTATTAAAATATTTATTAAAAGGCTGGATATAAAATGCAACTTCCAAAATTTAAACATGATAAATAAATCACTGGTGACTGGTAAAGAATTAAAAAAATGCATGAATATTATTTATTTTTGTTTGTTTGTAACAATTTCAAAAGATTAAATGATAAATTTGCCATTATTGTAAAAATCATTCGACCTTCTAAATGTTAAAAGCACGTTTCAAAAAGATATTCAAAAATGATATTGTACAAAATGTGCTAATGTTGTTTTCGGGTTCAACATTGGCGCAAGTCATCCCTTTCCTTATATATCCTGTGCTTTCAAGGCTATACACACCTGATGCGTTCGGAACCCTGGGGTTATTTTCAAATATGGTAATGATTTTCTCAGTATTTGCAACAGGGAAATACGAGTTAGCAATTATGTTACCGTCAAGGAATGTCAATGCTATAAATATTACGGGTTTTTGCCTTATGTTAATAGCTGCATTCTGGTTTATTACCATGCTGATCACCATCTTTTTTGGTAAGAGCATTTCATATACTTTGGGAGATCCTAACTTATATCCCTGGATTTATCTTCTTCCTTTTTCGATAGCCTTTTTTTCGGTATTTCATGTTATGACCTCTATATTGAACAGGCATAAAATATATCGTTCTATGGCAGTAAGTAAGATAGTCCAGAGCTTGAGCAGCTCGGGGGTGAAACTGGGTGGCGGATTTTTTCAGGTAGGCGGGGGTGGTTTGATTGCCGGTACTTTATTTGGGCAAATGATGTCAGCCATATTTTTATTTGCACGATTTCAGTTAAATAACAAAAAGTGGTTAAGATTGCTATCAATAAGCAGAATCAAAGAAATGCTTATTAAATACATTTTCTTCCCAAAGTTTACGATGTTTCATATTTTGTGCAATTCAATATCAGCAGGATTGCCAATATTTGCTTTTTCAAGGTATTTTTCAACCCATCAGGCAGGCCTTTATTCCCTGGGTTACAGCATGGTATTTATACCCTTATCTTTATTTTCAGTATCAGTAGAGCAAGTGCTTTACCAAAACATTTCTGTCAAGGTCAATTCAAACCAAAAAATCATGCCTTTGTTAAAAGATACCATCAAAACGATTGTTCTATTAGTAATTATACCTTTCATTGTTGTATTTGTTTTTGCCCCTACTATCTTTGGCTTTTTATTTGGACCGGAATGGTATGGGTCGGGTGTTTTGGTACAAATCATTTTGCCCTGGTTATTAATCGCTTTTTTAGCTTCACCACTGTCTTTCCTGCCCAATATTTTCGGAAAACAAAAAAAAGCAATGTTTATTGAAATTATTAGTTTTGTATTGAAGTTAGCTGCATTATCAATAGGGGTTTATTATAGCAGTTTAAAAACGGGGTTAGTATTATTTTCGGCAGCAAGCTTTTTGATTGCCGGGTATTGTTTGGTTTGGTATTTTCGGCTTGCATATATTCATGATAATAAACTTAAATCCAGTTAATTTTGAAAGTATTAGTATTACCATCGTGGTATCCGCCTGACAAAGGTTCTTTTTTCAGGGAACAATCAGAAGCTATTGCTAATGCAGGTATTGATATTGATGTTTTGTCATTAAGAATTAAAGGCATAAGGGATGTTGTAGCAGATTTAAGCCTGTTAAAAAAAGGTTTGAAAAAAACAACTGAAAACAATATTGATGTATACAGGGCTATTTATTATAAATATCCCTTAACGGAAAAACACAATATTCGTCCCTGGGCAAAGAAATTATCATATTTATTTGGTAAATATGTAAAGAAGCATGGAGCACCGGATCTGATCCATGTTCATAGTTCTCTATGGGCAGGTTTAGCTGCTTCAATAATCTGTGAAAGATATAAGGTTCCTTACGTTCTAACTGAACATCGCAGTATTTTTGTTGAAAACAACCCTATTGCTAAAAGCCGCATAAAACCATTTTACCATACAGTTGTATCAGAAGCATTAAAAAAAGCACGAAAAGTAATATTGGTAAGTAATAAGCTTGAGAGAGTACTAACAGAAATGGAGCCTTCAGCGAAAGAAAAAATGGTTAAAATACCAAACTTCATAAATACCGGTACTTTTACACTGCCTGATAAACAAATTCCCGATAAACCTTTTATATTTTCAAGCCTTAGCCATCTTGAACATGTTAAAGGAATGGATGTTCTAATAAGGGCATTCAGCATCCTAAAAAAGAACCGTTCTACACCTGTAGTTTTAAGAATTGGAGGTACCGGAAGTGAAATGACAAAACTAAAATCCCTGGCCTATGAGTTAGGGGTGGAAAAAGATATTTACTTTACAGGTAAATTGACACGTGAGCAGGTAGTCGCTCATATGCAAAACTCACACGCATTTGTTCTAGCCAGCAGATTTGAAGCTTTTGGGGTTGTTTATATAGAAGCTATGGCAACAGGCAGGCCGATAATTGCAACCAAATCCGGTGGCCCGGAAGAAATAGTAAACAAAGAAAACGGCTACCTTGTTGAGCTGGAAGACCATGTTGAGTTAGCCGGGGCTATGGAAAAGATGATCGAAAGTTACAATAATTTTGACCCTGCAAAAATCAGACAACAAGTCATAGAAAAATACAGCAGGGAAAGCACGGTATCAAAAGTAATTGACGTGTATAAAAATACGCTGGAAAGCTAATTTATTCAAATCCAAGGCTTTTATTATTTCACCTTGCCATTAAACCCTTCCATATATTCTTCCAGGTTTGGATTTGTTTTGTATTCCTCTTCAAAAAAGAACATAAGTATAGGCTCCAGATTTTCAGGCGGCCTGTACCCGGGTATAGCTGTAATAAGATTCAGCTCCTCATCAAAGAAAGCTATTGAAGGATAACTCATTTGCCCCTGCAATATTGCAATGGCAAAGTTGTGAGCTGACCTGGCCTGGCCGGGATTCTCATTTATATATTCATGCCCCTGAAAAACAATAGGTTCATCTTGTTCGGCATTTAGCTTAACAGGATAAAACTTTTTGTTTAGAAGTTCTATGATGACAGGATGCGAGAAAGTATTTTGTTCCATGCGACGACAAAAACCGCACCAGTCTGTATAAACATCAACAAATATTTTTCGGGGTTCTTCTTCTGTTTTTTCTACAGCCTCTTCAATAGTCATCCATTCAACCTCTTTGTTACCTTGAGACTTTATAAATTCCGGAAATGAAAAAAATAATAATAAAGCCAAAAAAGGATATAATCTGATTTTTTTATTCATAAAAATATATTTTTTATTACGTAATACTTAAGCTTACAAAAATAATGCTAAAAGCAATAAAACAAGGA